>CAYVDO010000020.1:0-36739 GCA_964450125.1 uncultured bacterium
CCTTCATCTCGACTTCGGTCGCAGCGCCGACCTTGATCACCGCGACGCCGCCGGCCAGCTTCGCCAGGCGCTCCTGGAGCTTCTCGCGATCGTAGTCCGAGGTGGTCTCCTCGATCTGGGCGCGGATCTGCTTGATGCGGCCCTCGATGTCGGCGGCCTTGCCGGCGCCCTCGATGATCGTGGTGTTGTCCTTGTCGATCACGATCTTCTTCGCGCGGCCGAGGTCCTCCATGCCGACGTTCTCGAGCTTGATGCCGAGCTCCTCGGCGATGACCTTGCCGCCCGTGAGGATCGCCATGTCCTGCAGCATCGCCTTGCGGCGATCGCCGAAGCCCGGCGCCTTCACGGCCGACACGCGCAGCGTGCCGCGGATCTTGTTCACGACGAGCGTGGCGAGCGCCTCGCCCTCGACCTCTTCGGCCACGATCAGGAACGGACGGCCCGACTGGGCGATCTTCTCGAGCAGCGGCAGCAGGTCCTTGAGGCTCGAGATCTTCTTCTCGTTGAAGAGAACGAGCGGGTCCTCGAGCACACACTCCATCGACTCGGCGTTCGTGACGAAGTACGGCGAGAGGTAGCCGCGGTCGAACTGCATGCCTTCGACGACGTCGAGCGTCGTCTCGAGGCCCTTGGCCTCCTCGACCGTGATGACGCCTTCCTTGCCGACCTTCTCCATCGCCTCGGCGATGATGTCGCCGATCATCTTGTCGTTGTTCGCCGAGATGGCGCCGACCTGGGCGATTTCCTTCTTGTCCTTGGTGTCCTTCGACATCGTCTTCAAGTTCTCGATGACGGCCTCGACCGCCTTCTCGATCCCGCGCTTGATCTCCATGGGGTCGTTGCCGGCCGCGACCAGCTTGTGACCCTCGCGGTAGATCGCCTGCGCCAGCACGGTCGCCGTGGTGGTGCCGTCACCGGCGACGTCCGAGGTCTTGCTCGCGACCTCGCGCACCATCTTGGCGCCCATGTTCTCGAACTTGTCCTCGAGCTCGATCTCCTTCGCGACGGTCACGCCGTCCTTGGTGACCGTGGGCGAGCCGAAGCTCTTCTCGAGGATGACGTTGCGGCCCTGCGGTCCGAGGGTGGCGCCCACCGCGCTGGCCAGGATGTTGACGCCGCGCAGGATCGCGTCCCGCGCCGGCTCGTGGAACCGGAATTGCTTCGCTGACATGTAGATCTCCTTGATTGGCTTCGATGTTCGTGGGGACGGGCGAGGCTTCAGGCCTCGAGCACGCCGAGGACGTCGTCCTCACGCATGATCAGGACTTCCTGGCCGTCGATCTTGACTTCGGTGCCCGCGTACTTGCTGAAGAGGATCTTGTCGCCCTTCTTCACGTCGAGCGGCACGACCTTGCCGTCGTCGCCAACCTTGCCCTTGCCCACGGCGACGACTTCGCCTTCCTGCGGCTTTTCCTTGGCGGTGTCGGGGATGATGATCCCGCCCTTCGACTTGTCGTCCTTCTCCAGTCGCTTGACGAGAAGCCGGTCCTGCAACGGTCGAATGTTCAAGCCCATTTCCTTTCCTCCTCCGTGTCCTCGGTGGATGGGTATCGTCGATTTCGGGTCGGAATGCGGACAGCACCTCGCCGCGATCCGAGCATGCGATTTCGGTCGAACGCAGAAGCCTTGGGGCCTCATCGGCCCGCCGGGCCACCTGTTGAAATTCGGTTGTGTCGTGAGGGGCTCGCCGGCTGCGCTCGACGCCCCCGGCTTAACCCACGAAGCGGCGATGCGAACCCTCACCCCGCCATTCCGCTTCGGAACAATGGGCAATCTAAGTTCGCCCCCCAAGCCTGTCAAGAACGGGGCCAGAAAAATAGTGTCAATGATAACAGCAGATTGCAGCCAATTGTTAGCAGCCGTGACAGGAGACTGCTAAGAGCGCGGCGCAAAACGAGCGCGCGGCGGGCGGTTCAGTCGGTGGCCACGGCAAAGGTGGTGACGTGGCCGGCCGAGATCGGAACGAGCGGAAAGCGCACCACGGCTCGGCCGTATCGGTTGTGGGTGACGCTCGCCGGAATCGGCTCCCCGTCGACAGAGGCCGAAACCGTGGTCGGCGCACCGTCGACGGGCAGCGAGAGGTCGAGGGTGAAGCTCGTGGTCGGGTCGGTGGTGACCACGATCTCACGCCCAGCGCCCCCACGCCGGATCGCGAGATCGAAGCGGCCATCGCCGTACGCGAGCCCGCGCCAGGTGTCGTGGTCCCACTCGGGCGGCAAGTGCGGCGCGAGACGCACCTCGCCAGTCGCCAAGTCGGGATCGTAGCCGGTGAGATGCGTGAGGAGCGCATTCCCCACGATCCCCGACTCCCAGCTTCGGTAACGCGCCGAGGTGTCGCCGACGATGCCGATCGGCTCGCGCACCACCTGCAGATGGGTGTAGTCGTCCACGATCACCGCTTCCTCGGTGAAGCCGGTGGGGGTGGGCAGCTCGCGCCAGCGCCGAAAGGCTTCGTCGGCGATGGGATGAAACATGCGGTCGAGGTTGACGAGCCAGTACGCGTGGCTCATGCCGGTCTGGACACCCAGCTCCACCTGCGTGAAGAGCAGCTTGAAGGCGGCGGGCAGCGGCGTGACGAGGGTGCCGTTCGGCCGGCCGAGAGCGGCGAGCACGGATTCGAAGTTGCTCACGACCTTGGGGTCGTCGGCGTCGACGACGTCGAGCCAGAGCGGCATCGTGCTCACGTCCTCGTAGGGACGCGGATCGGGAACACGTGTGGCCGTGCTCGCTTCGATCGCCCACCGGCCGAGATCGGGCATCCAGAACACCTCGTCCAGGCAACGCTGGACGTCGGCGGCGAGTCGCGTGAGATCGGCAGCGTCGTCGCTGCGCCCCGTGCGGCTGGCGACGGTGGCGAGGTAGCGCGCGGCACGGATCATCGCGTACGACGAGTACGCCGAGAGCGTCGACTCGTCGGGCTCGGCGAGCGGGTTCTGGCCGAAGCTCGCCTCCTTCACGTCCTCGAAGGTTTCGTCTCCCGAGTAGTACTGCAGACAGCCGTCCACGAATTGTTGGCCGTGGAGCGCGTGCCAGAGCATGTCGAAACGCTCATCCGCGAGCGTGTCGTCGCCGGTGGCGCGCTCGTACGCCTCGTATTCGAGGACCACGAAGCTCGGCCCTTCGGCACGGGTGCGCCAGGTGTAGGTCGGTAGCCCGCGCCAATCGGGAGGCGCAGGCAGATCCGAAAGGTCCTGGTCGGCGGGCAACGCGTTGGCGAGGTCGCCGTTGTGCACCGCGGCGCCGTACTGGTAGTCGAGCATGTCGCGGAAATCGTCCGCGAGACCGATGCGCGGGTAGAGGATGGCGGGGCCGTGGGTATCGCGAAGCCACGTGTAGGCGTACTGGCTCATCTGGCTGAGGGCACCCGTGGCGGCCTGGTTGACCTTGATTGCGAGTACCTGGGCGTCGAAGAGATCGTCGAACGCGGGGTCCGGCGTCTCGACGCGGGTCGCCTGGCCGAACCAATCGCGCCACCACGCCAGGGTGCCCTCGAGGAGCGAATCGAGCCCGTCCGCGGCGATTGCATCGAATACCGGCTCGGGGCCGCCGTCGCCGATGACGAATGCCAACGCCACCGGCACGACGCGCTCTGCGCCAGGCGCGAGATCACCGAGCGCAATCGTCGATCCGTTGGCCCCCGCCGCAGTGGTCGCGATGGAGCCGTCGATCGGGCGCACGAAGAGATGGCGACCGGTGGTGTCGTTCTCGACGAGGCCGCTGCCGTCGTAGCGCGCCAGCACGCCGCCCAGTTCGAGCCCCACGCTCGCGATCGCGTGATCCGAGTGGTTCCGCACGATCCACACGCTCACGAGCGCGTCCTCCGCGCGGCGACTCGGCGCGCCGCGCGGGGCGAACGCGACCAGCGTCCACGCCAGCGTGTCGTCGCTCGATTCGACGATCGCCACTGGCGTGCGGCGCACGTACGACAGCGTTTCGTGGGTCGGCTCGCGACGAGCGCCTTCCGCCACCACGTGCGGCGTGTAGTCGCTGAACCACTTGAGTGGCCGGTGGTAGGTGGGACCGCCCAGGTTGTGCCAGGTCGCGAGCGGGTAACCGTCACCGAGCAACCCGAACACCCTGCCGTTGCCCACTCCCACCGGACCGAGCGCACGCACGTCGGGCCGCGCCGCCGCGTCCACGTCCATCCGCCACGAGCTGCGATCGGCGAGCCCGGGCCGCGCATCGAGCCAGCTCAGGCCACCCGCGTGCTCGCCGCTTCCTCCACCACAGCCCGCGAGCGCCCAAACGAAGGCCAGCGAGAGACGAGAGATCCAACGCGCGCGGCGACTTCGCATGCAGCCGATCATACCGCTCGCCCGCCGTTCGAAAACCGCACTTGATTCGAAGGTCGGCGCGCGTGTAATCGGGAACGACTCGCGAGATCCCGATGAGCGACGACGAGACCACGTCCGGTAACCAACGCTTCCGACTCCGCCGTCGCGAGCTCTTGCGTGCGATCGGCGCAGGTGCAGCGGCGGTCGCCGTCGCAGAGCTGCCGGGATGCGGTGGCTCGGCCCACGGTGTGCGGCGGCTCCTCAGCGTCGACCAGCGCGCCACGCTCGAAGCGCTCGCCGCGGCGATCGTTCCCGAGGACGAAACGGTGGGCGCGCTCGGCGCAGGCGCCGTCGAGTACATCGACCGAATGCTCGCGGCATTCGAGCATCCCATCCCCGATCTCTACCGCAGCGGCCCCTTCAGTGGCCGCGTCCCGTATCCAGATCCGCGCACCGGCGACGCCAGCAACGACTACCCCGCCAACCACTTTCGCGACGTGCTACCGCCCACCCGCCTTCAGGAGCTGTCGTTCCGCATCGCCTACTTCGGCTCGCAATCGGTGCCGAACGGCGACATCAACGCCGGCATCGTGCCGACCACTCCCGGTTGGATCGCGCTCTACCGCGACGGGCTCGCCAAGCTCGACGGGATGGCGCGCGCCGCTGGCCTAGCGAGCCTCGCCGAAGCCACACCCGAGCAATGCCTCGACTTCTTCGGCCAATCGCCCCGCGAGTTTCGCGACGCGGTCCTGGACCATCTGTGCGAGGGCCTGTTCGGTGCGCCGGAATACGGCGGTAACACCGACGGCATCGCCTGGCGCGAGTATCACTACGACGGTGACAGCCACCCGCTGGGGCACACACTCTTCGATCCTGCGACGGGCGAACCGCGCGACCGCCCCGATCAGCCCAACCAGACCCTGGACCCGAACCGCCCGAACGACGGATTCGACCGCGACCTCGTCAACGTGCTCACGATCGTTGCGCTGGCGCAGGGCGGAAAGCGGTTCTTTTGATGCGGCGGAAATCTCGGCTGCAGTCGCGGCCCTGCCGTCGTCGTGCCTCGATGCGCGAGCGGCGATTCTTGGTGGTACGCGCTGACCGCCGAGCGGCTCCCTGCGGTCCGGGTTGCGAGCACGGTCGTGGCTGACCTCCCATCGCGCGTGCCGCACGTCCTCGGCAACACGAGCCTGGATCGCTTCGACGTCGTCATCATCGGCAGCGGACCCGGCGGAGGCACGGCGCTTCGCGTGCTGGCCGACGCGGGCCTCAAGGTCTGCGTGCTCGAAGCCGGCAGCAATTACTTCCTCGGCCTCGACGACCCGCGCCCCGGATTTCCGATTCCGCTGTTTTCGAGCGACGAGATCAAGCTCAGCGCACGCAATCTGGTGATGCAGCAGGCGCGCATCGAGCCGCGCACGTTCCGCGCCTCGGCGAGCGACGGCAAGCGCAGCTACGTCGGCGAGGTGAACAATCTTCCCAAGGCCGTGGGCGGCGGGCAGATCCACGCAGACGGCAAGACTCCGCGCTTCAACGCCTTCGACTTCCGCATGCGCACCGAGCTCGGCGACGTCACCGACGCCGACTTCGCCGATTGGCCCCTCACGTACGACGAGCTCGAACCCTACTACGCCGCGGCCGAGCACGAGGTCGGCGTCACCGGGCGCGCGGGAGCAAACCCGTTCGAGTCACCGCGCTCCGGTGACTACCCGCTCCCGCCCGGACCGGACATGTACGTCGCGTCGGTGCTCGGCGAAGGTGCTCGCCAGCTCGGCTATCACCCGTTTCCGTACCCGGGTATCAATCTGTCGCGGCGCTACGATGGCCGGCCTGCGTGCAACGACTGCGGCTTCTGCAGCGGATACGGCTGCCCGACCAACGCCAAGGGATCACCCGCCGTCACCAGCATCCGCAAGGCGCTGCTCACGGGGAACGTGCAGCTTCGCTACGACTGCACCGTCACGCGGATCGTGACCGACGCCGCCGGCAACCACGTCACGGGCCTCGAGTACGTGGACCCCGCGGGTCAGCCCGCCACCGTGAGCGGCGACCGCTACGTGCTCGCCGCCGGCGGCATCGAGTCGGCGCGGCTGTGTTTGCTGTCGGATCTCGGCAGCGCGGGCGTCGGGAACTCGTCCGATCGCGTGGGCCGCTGCCTCATGTACCACTATCAAACGCTCGGAATCGGCATCTACCGGCAGAGCTTCCACGGCGAGCGCGGCCGCTCCGTGAGCTCGGGGATCGCGGATTTCCGTGGCGTGCCCAACGATCCCGCGCGGCCACTCGGCGGCGTCATCGAGTTCGGCACCAACTCCGAGAAGATCGGCGAGGCCAAGAACTACGTGCACTCGCTGTTCGCCCGCGGCCCGTTCCTCAAGAAGCTGCTGCGAGCGAGCCCGTTCGGTGCTCACCTCGCGGCGATGATCATGCAAGGCGAGGACGCGCCTCAGCTCACCAATCGCGTCGATCTCGACCCCGACGTGAAGGACATCCACGGCTTGCCGGCAGCGCGCATCACCTACCGACCGCACGCGATGGAGCTGGCCGCGAGCCGCTTCTACGGCGAGAAGATGATCGCCATCCACGGGGCGGCGGGCGCTCAGTTCGCATTCGTGGCGCCGCAGTACGACGGCGGTCCCACGCCCACCACCCGCCACGTGCTGGGCGCCATGCGCATGGGCGACGATCCGAAGGCCTCGGTGGTCGACCGCTTCCAGCGGTTCCACGACCTCGACAATCTCTGGTGCATCGACGGCTCGGTCCTACCCACCGGCTCGGGCTACAACCCGACGCTCACCATCGAGGCGCTGGCGCTGCGCGCCGCGGGCGCGATGGTCGATCCCGCCCGTCCGGAAGCGGTCGTCGCGCGACTCGCCGCTACCCGCATGCGGTGACGCGCGAGCGCTCGCGGAATCGAGAGGGGTGTGCGAGGGACCGCCCGCCCTCCACACCGTGATCGAGCGGCTGTCGGCGCATCGATGCGTCGATGCGTCGATGCGCCCGGTCAGCGCGTGATGGGCGTGGCGGTGCGGCGGTTCCACAAGAACGCGAGCCCCAGAGCGAACAAGCCGAGCGCGATCACTTGATTCGACGATAGCGCCGGCCCCAGCCAGCGGATGTCCTTGGGCGTGTCGGCGCGCCAGAATTCCACCCCGAAGCGCCAAGTCGAATAGCCGAGCATGCCGCCGACGACCAGCTCCCCCGGATAGCGCTTGCGTCGTCGCCGCATCCACATCCACGTGAACAGGCCGAGCGCGAATCCAGCGCAGAAGAGCTGGGTCGGATAGAGGCTCACGAGCCGATTGCCGACGAGCCGCGTGCTGATCCCCTCGAACCAGGAGCCCGCGGGGAGCCGAAGCCCGTAACAGCAACCCTGCATCCAACAGCCCACGCGAAAGATCGCGAGCGCCAGCGCGCCGCCAGGCGCAAGGGCATCACCGATCAGCCACGACTCGACACGCAGCGACCGAGCCACCAAGAGCAGTCCCAGGTAGGCGCCGAGGATGCCGCCGTTGAGCGCGAGGCCGCTGGTGACGCAGTCGTGCCAATCGCCGCGCCCCTCGAGGTAGTGCGCGGGGTTCGTGACGACGTGGTACGCGTGCGCACCCACGTGCGCAGCCAGCACCAATGCAGCGAGCGTGGCGCCGGCTTGCCACGCGCCGAGCTTCGCGCGCCGAAGCTCGTACCAGCCGATGAGCGCACCGACGGCGATGCCCACCCAATGCAACGCCAGGTACGCGGATAGACGCCAACCGCCGAGTTGAAGCAGTGGGTGCATCCGCGTGGACCGTTGGCGTGAGCCAGAATGACGACGACCGGCAGGAGCGAAACGGGCCGGAGGATCCATCCTCCGGCCCGCACTGCGAATGCTCAGGAAACGCGATGCGACGCTCGTGCGTCACTCACCTGCGGGGGGCGCACCGCCGCCGCAGCCACCGCCGCTGCAGCCGGACGGGACGCAGTCGTCGCCGATGCCGTCGTCGTTGGCGTCGGTTTGCGCCGGATTCGAGAGATACGGGCAGTTGTCCGAGAGATCGGGAACGCCATCGCCGTCCCGGTCCGGAGCCACCGTCACCGCGTTGGTGACCGCCTTGTAGGCGTTGAGACGCATACCAGTCGTGGTGACGCCATCCATCGACGAGATCGCGTCGCCGTTGCGCAGAATCTGCTCGCGGAGCTGCGTCATCGAAAGACCGGGATTGACGGAAAGCACCAGCGCCGCGACGCCAGCGACGTGCGGCGTGGCCATCGACGTACCGCTCAGGCTCGAGTACGTGTTGTTCCAGTAGGTGCTGTAGATGCTCGATCCTGGCGCACCGATGTCCACCGACGCCGCGCCGTACTGAGAGAAGGACGACATCGCGTCGGTCGAGGTGGTCGACGCGACCGCCACCATGTTGGTGGTGTTCTCCACCGACGGGTACGCGTCCGCAGGCTTGCAGTCGTTATCGACCGCGCTGTTTCCCGCGGCATTCACCCACAGGATGCCGTTGTCGCCCGCCTCCTGGATCGCCGCCTTGAGCGCCGGTGCCGAGCCGCCACCGCCCCACGAGTTGCTCGACACGCGAATGTCTGCACCGCTCGCCGCGTTGTTCTTGGTGGCGATGATGTAGTTGACGCACTTCACCGCGTCGGAGTCCAAGCCCGAGCCGGACGCGCTCAGGAACTTGCACGCCACGAGCTTCGAGGACCAGTTGACGCCCGCGACCCCGACGCCGTTGTTCGTGACCGCGCCGATGGTGCCCGCGGTGTGGGTTCCGTGTCCGTGGTCGTCCTGCGGATTGCCGCTGTTGGTGATGGCGTTCCAACCGTGGACGTCGTCCAGGTAGCCGTTGCCGTCGTCGTCGACGCCCGCCGTACCGGCCGCCTCGAGCGCGTTGGTCCAGACGTTGGCCGCCAGATCGGGATGGTCGATGTCGATGCCGGTGTCGGTGATGTTCACCGCGATGGCGCTGCTTCCGGTCGTGACGTCCCATGCCTGCGGGGCGGAGATCTTGGCCCAGCCCCACTGCGACCCGTACGACGGATCGTTCGGCGTCGCGAGGATGTGACGGATCCAGTTCGGCTGCACGTACTCCACGTCGGGGCTCGCCGCCAGCGAGGCCACCGCCGCCTCGACCGAAACGTCGCCGCGCAGCGTCACCAGCGACGACTTGCCCAGAGACGTCGCGGAGCTGCCCGGCGCCTGAACCGCAGCCAGCGCTGCCGAGGATGCACCCTTCTTGAGCTTCACGATGATCTGCCCCGGCACGTAATCGCCCGCTTGGGCCGTGCCGACTGCTGCCGCTCCCAGGAGCGCCAGCGCAGAAACCCAACCCCTCGTTCTCATACCCTCTCCCTCCCCATGTGTGGCTGATGTTCGGCGGAACTGCCGGACACGCATCCGCCGATAATACGAGCTTGGAAACGAAGGCCGCAATCGTCCGATTGTCACGGCGCAGGGACCTGCGCCCGGTTGCCGAGGACGCGGCGCACGGCCGCGTACGCGCGCTCGAGTGCACGACCGAGAGGCGCGACCTGGGCGTCGAGCCCCTGAAGCGAGCCGGCGCGGGCAGCGGCCTCGATTCGCTCGGCAATCTCCCCCACCTGCGCAGCACCCACGGTACGGCTCGTCGACTTCACGTCGTGAGCAGCGCGCTGAACGCCGGCGACGTCGGCGGCGGTGAGCCTCTCGGAAAGTCGCTCCAGCAGCGGCGGCGTGTCGGTGAGGAAGCTCTCGAGGATCATGCGCGTGGTCTCGTCGCCCAGCTCGGACTGAAGCTGGGCGAGCGTGTTGGCGTCGAGATCGGACGGCGGCGGCGAACTCGCGTCGACCGAAGCGCCATCCGCGCGTTTCCCCGCCGAGGCCAGACCCGGCGACTCGCCGGCGCTCGCCGCCGGCAAGTCCTCGGCGGGTGCGGGGGGCGCGAGCTCGGCGCTTGCGCGCGCGATCGCACGGCGAAGGGCCGCCTCCAACTCCTCGATGCGTACCGGCTTGGCGATGTAGTCGTCCATCCCCGCCTCGACGCACCGTTCACGGTCGCCCGCCATGGCGTTCGCGGTCATGGCGATGATGTAGGGGCGCGTATCTGCCGCCCACCGCCGGTGGATCACGCGAGTCGCCTCGAAACCGTCCATCTCGGGCATCTGCACGTCCATGAGCACCACGTCGTACGCGAGTCGCTCGAGCGATTGGATTGCCTCGCCGCCGTCGCCCGCCACGTCCGCCGTGTAGCCCATCTTCTCGAGCATGCTCACCGCCACCTTCTGATTCACGCGGTTGTCTTCGGCCACCAGGATTCGCAGCGGGTGCTCGCGGCCGAGATCGCTGGTGACCACGGCGGCGCGCGGCTCACGGACGGTGGCGCGCGGCGTGACGCCGGTGACGACGTCGGTGATGATCTCGAGCAGCTGTGACGGCTTCACCGGCTTGGCGAGGCACGCCTCGAACGCGACGCCGCGAGCGCGCGCCTCTCCTGCCCCCGTTCCGAGCGACGTCAAGAGCACCATCGGAAGCTCGTGTCGGTCGCGGCGCTTGCGAAGCTCCTGCGCGAGCGTGATGCCGTCCATGTGCGGCATCTGGAAGTCGAGCAGCGCCACGTCGTAACCCTCGCCGCCATCGATCCACGCCAGCGCTTCGCTGGGATCGGCGGTGTCGCGTGCGACCATGCGCCAGATCGCCGCATAGTCGCTCAAGATGCGACGGTTGGTGGCGTTGTCGTCCACGATCAGCGCGCGCTTGCCGGCGAGGCTGGCGGGAATGCGGACCGACTGGGTGCGGCCGGTGGCCTCGGCAACCTGGGCGCGCACCGTGAACCAGAACGTGGAGCCCTGCCCCGCCTCGCTCTCGACGCCGATGCTGCCGCCCATCAGCTCGCAGAGCCGCTTCGACACCACCAGCCCGAGGCCCGTACCGCCGTATTGTCGTGTGGTCGACGAGTCCACTTGCGAGAAGGGTAGGAAGAGCCGATTCATGCGCGCCGCGGGGATACCGATTCCGGTATCGCTGACCCGCACCGTGAGCTCCACGTCACGCTTGGCCAGCGCGCGGGCGGTGGCGCGGACCACCACCTCGCCCGACTGGGTGAACTTGACCGCGTTCGAAAGCAGGTTCACCAGCACCTGGCGCACGCGGCCTGCGTCGCCCACCACCACCGGCGGACAGCTCGCGTCCACGTAGCAGGCGATCTCGAGCTTGCGCTGCGAAGCATCCAGCGACACCAGGTCCAGGCATTCCTCGATGCAACGTTCCAGATGGAACGGATGCTGTTCGAGCTCGAGCTTGCCGGCCTCGATCTTCGAGAAATCGAGGATGTCGTTGATGAGCGTGAGCAGGTGCTCGCCGCTCGCCCGCACCGTCTCCACGTACTCGCGCTGCTCGGCGGTGAGACCCTTGTCGAGCAGCAGGCTGGTCATGCCGATGACCGCGTTCATCGGCGTACGAATCTCGTGGCTCATGTTCGCTAGGAACTCGGCTTTGGCACGGGTGGCGGCCTCCGCCTGGTCACGGGCGACGGCGAGCGCGTCGTTGGTGCGCGCCAGCTCGTGATTGGTCTGTTCGAGGGCGCGGTTGGACTGGCTCAGCTCGTCGAGCATCAGGTCCTTGAACGACTCGTAGAGCCGCGCCATCCCGAACGCCATGAGCTGGACGCCGACGGTGCACGGAAACCAGAGAAAGCGCACGTCACTCTCCGGCACCATCGTGGGCAACCATGCGCCCGTTCGATCGATCTGGTAGAAGGCGAGCACCTCGGCGGCGCTCATCACCGTCCACACCACCGCCGAGCGCGTGCCGCCGAGAAGCAAGCCCGCCACCACCAGCACCGCGTTGAACTGGAGCGCCGGCGCAACCAACCCGCCCGAGACCGCGGCGCAGAAGACCAACAGCAGGTAAGCGAGCCCCAGGCCGTAATTCGCGGCCCAAACCACCGAACGGGTGACGCGCAAGATGACCGGTATGCCGAGCATCGACGCGCCGCCGACGAGCAGCACCGCCGCAACCGGATAGAGCCGCAGAAAGACGTGAATCGTGCCGAACGCGACGCCCGCGGCGGCACAGATCACCCCGAACGACACCACCAACCGGGCGCGAAACGTCGTGTCCAGATCCTGCGCCTGGATCTCCGCGGGAATCCAGCCGTCGACGAAGCGTCGCCAGCGACCGAAGGTCGGAGGAGACGCGTCGCGCATGGGCGAGGCTCGCCGCTCAGGCCGGTGCGGGCGCGGCGCTTTCGGCGCCGAGCGCCGTGCGGACTACCCCGACCATCTCCTGGGCCGCGCGTCGCACTCGGGCGAGAAGGCGCTCGGTTTCCCCGTCTAAAGCCACGCCGAGCGCGAGGTGCTGCGCGAGTGCGCTCGCGTCGCGGGCCAGCGCCAAGGCACCGACCTCGCCGGCGCGTCGCGCCAGATCGCCCGCGACGACACCTGCTTCCGCGGCACGATGGCTCGCCGCCAGCGTTGCGAGTGCTGCGATCGCCACGGGCGCAGACTCGGCCACTCCCGCGAGCGAGGCCGCGAGCGATGGCTCGTCGCGGGTATCGAGCGTCCGTGCCAAGGCCTCGAGATCGAAGGTCGCCTGTTGCTGATCCAGGCCGGCGACCCGCGCTAGCGCCGCCGCAACCGTGTCCAAGCGCACCGGCTTGAGGAGGAAGTCGTCCATCCCGACTGCGCGGCATTGCTCCCGCTCGGCAGGGCTTTCCGCAGCGGTCATCGCGATCACACGTGGTGCGTTGCCGGCGCCGAAGCGGGCGCGGATCTGGCGGGTAGCGGCGAGGCCGTCCATCACCGGCATCTGCACGTCCATCAGCACGACGTCGTAGCGCTTGCGCGCCAGCGCCTGGATCGCCTCCACGCCATTGCCAGCCGAATCAGTCTCGTAACCCAGCCGCGCGAGCATGGCCCGCGCGACCTTCAGATTGAGCGCGTTGTCCTCGACGATCAGGACTTCGAACGGCAACCGTTCACGGAACGAGGCGTCGAGCGGACCCTGCTCCGCGCTCGCGGCCGAAGACGGAACCGCGCCACAGCGTGCATCGAGAGCGCGGCTCAGTCGGTCGAGAAGGCTCACGGAACCGAGACCGCTCATGGTCGGCGTGGGTCGCACGGGCACACGAGGGAACTCACCCGGCGCGAGCAGCATCCTAAATGACAATTTTCGATTTGGAACACCTCTCGCCCGAGCACTTGCGGTCGGGCCCCCTGCCGACCGCGAAAGCCCTCGTGGCAAGAGGGCGTGAAGCCTGCCGCCAACCCCCAGTCGCGCCGCGGCGGCGATGATCGATTCGCCCGAGCGATCCGCCCGCAGGGGCGCTCCTCGCAGCGCCACGTGCACCCCGTCTCGTGAGATCGGAAACCGGCGAACCAGGCGCGCGCCGGTTCCGACGCCCGCAGCGCCTCGCGAAACGAGCGGTATGAATACCGAACAGCGATCCGGTTTTCGAACGGTGGTGATGGGCCCGCGATATGCGATCGCATCACGAAACCGAAACGAATTCAGCGACATACACAAACAGCAACCCTCGTGCTCCGAGGCACTGAGTTTGCTTCGACAAACCACGATGTGAGCTCGGTTCATGCTTGCGACGCACGACCGAGCCAACGCCGGTTCCACATTCATGCGTACTCATCCAGATCGCGACCAAGATCGCGATGGCACCTCCCCGAGGGTGCTGGTCGTCGAACACGCCGATTCGACCACCGAGCGCCTCGTCGAGGCACTCGTGGCGAAGGGATTCGACACCCTTCTCGCGCTGAGCGGCGCGGACGCTTTGGGCCAGCTCGAGCACAGCCGCGTCGATCTGATGCTGCTCGAGCTCGACTTGCCAGACATGCCCGGGATCGAGGTGCTACGCGCCGTTCGCGCTCACGCCAACCCGGTCGACCTTCCCGTGATCGTCCAGACTCACGTTGCCGACCGCGGCTCGATCTTCGAGGCGTTCCGGCTGGGCGGGAACGATTTCATCACCAAGCCGCTCGACGTGGACGTGTGCGTGGCCCGGGTGAGCGCCCACCTGCGCGTACGACGCATCCCGCGCGACAACGGCGGGATGCGCGACGACGACACCGTACCCGGGAGCGACGGCCATGCGGCGGTCGCGGACGCCGCAACGGTGATCGCCGAGCGCTACGAGCTGGGCGAGGTCCTGGGCAGTGGCACGTTCGGCATCGTCTACCGTGCACGACATCGTGAGCTAGGCGACGAAGTCGCGGTGAAGGTGATCCACCCCGAGCACGCGTCGCGTCCCGCCGCGCACGCTCGCTTTCAGCGCGAGGCGCGCGCAGCGTGGACGCTCAAGCACCCCAACGCCGTGACCGTGCTCGACTTCGGCGTCGACGACGACCGCGTGGCGTACGTGGTGATGGAACTGCTCGAGGGAATGCCGCTCAGCGTGGCGATGGCCGAACCCGAGTCATTTCCCGTCGCGCGGGCGCTCGACATCGTGATTCCGGTGTGTGCCGCGCTGGAAGCCGCGCACGCCCTCGACATCGTGCACCGCGACGTGAAGCCCGCGAACATCTTCCTGTCGTCGCGCCGCGGCCGCGAGCAGGTGAAACTCCTCGACTTCGGGCTCGCCGAGCTGGGCAGCTGCACGGACGAGCGCACACCCGTCGGCTGGATGGGCACCCCCGCGTACATGGCGCCCGAACGCTTCACCAACGAGCCTTGCGACGGCCGTTCCGACGTCTACTCGGTGGGCGTGCTGCTCCACGAGCTACTGACGGGCAACCCGCCATTCGGGTCCCCCGACGAGGACCCGATGACGCTCGCGCTCCTGCACCTTCACGAGCCACCGCCGCGAATCGCCGCGGTGCGCCCGGACGTGCCGCCGAGCGTGGAGAAAGCGGTCGCCTGGGCGATGGCCAAGCATCCCTGCCAGCGCCCCACGGCCCAGGAGCTGCGCCTCGTGCTCGAGAACGCTCGAGCGGGACTCGACAGCAGCGGATGACGCGGAGCCGGATGGCCGGCACGCTATGATCGGCGGCCCATGCACGCGCTCCCGCGAGCGCCCATCCCGAGCCGCCCATGCAGCGCACCCGACGCTCGTCGCGACCCTCGCCAACCCGCCGTACGCGACTTTCGCCTGCCACGACACCGGCGCCCGACGTCGGGCCGCTGATCGGCGCAGACGGACGCCCGCGCTTCGGAGTGTTTCCAGGCGCCATTCGCGAGGTGAACGTCGCGGACTACCGTCACCGCACCGCGATGGGCGGCGAAGCGAGCCGCGTCGCGCGCTGGCTCGGCTTCAAGCAATTCCAATACTTCGGGATCATCAGCGACACGGCGCTCTTCGGCTGCGCGCTCGCCAACCTGCGCACGCTGGGGCTCGCGTTCGTGTACCTGCACGTGCCCGGGCGCGGCATGGTCGTGGAGCGCAGCGTGCGCACGCTGCTCGGGCTCGGCCTCGAGCTGTCGCGATCACCGATCGCAGGCGCTAGCCGCATGCGCGCCGGAGCGCTCGACGTCACGTTCGGTTACGAGGAATCGCCACGCCGCAAGACCATGCGCGTCGCCCTGGGAAGCAAGCTCGCCGTCGAAGCGGTGATCGACGAGAGCGCCGCGGGCTTCGAGCCGATGTCGCTTTGCACGCGCATCGGCCGAAACGGCTGGGTCTACGCGCACAAGGTGGCCGGAGTGCCGGTCACCGGCACCATCCGCCACGGCGATGCGCTCATCGATCTCGCCTCCGTGCACGCTTACGCTCACCACGACTTCTCGGCAGGCTTCATGCGCCGCGAGACGTTCTGGAACTGGGCATGCCTGTCGGGAGAAACCCTCGACGGAAGGCCCGTGGGGCTCAACGTGTCGTGCGGAGTGAACGAAACCAGCTTCACCGAGAACTGCTTCTGGCTCGATGGTCGCCTGCACACCCTCGGGCTCTGCCACTTCACCTACGACTGGGACCGGCCGATGGAGCCGTGGCGCGTCACCAGCAACGACGGTCGCCTCGATCTCACCTTCGTGGCCGAAGGGCAGCACGCCGAGCGCCTCGACCTCGGCCTCGCCGCCTCGGATTTCAAACAGATCTTCGGTCGCTTCTCCGGGACTCTCCGCACCAACGACGGCGAACGCCTGGAAGTTCGCGACGCCCGCGGCTTCGTCGAGGACCAGTACGCCAAGTGGTGAGTCGGACCACCCAGATCGTGAGTCATCGCTGAGTCGGGACGCGCCGCGCGCGAACTTCGGCGAGGGTCTCGCTCACGCGCGCAGCGAGATCGCGCGTTCGCGCCTCTACCGTTGCGCGGGGATGTGTGCTCGCCGCTGCCCGCGCGAGGGTGGTCGATCGCGCCTCGTCCCACGCGTAGACGTCAGTGGGGTTCGCGGCGCGCGTGTTGGTGCGCGCGTAGACCGGGATGAAGCGGTCACCGTCGTGGACGAGGGCCTGATAATCGCCGACGAAGAGCCCGCGTGCGTTCGGCGCCAACGCGAGATCGAATGGACCGGCCACCTGCCGCTCGGTCCACGTGACGCCGTCCCGCGACTCGGCGAGCCACACGTCGGTCGGTAGCGTGCGTGGATCGGTGGTGTTGTCGCGGAAGTCGTCGTAGAGGATGCCGAGGGTGCCGTCGTCGCGAACGGCGATGGCAGGCGTGAAGGCGTCGACGCTGGGCTCTCCGTTCACACGCACGGGCTCGCTGAAAGTCAGGCCCCCATCGGTCGAGCGGGCGAGGACGATGCCCTCTCGGGCACCTTCGCCGAAGCGTGCATCCTGCCAGGTCACGTAGAGCGTGTCGTCGGGCGCCACCGCGAGCAGCGCGAGCCCGGCGCTGTCGCGGATGCCCACCTGCGAGTCGGGATCGACGGCGCCGATGGCGAGGAGGTCGGCGACGAAGATCGGCAGCGACCACGTGGCGCCGTGATCGGCGGAGCGGATCACGCGCAACGATGCATGCTGTGTTTGATCGGAGTCGATGTCGATCTGGGTGAAGAGCGCGATCACCGTGCCGTCCCCGAGCACCGCGATCAGGTTGCCGATTGTTTGGCTGGTGGGGCCGGGATCGTAGATCGCCTGCGCCGGCTCCCAGCTCTCGCCGCCGTCGGTGGTGCGCGCGAACCAGGTCGGGCCGTGGACGTCGCCGTCCAGCCGATCCCACACGGCGTACACGTAGTCGCCGTCGTGGGGGTCGGCCGTGATCGTCTCCTTGTCGTTGAACGCGTCACCGCCGTCGGCGATGAGCACCGCCGGCTCGCCCCAGGTGCGGCCACCGTCGCTCGATCGCACCACCAGCACGGCGCTCGTCGAATCCGGCTGGAACGAGCCACCGGTGAACGACAGCGAGATCGCGAACGCGACACCACGTGGCGAAAACGAGACCCAGGGGTCCGAGGCCCGGCCGTACGACGCGCCGATCCCCACGCCGCTGCCCGCGCACGCGGAAACCGGCAGGGCGGCACGCTCCCAGGTGAGCCCGCCATCGAACGAGGCGCCACTCAGAAGCCCACGCGCGCCCCCGTCCGACCAGCGATCTTGCTGCCACACCGCCAACACGTTCGCGGGATTCGTGGGATTCACCGCCGCGTGCGGCTCGACCTCGGCCTCGCGATAGAGCGTGCCGTGGGACGACTCGCCGCAGCTCGCCGGAAACGGCGATGCGCTCGACACCAACACCTCGGGCGACACCGGCGGAGGCGTTCCCGGTCCCGAGCCGCCCCCGCCACCGCATCCGATCGCCGCTGCCACCACCCACGCGCTCGCCGCTCTGAGCGGCCGCGTCACATCGACCTTCATCGTGCGCTCCTCCGCGATCGCATCTTGACGTCTTTCGACCCGCGACGAAACCACGCGTCGCGCACTGCATCCGCTGAGGCCGAGAACCCCGACGATCGAACTGCGCACCGGACTCCACGCGCGCCGTCCACCTCTCCGCGAGCCAGTGGCGAGCCGCGAGCGAAGCAAGTGACTTGGGGGTGGGGCCCCGGCCGAATTCACTTCGGCCGGGGCGGGGGGCTGGAACAGCCCCCCGAAGAAACATCCGGGTGATGGTGAGCTTGCTCACCATCACCCCTCGAACGTCGCGTCGCCGAGGACCTTGGGCTCGCCGTGCTGGTTCTCGGTGTGGATCTCGACCTCGACCAGCGTCTTGCGGCCTTCGCTTTCGACGCCCGTCACCTTGGCGCGGCAGGTGATGATCTCGCCTGGCCAGGTCATGGTCTTGAAGCGGCACTTGATCTGACGAAGTTTCCCCATGCCCGCGACTTGGCCGAGATGCTTGGCGAGCATCGCCATGCCGAGCATCCCCTGGGCATAAACCGTCGGGTAGCCCATCGTCTGGGCCAGCTCCTCGTCGGTATGCATGGGATTGGGATCGTTCGAGACGCGGGAGTACTCGGTGATCAGCTCGCGAGTGACCTCGCCTGCTACCATCGGCGGGAGCTCGTCTCCGACTCGATACGTGGTCATGTCGTCCTCCGTGCTCACTCGGTGGCGCGCTTCGAGATCAGCGTGAGGCGCGAGGTGTAGACGGGCTGGCCGTTGGCGTCGCTGGCGGCCGCCTCCATCACCACGAAATCGAGGGTGCCGCTGCGCCCGACCTTCTCCCACATGTCGGCGATGCGCCCTTTCATGGTGAGCGCCTGGCCCGTGACGATCGGCTGGAAGTAAATGAATTCCTGCTCGCCGTGGACGATCGAAGGCAGGTTGAGCTCGAGCTCGAAGAAGAGCTCGGGGTTCATGGACTCGGCCATGAAGGCGATGGGGTAGGTGGGTGGCGCCAGCACGTTCGAGTAGCCCGCAGCGCGGGCTGCCGCTTCGTCGTGGTAGAGCGGATCCATCTCACCGACCACCCGCGCGAACGCCTTGCTCGACTCGGGGTTGATGGTGACGGTGGTCGCTTCGGTTTCTTTTCCGATGAGCTCTCGTTTCGGCATGGATGAACCTGGTTCCTCGTAGGGGCGGGCGTCAGCCCGCCCACGTTCGATTCAGAACAACTCCCCGATTCGTCCCGCGATCTCGGCAGGCTGCCAACGCCCGTCCTTGTTGATCGCCTTGGGGTTGCTCCACGTGAAGTAGCGATCGAGGTCGCCGCCGCGGATGCCGAACACTTCGCCGCTGATCTCGTTGGAGAGGTCGGATGCCAGGAACACCGCGAGGGGCGCGATGTTCGCCGGCGACATGATGTCGAATCCGCCGTCGTCGGCTTCGAAGTTGCCGAACGTCGCTTCGGTGATGCGCGTGCGCGCCAGCGGCGCGATCGCGTTCACCTTCACGTTGTAGCCCTCGAGGTCCATCGCCCACACCCGCGTGACCATCGCGATGCCGGCTTTCGCCGCCGCGTAGTTGGTCTGGCCGCGGTTTCCGATGAGCCCGGCGCCGCTGGTGGTGTTCACGATGTGGCGGGTGTCGGTGTTGCCCTTCTTGAACTCGTCACGCCAGTAGGCGCTCGCCCAGCGGGCGCAGTTGAAGTGGCCCTTGAGGTGCACCGCGATGACCGAGTCGAACTCCTCCTCGCTCATGTTGTAGAGCATGCGGTCCCGGATGATGCCGGCGTTGTTCACCAGCGCGTCGAGACGGCCGAAGGCGCTCACCGCCGTCTCGACCATGCGCTTCGCACCCTCGAACGAGGTGACGCTCTCGGCGTTGGCGATCGCCTCGCCGCCCTTGGCGCGGATCAGCTCGACGACTTCCTGCGCGGGGGTGAGATCGCTGCCGCTGCCGTCGATCGCCCCACCGAAGTCGTTGACCACGACCTTGGCACCCTCGGCGGCGAGCAGCAGGCATTCCTCGCGCCCGATGCCGCGACCGCCACCGGTGACGATCGCTACCTTTCCGTCCATGCAGCCCACGGCATCCTCCGTCGGCGCGGCTCTCGCCGTCACCGCGTTTCGGGAAGCGACTCAGACGAGCCCCAGGCCCGTCGCGATGATCATGCGCTGGATGTTGTTGGTGCCCATGCCGATGGGGCCGAGGAGCGCCATGCGCGTCCAGCGCTGGAGATCCGACTCCATCAAGTAGCTCTGACCGCCGACCACCTGCATCGCCGACTGGGTCACGCGCGTGGCCATCTCGGTGCAAAACACTTTGGCGATCGATCCGTCCATCGACATGCGGTCGCCAGAGGCGGCCTTCCACGCCGCCTTGTAGACCAGATTGCGGCCCGCCTCGATGTCGATGGCCATGTTCACGAGCTGCCATTGGATCGCCTGGAATTTCGAGATCACACGCCCGAACTGCTCGCGCACCTTGGCGTGCTCGAGTGCCTGCTCGTAGGCCTTCTGGGCCAGCGCCACGTGCGACGCCGCGACCATGATCCGTTCCATGTCGAGGCTCGACATCATCTGGTACCAGCCGCGGTCGAGGGCCTCGGGGCCACCGATGATCATCTCCTTCGAGACCCGCACGTTCTCGTAGGTGATCTCGCACAGGCTCATGCAGCGCGAGCCGAGCTTGGGCACCTTGCGGATCGAGACGCCTGGTGACTTCCGATCCACCATGAAGATGGTGATGCCGTTGTAGCGATCCGAATCCGTGCGCGTGCACGTCATGATGTAGTCGGCGACGTCCGCGCCCGAGATGTAGTGCTTGTATCCGTTGAGCACGAAGTGATCGGGGCCGTCGGGCTCGCCCTTGGTGACGATCGCCGCCGCGTCCGAGCCGGCGCCCGGCTCGGTGAGCGCGAAGCAGCCTTTGAGCTTTCCGGCGATGATCTCAGGCAGGTACTTCTTCTTCTGCTCTTCGCTGCCGTTCAGGAGCACCATCTGGCCGGCGAAGAAGACCGGCAACAGGTAGCACGCCGCCGCGGCTTCGCTGCCGTAAGCGAGCTCCTCGACGGTGAGCGCGAAGTCGATGGCGTTGCCGCCCGTGCCGCCGTATTCCTCGGGGAAGCACACGCCGTAGATGCCGGTGGCGGCGAGCTTGGGCATCAGCTCTTCGGGAAAGCGCTCGTTGGCCTCGATCTCCCGATCCAGCTCGGGCGAGGTCTCGCGCTTCACGAAGGCGCGGATCATCTGTCGATAGGCTTCCTGCTCGGGCGTGAAGTTGAAGTCCATGGCGATTGGTCCTTTACGTACCGGTCACCGCCCGGAACACGGGCAACGTGATCTGGTCGTTGATCTTCTGGAACGCGACTTCCACCGGGCTGCCCACGGCGATGGTGGAGAGATCGGTCTCGGGAACGAGGCGTCCGTGCATGCGCGGCCCCTCGTCGAGCTCGACGATCACCACGTTGTAGGGCGCGTCTTCCATGAAGGCCGGATGCTGGGGGCGATGGACGACGATCCACGAGAACACCCGGCCGCGGCCGCTCACGGGCTGGAAGCTCACGTGATCCCCCAGGCACTTGGGGCAGATCCTGGCGGGAGGCAGGAAGCGGTGGCCGCAGCTTCCGCACGTCGAGACCACCAGCTTCCCGTCGCGGGTGGCGTCCCAGTACGCCTCGGTGTCCTCGGTGGGTGAGGGTAGCGGTTTGTCGATGGTGAACATGGTCAGGTCCTCGGGGAGACGCGCGACATCCGCTCGTCACGTTCTCGGCCACGACTGGCGTAGGGGCGACCACGAGGTCGCCCGCTGATTCGCTCCGACCGATCGATTCGGGCGGGCTTGCGCCCGCCCCTACGAATCGATGCGCCTGGCGATACGGGGTGCATCACCGTTGATCCGGGGTTACGACCATCGTCGTGTAGCTCAGGGTGGGCGGTGCCTCGTGGGGGGCACCGCCGAAACCGGTGACGAACACCACCTCGGCGTCCTTCACCTGGCGCTCGCCGGCGCTACGCCGCACTTGGCGCATGGCCTCGGCGATGTGGCCGACGCCGAAGAGATGGCCTTCGGAAAGCAATCCACCGTGGGTGTTGGTGGGTAGCGCACCGCCCAACCGCAGCGCGCCAGTGGCCACCCACGGCCCGACCTCGCCGTGGCGTGCGAAGCCGAACGCCTCGAGCTCGTGCATCACCAGCGGCGTGAAGCCGTCGTAGAGCAGCGCCACGTCGACGTCGTGCGGTAGCACACCCGCCATGGCGAATGCGGCGCGCGCGGCGCGTGCGCCGGACGGCAGCTCGATCTTGGGCAGCACCGGGAAGATCATCTCGGCGCCATGCTCCTGGCCCGCGCCGGCGATGACCACCACCGGCTGCTTCAGGTCGCGGGCGCGTTCGACGCTGGTGACGATCACGGCGCCACCGCCGTCGGTCACCAGGCAGCAGTCGAGGAGGTGCAACGGCTCGACGATCCACGGCGAGCGTTGGTGATCCTCGACGGTGAAGGGCTCGCGCTTCTGTGCCTGCGGGTTCATCGAAGCGTGGTAGCGGAACGCCGCGGCGATCTCGCCGTATTGGGGGCTCGTGTAGCCGTAGAGCGCCATCTGGCGGCGGCCCACGTGGGCCATGAACGTGATCGCGCCGATGTCGCCGTACGGGATCGCGAACTGGCTGCCGAAGAGCTGCGGCACCATTCCTTGCGGATTGTTCTGCATGCCGAAGCAGCAGATCACCGCGTTGGCCATGCCGGCGTCGATGTAGAGCGCGGCGGTCTGGATCATGCCGAGCGGTGTGGCTCCGCCCATGTCCATGGTGCACGCGAGCCGCGGCTCGAGCCCCAGATGAGCGGCGACGCGCGTCGCCCAGCCGTGCTGCTCGCCCATCACCGCCGGCATCGACACCAGGCAGCCGTCGATCTCGTCGCGGGGGATGCCGCACTCCTCGATGGCGTTCTTGCAGGCTTCCAGCGTGAAGCCGAGGCAGCTCGTGCCCCAGACCTTCCCGAAGCGTGAGAGTCCGACGCCGGCGAGGGCGTGCGTACCTTTGAGTGCGTGTCGAGTCACTGGGTCGGCTCCCGGTGCTTGGAGGGCGCGCGGTCCCTCGCGCGCCGGCGCTCGTCCGAACCATCGCGAGCGGACCCAGGCCCACCGAGGGACCGGTGGGCCTCCAGCAGCGTGCGATCCGACGTGGCGAGTCGCTCGCGCTCGCCGCGCGACTCGACGGTCACCCCCATCGCCTGCAACTGGCTGCGCACGTGACGGCGCAGCGGCTTCATGGCGAAGTTTTCGGGGATGGCGTCGACGAACACGATTCGACGTGGCCGGCGATAGGCGGCGATGCGGCCGTCGGTCCAGGCGAGGATCTCGTCCTCGGTGGTGGCGGCGCCGTCGCGGCGGATGACGGCTGCCACGGGCAGCTCGCCCTTGGTGGGATGGGGCATGCCCACCACCACGCACCGCTCGATGTCGGGATGGGCGGACAGCTCGCGCTCGACCTCGGCGGGAAAGACGCTGTAGCCACCCACTTTGATCATGTCCTTCTCGCGGGCGACGAAGTGATGACGGAAGCGGTGGCCGCGCTTGAGCAGGTCGCCGGTGCGAAACCAGCCGTCGGGCGTCACGGCCTTGGCCGTGCCTTCGGGATCGTTCCAGTAGCTCTTCATGAGCCCGTGGGTCTTGAGCCAGAGCTCGCCGACCTCGCCAGGCGCCACGTCGCTGCCGTTCTCGTCGACGAGCCGCCACTTCACACCGGGCAAGAAGAAGCCGACGCAGGCGTCGCCGCCCGCCAGGTAGGGCGTGATCGAGATCGACACTTGCCCCGCGGTCTCCGCGAGACCGTAGCCGGTGATGAACGCCGCCGAGCGGCGCAACGGGCCGAAGCGGCGCTCGGTGAGCCGCCGAAACTCGTCGACGAGATCGGCGGGAAACGCATCTCCGCCGCCACCCCAGACGCGGATCGAGGAGAGATCCCGCTGGCGCGCGCCAGCTTCCAGCAGCATCCGATACATCGCCGGGATGCCCGCGAACATCGTGCAGCGGTAGCGCTCGATGAAGTCGAGGATGGCGCCGGGATCGAAGCGACCCATGACCAGGCACGGCCGCGCCAACGCGAGCTGGATCAACAAGTTCTGGTGGCCGCCCGTGTGTGCGAGTGGCATGACCAGGAGCGCGAGATGCGACGTGGACGTGGGCGTCAGCGCCGCGATCCGCGCGTAGCGCAGGAAACCGCTCATGAGCCCGCCGCTCGTGAGCACAGCACCCTTGGGCAATCCGGTGGTGCCGGCGGTGAAGAAGATCACGGCGGGGTCGTCTGGCGCGACGAGCGCCGGGGACCGCTCCTCGCCTGCTTCGGCCATCAGCGTGTCGAACGAGTGCACGCCGGAGGGTGTGGCCTTGTTGGTGACCATGACCCAATGCTCGATCGTGGGCAGCGACGCGGTTTCGCGCAGCGTGCCGTCGAAGACGCTGCGATCGGTCACCATCACCCGCGCGCCCGAGCGCTCCACGAGCTGGCGAATCTCAGCGCGCGTCAGCATGTAGTTGATCGGCACCGGCACGGCGCCGAGGCGCTGGGCGCCGAACTCGACGATGGCGATCTCGATGCGATTGGAGGTGGCGAGCGCGATGCGGTCGCCGTGACGCACGCCGAGCGTGGCGAGCAGGTCCGCGGCGCGGCGCACGAAGCGATTGAGGTCGCGATAAGAGAGGACGTTGCCCGTGAACCAGCTCGACTCGATCGGCTTGTCGAGGAGAAAGGCGCTGCGGTCCCCGTAGACCGAAGCCAAAGCGTCCGTGAAGTTGGCCATCGTCACGCTGGCCGACGAGGCCACGAACGTGCGCCATTTCCGCCACCACGGCGGCGTGCGGCGAATGCCGGCGAGATCGAGCTCGGGAGCGGTCATCGGGAAGTCGATCGCCGCTGGCGGGCGACCTGGCGGTCGCCCCCACGTCCGGGGCGGTGTTCGTAGGGGCGGGCGCGAGCCGGCGCTCTGCATGCGATCGTCACAGACCCAATCCCTTTGCGATCAAACGGCGCTGAATCTCGCTGGTGCCGCCGCCGATGCGGAACACCCGCGCCATGCGATAGATGCGCTCGATGGGGTGCTCGGTCATGTAGCCGATGCCGCCGAGCGTCTGCAGCACTTGATCGGCCACTTTGCCCAGCACGTCCGCGGCGAAGACCTTCGCCATGGCGAGCTCGGTCATCGCCGTCTCGCCCTGATCGAGGAGCCACGCCGTGCGGTAGGTGAGCCAGCGTGCGGCCTCGATCTGGGTGGCGCAATCGGCGAGTGGGAAGGAGACACCCTGGTTCTTGCCAATCGGCTTACCGAACGCGACGCGGGTCTTCGCCCACTCGGTGCCGAACTGAAGCGCGAATCGCGCCAGCCCCACGGCTTGGATCGCCATCATGAGCCGCTCGCCGGAGAGCCATTGCGCGGCACCCAGGAAGCCGAAGCCCTCGTCACCCACCAGGTTCTTCGCGGGCACGCGCACGTCGCGGAAGGTGATCTCGGCCTGGAAGTCGTCGCCGCCCATCGACTTCATGAGCTTGCGCTCGACACCGGGTGAGTCGGCGTCGACCATGAAGAGCGAGATGCAGCCGAACATCGCGTCCTCGTCCGGGCCGGGCTTTCGCGTGAGCGCGAAGACCTGGAAGAAGTCCGCGTGCATGCCGTTCGAGATGTAGATCTTGGTGCCGTTGAGCACGAAGTCGTCACCGTCGCGCACCGCCATGGTCTCGATCGACGAGATGTCGGAGCCCGCGCCCGGTTCGGTGAGCGCGAAGCAGGTGGTCTTGTCGCCCTGGACGAGTGGCTTCAGGAAGCGCTCGCGCTGCTCCTCGTTGCAGAGCATCAGCAGCGGTGTCGGGCCACACGGCGGGTCACCGATCACGTAGAGCCCGAGGATCACCGAGCCGGACATCGCGATCTCTTCGCGCAACGCCGTGGTGGTGACGTACGGCAACCCGGCACCGCCGAGCTCCTTGGGGAGGTGGACGGTGTAGAAGCCGGCGTCGACGGCTTTCTTGCGGATGCCGGCGCCGATCCGCGCCACTTCGTCCGACATCTTGCCGCCGTCGATCAGCTCCTTGTGCTTCTCCTCGAGCGGCAGCACCTCGGTCTTCAGGAACTTCCGCAGCGAATCGCAGAGCAGCCGCGTGTCGTCGTCGAACGCGAAGTCCATGTCAGCGCCCCTTCCACTCGGGTGGGCGTTTCTCGGCGAAGGCCCGCGGGCCTTCCATCGCGTCCTCGGTGGAGAACACGCGCGCGGCCATGAAGAGCTCGTCGTTGAGCGCCTCCTGCAGCGGCTTCTTGAGGCCGGTCAGCACGGACTCCTTGATGGCGCGGATCGCGCACGGGCCGTTCTTGTTGATCTTCTCCGCGAACTCGAAGGCGGTCTCCAGGAGCTTGTCGTGGGGAACCACGCGATTCACGATGCCGAAGTCGTAGGCGCGCTGGGCGTCGATGTAGTCCGCGGTGAGCAGCATCTCCATCGCGTGCACGAAGCCGATGTGGCGCGGCAGGAAGACCGTGGTGCCGCCGCCTGGGAAGAGTCCGCGGCGCGCCTCGGCCACGCAAAAGCGCGCCTTCTCGGAGGCGAAGCGCAGGTCCATTCCGTGGAGCATCTCCATGCCGCCGGCGGCGCAGGTGCCGTTGATCGCCGCGATCACCGGCTTGTAGAGCTCGAAGTCGCGCAGCACCGCCACCAGCGGCGCGTCGTCCGGGTACTTGCCGCCGCCCAGCTTCTTCTCGCCGGATGCCAACTCGTCGATGTTGTCGGTCACCATCGGCACGAAGCTCTTGAGATCCGCACCCACGCAGAACACGTCTTCCTTGCCGGTGATGATTGCGGTCCACAACGACTCGTCGTCGCGGAATCGGATCCACGCGTTCGCCAGCTCGCCGAAATGCTCCATGTCCAGCGAGTTCTTGGCGTGGACGCGATCGATGGTGATGAGCGCCACTTTGCCGTGTGTCTCGAAATGAATCGCCACTTCGATCTCCTCTCGGTCGAAGGTCGAAAACGAATCAGGAGCGTGCGTTGGGGCGGCCGCGCGACGGTCGGCGTGCGAAGCGCCAGGGCGGGCCGAACAAAGCCTTGAGTGCAATCTTGATGATGTCGTAGGTGCGAGGGTGGTACGGGAACCAGAAAAACTCTCGCTTGAAGCCGAAGCGGTCTTCGACGACCGTCTTCACCCGCGACATCTCGATCAGCCCTTCCTCGCCGTGGCTGCGTCCGAAGCCGCTTTCCTTGACGCCGCCGAACGGAAGATTGGGAATCCCGAACGCGAGCAAGCAGTCATTGATCACGACGCTGCCGACGTCGAGGCGCGCCGCGATGCCGCGCGCCTTGGTGATGTCTTTGGACCACACGCTGGCGCTCAGGCCGAAACGCCCGCGATTGGCGAGGCGCACGGCTTCCTCGTCGTTCGCGACCTTCACGATCGGCAGCAGCGGACCGAAGGTCTCGTCCTCGAGGAGCTTCATGCCGCTCGCGACGTCGGTGACGACGGTCGGCGGCACGAACAGGCCGTTCAGGTCGGTGCGGCGCGCGCCGCCGGTGCGAACCTGGGCACCTTTGGCGAGCGCGTCCGCGATGTGCTCGAGAACGATCTCCACCTGGCGCTGGAAGGACATCGAGCCGATGTGGACGCCGTCGTCGCCGTACGGCCCCTGATTCACGCGCCGCGTTTCGGCGAGCACTTTTTCCACGAATGCGTCGTGGACGGCGGCGTCGACGTAGACGCGCTCGATCGAGACGCACGCTTGGCCGCAGTTGGTGAAGGCGCCCCACACGGCTGCCGCCGCAGCCCGATCGAGGTCGGCGTCGGCGCTCACGATCATCGGGTCCTTACCGCCGAGCTCGAGCACCAGCGGCGTGAGCGTGTCGGCGGCGGCAGCCATGACCCGCTTGCCGGTGGCGACGCTGCCGGTGAAGACCAGCTTGTCGACGCCGCCGCGAACCAGGGCCTCGCCGGTCGCGCCATCGCCGGTGACGATTTGCACCAGCTCGGGGTCCGGTAGCGCGCTGCGCAGCAGCTCGCCCACCAGGAGCCCGGAGAATGGCGTCAGCTCGGAGGGCTTGATCACCACCGCGTTGCCCGCGAGCAACGCCGTGATCGCCGGCCCCGCCGCAAGATTGACCGGCGAGTTCCACGGAGCGATCACCCCCACCACGCCGTGAGGCTGGTAGAGGCGGCGGGCGCGCTTGCTCACGAGCACGCCGGTCCCCAGACGGCGGGGGGCGAGCGTGCGGACGGTGTTGTGCTCGTAGTAGCCGAGTAGGTCACATACCGCGAGCACGTCCTGTGCGAGCGTCTCTACCCGCGACTTCCCTGTCTCGCGACAAGTGGTTTCGACGATGCGGTCGGCCGCCGCCACGAAGGCGCGATGGACACGCTCGATCCAGCGCACTCGATCGCGCACCGAATGCGTCGCCCACGCCGACTGTGCGGCGCGAGCGCGATGGATGGCGGCGCCGACGTCGGTCGCGCCGAGCACGGGCACGTCGCCGACGTGCTCGAGTGTCGAGGGGTTGGTGACGGCGATGGTGCGAGGCGAGGCGGATGCGGAATCGTCGTCCGGCATGCCGTCGAACGGCGTGATCGCTGCTCGGTCGTGTGGAGAAGCGACTTCGGATGCGAGCACGCGGTCGCCTCGGCGAGTTCGTTTTTGACGAATCGTCAAAAACGTACCCCAGAACGGAGCCGCTGTAAAACGCGCGGGCGTGAGCGTGTGGCGGTCCGCCCGGGCCGTACGCCCGCTGCGGACGGGTCAGGTGTCTTGGAAGAAGGCCGCCAGCGCCGCGCTGAGCCGTTGCGGCTCTACGGGCTTCGCGAGGCGGATCACGCGGCCAAGCCCGGCTGGGATCTCACCGCTGCCGTAGCCGGTCAGGAACAAGAAGGGGATGTTGCGCTCGCGCAACACGGCCGCCACCGGCAAGCTCGATTGCTCGCGAACGTTGATGTCGAGGACGCCGCCGTCGAGCGGCGCAACTCGCGCATACGACATGGCATCTTCGATGCTGCCCGCTGGGCCGACGGGCTCGTAGTCGAGCCGATCGAGCATTCGACACAACAGCCGCGCCTGCAATGCGTCGTCCTCGACGACGAGGATGCGGCGACGTGCGACTCGCGGCGAGCTGTTGGGCATGGAAGAAGATGGAAGGAGAGGGAGCCGGGGCTGGTAGTGCTACCGATCCGAAGCGCTCACGATTTTTCTACCATACAAGAATCGCGCCAGGCGAGCGCGCGGCCACAAGATTCGTTGCGGCGGGCGCTTGTGCAAGTGGTGGGCGCGTCGCGCGGTGCGTTGGGAGTACGCAGTTGACCCGACTTGCGGTTCGAGAACTCGAATCCGATGCGAGGAGCAGTGGATCGGCTCCCCGTCGAGCCGTTCGTGATCCGGGCCGCTCAGGACCCTGGCGCCGTGGCGCGTGAGTTCGAGCGCCATCTGCCCGGCGCGCTGCGTTTCCTCACGCGAGGTCTCGGGACTCGCAAGAGTACCAGCGCCGATTCGCTCAGCTTCCTGCTCTTCGAGCCGGGCTACCTCCGGGCACTCATCGCACTCGGCGAACGCGACGCGGAGTCGTCCCCGTACACCATCGGGCCGTTCCTGCACCTACGTCACCGACCGATGTTGCCTCGGGGGGCTCTTCAAGCCCCCAGCCGCCTCGCTGCGCTCTTCGGCGCGCCTCGGGCGCGTCCCATTCTGGCCATCTGCAAGATCGCGGGTCTTCTGGATGCGCTCCTTTCAGGGTGAGTGTCCTGTCTCCGAAATCCGTAGAAGAATTCGACCGTTTCCGAGGACGCAAGAAGGCTTGATTTCAGGTACGTCATGCTCTCGCGGCGGCCGCTCCGCATTCAGCGAATCCATGAGACAGGCTCCTACGACCGCGACTACGCCCGCGGGATCTACGAGTCCGTCACGTTCGCGGCTGAGCGCTTTCGGCTACCCATCTACATCACGGAGAACGGCGCTCCCGACGAGGAGGGCTTTCCGGCGCAGGCCCGGTTCCTGGTCGAGAACCTCCGCTGGCTGTCTCGCGCGCTGGACGAGGGTGCCGACGTGCGCGGCCATGATTACTGGTCGATCGTCGACAACTACGAGTGGAACCAAGGGATGGGGACGCCCTTCGGCCTCTACGCCGTGGACGCCACCGACACCGAGAAGGAGCGCACGCCCCGCGCCGTGGCGCACGTCTACGCCGACGTGGCCAGGCGCGGTGGCGTGTCGGCGTCGCTCGCCGCGCGCTTTCCGCTTTCCGCCGACGATCCCCGCTGATGATCGGCGCCCCGAGGCTCTCGAGAACAAGGCTTGTGAATTCAGGGGTTGGGGACGTTTGCCGGTCTGCCGGCGGGGTCCCGCTTCAGACGTGTCTGGCTGTGTGATCTGAATCACAGACACGCCCAGAGCCATCGTCGAGCATGAAGTAGAACATGTTCTACTTCGGCGTGGCGTGCTCGGCGCCTCGGCCATGGAGGAGTGAATGACGTCTCGTTTTCCGATGCCGCAGAACCCCAACGGCTGGTTTCAGGTGGCGATGTCCCGCGACCTCGCTCCCGGTGAAGTGAAATCCATTCATTACTTCGGCAAGGACCTGGTGCTGTTTCGCACGCACGAGGGGCAGGCCCGGTTGTTCGACGCCTACTGCCCACATATGGGTGCCCACCTGGGGCTGGGCCAGGTCGTCGACGGTGAGCTCGAATGCCTGATGCACCGCTGGCGTTTCGCCGCCAGCGACGGCCACACGACTCATGTGCCGCACGCCAAGCACATCCCCGCGAAGGCGGCGGTGCCGTGTTGGCCGGTCGCGGAGCGCAACGGGCTCATCTTCGTGTGGCACCACGCCGAGGGGAAGGCGCCCGAGTGGGAGATTCCGGAGATCGAAGGCGTGCTCACCGACGCGTGGACCCCGTGGCGCGTCAGCTACTACCCGATCAAGACCCATTGCCAGGAGATCGGCGAGAACGTGCTCGACGCCATGCACCTGCTCGGCGTCCACGGCATGGTTCCCCCCGAGAACAGCTCCAGCAACGTCGAGGTTCACGGCCACGAGCTACACGTCTTCCAGCACATGCGGATGGGCGAAGGCGTGATGGCGGACGTCGAGGTCCCGGTGAAGACCCGCACCGTGGGGCCTGGCGTGGCGATCCTTCGGGTGGAGGTCGGACCGGTGGAGACGGTCGCCTTCGTCAATCAGACGCCGGTGGACGAGGACTTGATCGACGCGTGGATCGTTTTCAGCCTCAAACGCCAGGGCGATCCCGAGACCGACGACACCATCGCCGAGATGTACCAGAGCTACCTGACCATGCAGTACGAGCAGGACATTCCGGTGTGGAACTCCAAGCGTTTCATCCACCGGCCGCTGCTCTCCGATGCCGATGGCCCGATTCCGGTGTGGCGCAAGTGGTATCGGCAGTTCTACTCGAAGGATTGGTGGTCGGCGCTCGACGGCGAGCGCTCCCTGGCGCTGGCGAGCTGAAGCCCGTCGCAAACGAATCCCGAAGACGAATCGATCGCTCAACCATCGCTCCCACGCACGCGTGTCGAGAGCGCGAGAGGAATTCATGTCGGAGACCACCACGGCACGCCCTGCCAAGAGCCGCTTCCCCTTCACCCAATATCCGGTCGGCTGGTTCCAAGTCGGCTACTCGTCGGAGCTCGGTCCGCTCGACGTGCAGCGGGTGCAGTATTTCGGCGAGGATCTGGTGCTCTTCCGCGGCGAGAGCGGCAAGCCGTATCTCCTCGACGGCTATTGCCCGCACCTCGGTGCGCACATGGGCTGCGGCGGCCACGTGGCTGGTGAGACCATCGAGTGCCCGTTCCATGCATGGCGATTCGACGGCACAGGCGTCTGCACCGAGATCCCGTACGCCACGAAGATTCCCAAGAAGGCGCGTGTCCAGCCGTGGCTCTTGCAGGAACGGAACGGGATCATCTTCGCGTATCACGGCGTGAACGGTGAGGAGCCGCCCTGGGAGGTGCCCGAGCTACCGGAGCTCAGCTCGGACGAGTGGACGCCGGTGCGGACGGTCCGCTTTCGAATCAAGAGCCACAACCAGGAAATGGCCGAGAACTCGGTGGACGGGCCGCACTTCCTCTACGTCCACAAGGCGCTGCGCGCCAAGACCGCCAAAGCCGCGATCGACGGCCACATCTTCCGAACCTTCAACAAGATGGAGGTGGATCTCACCCGCTGGGGCATGCCGGAAGGCCACCTCGAAGGCTCGGCGCAGGTGACGACCCACGGCTTCGGCTTCTCGGTGGTGCGGCTCAGCTTGCTCTCCGAGATCATCACCATCGCCACCGTCACACCGATCGACGAGGAGTATCTCGACGCACGCTTCGCGTTCACGGTGAAGAAGCTCGACGATCCGTCGATGACCGACTTGGTGGTCCAGCAGGTCGTGGACGACATCGCCCAGCAGGTGCGCGAGGACGCCGTGATCTGGGAGAACAAGAAGTACTTGGAGCGGCCGGTGCTTTGCGACGGCGATGGTCCCATCACGCTCTACAGGAAATGGGCACGCCAGTTCCTACCGAACTACAAGCCGGCATCCGGCAAGCGTGCGCGGCCGACCTTGCGCGCGGTTGCGCACTGACCGCACCTGGGTTTTGATGGGGCGTCGCACCCTCCCGTTCGCGAGCGTGGCGACCGTGGCCGAGGGCCCCGGTCGCCACGTTGGATGGGGGCCAGGCGGCGGCTTGGTACTCCAGGGAAAGAGGCGACGATGCGCTGGTCGATGCGGACAGGTCTCGTGTGTTGCTGCTGGGTCCTCCTCGTCGGCACGTACGCGTGGGCCGCAGAGATCGAGCTCCGGCCGCACGACGTAGTCGTGAACGTGCCGGGTGGGTCGTCCTCGACCGCCGCGGTCACGGACGCCAATCCGCGAGGTGGCTTCGGTTCGCTCGAGTTGCTCACGCCCGCCGCGAGCGAGGGGGCGATCGTTGCGGTCGGTCTTGCGGCTCCGTTGGGGGTGTTCGCCGATCTTCAGTCGGTGGCCTTCGATTGGTACATCGACGGCGCGAGCACCTTGGCCAGTCCACCGACGGCAGCCGTCTGTTTTTATTCCGACGCCGACCCCCGCTTCTTCTGCCTAGCATCCAATGCCTGCCCTGCGCCGTGCACCGATCGCACGACGGATGCTTGGCAGACGAGCTCGAATCCGACGAGTGATCTCGAGATCGTTCCGCTGGGGCCCGACGCGCCCACATCGCTGAACGACATCGATCCCGATGCTCCCATCGTTTCGCTGGTGCTGACATCGCTCTGGTCGAATCTCACCTCGTGGCACGGATTCGTGGATCAAGTGGCGATCGGGCTCGGCGGCTCGGGGTCCACCACGTTCAACTTCGAGACCTGGGCCGGTGAATTGCTGGTGTATCCCGGCGATCCCGGGTGGGCTGGCACGGCGGCGCCGCCGTCCTCCGTGGCGCGGATCTCGGGCTACGCGCCGCGCAGCGGCCTCGGGTCGCTCGAGCTGGCGGGCACCGGGGATCACGGCGCGACGTTCGTCACCGGCGGTGCATTATGGGATTTCGGCACCTTCGGCGATCTGAACGAGCTCTCCGTCGATTGGTTCGTCGATCCCGCCAGTACCTCGATCGTGCATCCAGACGTCTCGCTGCGGATCTATCCGGAGGGCGATCCGAAGACCTTCTGGCTGCGCTGGGACACGAGCGGCCCGCCGCCGTCGGCCGGTGTGTGGCATCACTCGAGCCTGTTGGGCTCGTTGGTGATCGAGCAGGCAGAAGGCGATCCGCCGCCGCCGACCGTGGGCGACATTCCGGCGAATGCGCCGATCACCCAAGTTCACCTACGTCGGATCGCCGGGGACTACTACCGCGGTTGCGTCGACGACCTGAGCGTGGGCTTCACCGGGCACCAGCCCCTCACGTTCAACTTCGAGGTGGTGCCGGTCTTCGTCGACGACTTCGAAGGGGGCGGGCTCTGCAATTGGACGCTTGTGGTACCCGAGGCGATCTGTCCGTAGGGGTCGTCGTGGCGAGTGGAAGCGGACTCGGCACCGGAGCGGGCGCCCCTTGTGCAGGCCTCATGCCGCGGACACAATCGCAGAGGACGCCGTGCGTGCGCCGGCACATCGCCGTCGCGGCCTGCTCAGGAGCGTGAGTCGCCATGCGAGACGTTGCGGCGCTTGCCGAAGTCGGTTGTCTGAAGGCGCTCGAGCCGAACGTCATTCACGCGCTCGAGCAACGTGCCGACCGAATCCGTCATCCACGCGGCGCGGTGTTCCGTCGCCAGGGTGACGTCGATGCCAGCATCTACATCCTGAGCAACGGCAAGGTCCGGCTCTACCGGCTTTCGGAGGAGGGACGCGAGCAGACACTGTGGATGCTCGGTCCTGGACAATGCTTCTGCTTCAGCTCGGTGCACCATTGCTTGCCCAGCCCGTATTCGGTGGAATGCCTGACCGACGTGGCGCTGTTGCGCATTTCGGCCGAGCAATGCCGCGAGCTTCTGCAGGGCGATTCGCGCTTCGACGCCGGCGTGATTCGCTGCCTGGCGGAGCGGCTCGGCGAGCTCGCTCAGCTCACCGAATCGCTCGCCTGCGAACCAGTGCGACGCCGGCTGGCGCACGTGCTCGTCGGTCTCGCCGACCGTCACGGGCGAATGGCGCCGGATGGTGTCGTGGTGGAAGACGTGACCCACGAGATGCTCGCGGGCTCGACGGGCTCGGCACGCGAAGTCGTGTCGCGCACCCTCAAGACCCTCGAGGCCGAGGGGCTACTGCGTACCGGCCGCGCGCGCATCCTGATCCGGGACGTCACGCGGCTGCGCGCCGAGTCGGCAGCGCACGCCGACTGATCGCCGGAAAGCGTCGCTGGGCGTTCCAGGGGCCTGTCGGAAAACGTGCCGCCCACGACGACAGGCTCCTCGTTCGATGCCTGCTCGGGCGTCTCAACAGGTCCCCGCCCCGAAAGAGGCGTGACTTTTTCGGGGCCCCACCCCCAAGCCGGCTCGGCTTCGCTCGCCGATCCTCGCCTTCGGCGAGGCTAGGAGTGTGTTGGGAACGCATTTCCCGACCCACTCCTAGGAAACCAGTCCGCTCATGCGTAGCGCGTAGCCGAGGTCACCGCTCACCGCGAGTCGTCCGGTGAGCAAGAGCAACTTCGCGTTCCTGCGTCGCGAGAGTAGCTCGAGAAAGTCCTCGAGCTTCATGCGGATCGTCGCGCGCGGAGCGCCGTCGATGGGTGGCCGCGGCGCGATCGTCACCCTGCGTCGCGCGCCTCCATGATCGAGATCGAAGAGGAGGTTGCCGCGCGCCTTTTCGACGATGGCGAGGCGCTTGGGTGTGACGAAGAGCGGCACGAACGCGTTTCGCGACAGCTCCGAGAGCGAGCCGGTACGCGCGACTTCGTCGCGGGTGCGGTGCACGAACACCGCCTGGAAGTCCTCGCGGGAGACGTGGATCTGGATGCGTGCGTCGGCGGGCGTGCCGCGTTCCACCGCGAGACGCGAGCAGTGGATTCGCACGCTCCAGGACCCGGCATCGCCTACGTGGAATACCGCCGCCCCCGGCGTGTCGGCGGTACCGTAGCGACTCGGGTCCTCCGCATAGCGTGCGGGGAAGAACTCGCGAAAGAACGTGTCCGGGTCGTCGGGAATCACGAGCGAGGCGCCGCGGGCGCGGCGATCCGTGCGGGACATCGGTCGTGCCTACCGTGACGCCGCGTGCGCCCGCTCGGCGACGCGTGTCGAAACGGTTTGGCGAGCGGGGCTGCTGGTCTATGATCGGCCGCCACTCGGGTGAGGGAATCCTCACTCGCAAGACGATAGCGAGCGTGGGGGGGACATGTCACGAGCCGGGGGCGAGCGCTCACGTTCGCGTGTTCGCCGTGCGGCGGCGTTGCTGTCGATCGCGGCCTTGCTCGGGTCGGTTGGTGCTGCCCATGCGTCGTACCTGGAAACGCTCGGTCTCGGCTCGCGTGCGATCTCGCTCGGCAACGCGTTCGTCGCCGTCGCGGACGATCTCTCCGCCAACTACTACAACCCCGCAGGGCTGACGCAGCTTCTCGGCGGCGCCAAGCGCGAGTCGTGCATCGGTGCATCGCTGAGCGGCATCCGCCTCGAGTATCGCGAGTCGACGGTGGACGAGCTCTCGCGAGTGCCCGCGGGCCAAACCGTTCACCTCGACGACGACTTTCCCGATTGGATTCCCCAGCCGTTCTTCCCCTCGGGCTTCGAGCTGAGCGACAGGCTCTACCTGACGCCGTTCGTCGTCCAGACGCCTTTCGCGGGAACGACCCAATGGCCGTCGACCTTCGGCGATGGACGATTCTCCGCGGCCGAGGGCGGTCAGATGTTCATCACCTGGTCGCCGACGCTGGCGGCGAAGGTGAACGATTGGTTGTCGGTGGGCGCCGGCTTCGACCTGGTGATCGCCAACGACATCTGGCAAAAGGCCGTGTTCGGTGACGGGGCACTCGGACGCTCCATCTCGCGTTCGGTGACGGGTGAGCCCGACTCGTTCTTGTCGCCCATCGTGAGCACCCAGAACGGAACGGACGACGGGTACACGTTGCTCCGTGCGGCGCAGCGTTTCCCGCTCGGCATCTCACCGGTCAACGACGTCAATCTCGACTTCGAGACACCGGGATTCCGGCTCGGCGTGATGCTCTTTCCCAACGATTGGCTGCGCGTGGGGCTCGCCTATCGCAGCAAGCTCGACCCGACCGTGAAAGGCTCGATCGAGACCCACTGGGAGCAGGCCATACTCGAGCATCCCGTCTATCGGATCGCCGGCATCCAGGACGACCGCGACCACTTCG
>CAYVDO010000021.1:0-23842 GCA_964450125.1 uncultured bacterium
GGAGCGCCTCCTTGTTCGCGTTCGCGCCGTCGTTGGTCTGGAGCAGATAAAACTCCGACTCGACCTCGGAGGGCTCGGCGTTCTGCCAGTCGGCGAGGCCGTCACCGTCGACGTCGTCGGATATCAGCTCACCGAGCGCCACGTCGCCCGGGTTGTGGGTGGTGGTCTTGATGACCTTCACGAAGCTCGGCTCGCCGAAGCGCTTCGCGGGCGGGATCGGCTCCTCGGGCGCTGGGATTACCGGCACCACGTTCGCCGGCTGGCCCCCCGCGGGCGGGTTGTAGTTCCACGACGGCGAGCTGACGCTCACCGGCGAGCCGGTCGGCACCAGGTTGTTGCTCGCGTCGACGATCAGCCAGTTGTAGCGGACGTTGGTCACGACGCCGTAGTACCCGACGCCGAAGTGCTCGCAACCCTCGTTGACCGCCGGGTTGGTGCAGCTGTGCCCCGACGGCGGCGTGATCGACGGAATTCCCTGGTTGGTGAACGTGCCGTTGGCGCCCCAGTTGCCGTTGGCGTCGCGCAGGCTGTGGTAGCGCACGAACACCCGCGGGTGCGCCGGATTCGAGTTGTCCTCGGTGATCTCGGGCGCGCCGTAGTGGTTCCAGTCGTACGTGTACGTGATGTCGGTCGAGTGGCAGTCTTCGATTTCGATCTCGAACCCGTAGCAGCGCGACGGCTGGTCGCAGATCGTGTCGAAGTTGTTGAGCGTCCCGATGATCGAAGTGGCGCGAGCGTTCGAGGACGCCAGCGCGAGCGCCGCCACCGAAAGCACCAGCAAACGAAGCCCCTTCATCGCTGTCTCCTGCGAGCGCCAACCGATCCGCGCACGATCTGCACGCTGCCGAACGGGTGGCGCAAGTTCACATACGATAGGAGCCGCGTATGCCGCGTACCATTCAACTCGCGTTCGAGCGACGCGACGACGTGGACGTCCAGCATTCGTTCGGCGCCGATCGGTGCCCTCGTGTGATCGACATCACAGAATCGCCGTGCGAGCGCACGGACCGATTGTTCCAGCACGACGCCATCGAGCGCGGGGTTGGCGGGGTTGGGGGTGTGCCGTAGTCTTGGCGCGCCACCGTTCCCCGAGACGCACCGTGAGCAAGCCGAAAAAGAAGCCCGCGCGCATGGCTGCGCCACGTGCGCACGAGGGTGGGCGTGAGGCGCGCGGACAGCGCTTCGCCGAGGACGTCGATGCCGAGGTTCTCGCCTTCTCGTCGTCGGTGTCCTACGACCAGCGCCTTCTGCACCACGACGTGCGCGGCTCGCTCGCTCACGTCGAGGTGCTCGCGAAGGCCGATCTGCTGACGACGCGCGAAGCGCGCGCGCTCGCGGACGGCCTGCGCGCCGTGGAAGCGGACTTGCTCGCCGGGCGCCGTTCGATCGCGCCAGGCGACGAAGACATCCACATGGCGGTGGAGCGGCTGCTCACCGAGAGGATCGGGCCGCTGGGTGGCAAGCTCCACACCGCCCGCAGCCGCAACGATCAGGTGGCGACCGACCTCCGCCTGTGGCTACGTGCCGAGATTGACGCTTTGGCGGACGAGGTGCGAGCGCTCGATCGCGCGTTCGTCGAGCTCGCCGCCCAGCACCTGGACACGGTTCTTCCCGGCTACACGCACCTGCAGCGAGCACAGCCCGTGCGCCTCGCCCATCATCTGCTCGCCTACCACGAGATGCTGACCCGGGACCGCGCGCGGCTCGCGGACGTCCGCAAGCGCCTCAATCGCTCGCCGCTCGGCTCTGCGGCGCTCGCAGGCACCACGTTCCCGCTCGATCGCGAGCTCGCTGCGCGGTTGCTCGGCTTCGACGGTCCGACCACCAACAGCCTCGATGCCACCTCGGACCGCGACTTCGTGGTCGAGTTCCTCGCCACCGCGGCACTGATCCAGACGCACCTGAGCCGCTTCGCCGAAGAGCTCGTGCTCTGGTCCTCGGCCGAGTTCGGGTTCGTGGAGCTACCCGACAGCCACTCGACCGGCTCGAGCATCATGCCGCAGAAAAAGAACCCGGACGTCGCCGAGCTGGTGCGCGGACGGACCGGGCGCGTGAACGGTGCGCTAGTGACCATGCTCACGGTGCTCAAGGGCCTTCCGCTCGCGTACAACCGCGATCTGCAGGAGGACAAAGAGTCGCTCTTCGATGCCGTGGACACGGTGCGCAGCTCGGTGCGCGTGCTGACCTCGCTGGTGCCGCGGCTCACCGTGCGGCAGGCGGCGATGGCCGCTGCCGCCGCCGATCCCGCGCTGATGATGACCGACGTCGCCGACGCGCTGGCCCGCGCCGGCGTGCCGTTCCGCGAAGCGCACGCCGCGGTGGGCGCGCTGGTGCGGGGAACGCTCGCGCGCGGTCGAGATCCGCGCTCGCTTTCAGCCGTCGAGCTCGCGGAGATCGACCCGCGTCTCGCGCCGGCCCACATCGCGAGCCTCGATCCGAAGCGGTCCACGGATCAACGCCGCACCATCGGCGGCACCGCTCAGGCCCAGATCGTGCGGGCCCTGGCTCGCGCCCGCAAGGAGATCGAGCGATGACCGTCGCCCGTCGGGAGCTGGTCGCGAACGTTCCACGGCGAGCGCGCTCGGCCGCTCGCGCGGCGATCCTCCTCGCGCTCACGACAGCCGTGACGTTCCCCGGCTGCGGCAAGGAAGGTCTGCCCAAGCCACCCGAATCCGAGCTGCCCGAGCCGGTGAAGGACCTGACGGCGAAGGCCGTGCGCGGGGCGATCGAGCTCCAGTGGACGGTGCCGCAACGCAATCAGGATGGCTCGAAGCCCGCCGACGTCGTGGGCTTCCAGGTGCTGCACGCGCTCTTGCCCATCGGCAGCACCGGCGTCGCCCCGAGCAAGGCGCAGATCGCCTTCGCCCTCCCCTTGCCCACCGACGCGAGCGGTGTGCCGATCAAGGAAGCGTCCTTGCGCGACACCTCCGCAGTCCCCAACACGGTCAACGTCTACCGGGTGCTTGCGTTCGGCAGCAGCGGCTACGGCACCACGCCGTCCAATGCGGTCTCGATCGCCTGGACCACGCCACCGGGCGCGCCCGGCCTGCTCACGGCCACCGGCGGAGAGCGCGCGGCCACGTTGCAGTGGAGCGCGCCCACTGCCAAAGCCGACGGCGCGGCGGAGACGCGCCCGCTCGCCTACCGCGTGTACCGCTGGACCGGCGAAGGCGAGCCCGAGCTCCTGACCACGACGGCGATCGTCGAGACCACCTTCACCGACACCACCGCACCCATCGATCGCACCCACAGCTACGTGGTGCGCGCGGTGGTGCAGCACGCGGATACCTGGGTCGAAAGCGACGACTCGAACACCGTGAGCGTGGTCTCCGAGGACCGAACTCCACCCACTGCGCCCAGCGGGCTGGTCGGCGTGCGGGCGGGAAACGGCATCGAGCTGCGCTGGGATCCCTCGCCCGATGCCGACGTCGCTGGCTACTTGGTCTATCGACTGCGGCCGAACGGTGCCGGCGACCGGCTCACCCCCAACCCGCTCGACGGCACGCGCTACCTCGACAACAAGCCGCCCGTCGGCGATGCACGCTACCGCGTCACCGCCGTGGACCGATCGGCCTACGCCAACGAAAGCGCTCCCAGCGCCACGATCACCGTGAAGTAACCGCGGCGTGCTCGCCCTGCGGGGCCAGAATTCCGGTATTCTTGGCGGATCGGCTGCGTCGCCGATCGACGGCGATGCACATCCACGAAATGGAATCGGCACGATGACCCGAACGCGGAACGACGTCGGACAAGAGCTCGAAGCATTGCTCGCGAAGCGCATCGTCATCATCGACGGTGCGATGGGAACGATGATCCACCGGCACAAGCTCACCGAGGAGCAGGTGCGCGGCGAGCGCTTCCGCGACTGGCACATCGACGTCAAGAATCTGGGTGATCTGTTGTGCCTGACCCGTCCGGACGTCATCGAGGGAATCCACCGTCAGTACCTGGAGGCCGGCGCCGACATCGTCGAGACCTGCACGTTCAACGCGCAGGCCATCTCGCTGGCCGAATACGAGATGGAGCATCTGGCGCGCGAGATCAACGTGGCGGCCGCCCGCTGCGCTCGCCGCGCCGCAGACGCGGCGATGGACGCCAATCCGAGGCATCGGCGCTTCGTCGCCGGCGCCGTCAGCCCGACCACGAAGATGGCGGGATTCAGCACCGACACGAACGATCCCGGCTGGCGGGGCGTGAACTTCGACCAACTCGTCGCCGCGTACGCCGACCAGGCCCGCGGCTTGCTGGAAGGCGGATCCGACATCCTCATCGTCGAGACCATCTTCGACCCACTCAACGCCAAGGCCGCGTTCTTCGCCATCGAGCAGGTCTTCGACGAGGTCGGATTCCGGGTGCCGCTGATGGCTTCCGTGACGTTCATCGTCCCCGGCAACGAGCGCAACATGACGGGGCAAACCGCGGAGGCGTTCTGGAACGCGATCTCCCACGTGCCGCTCTTGAGCGTCGGGATCAACTGCTCGCTCGGCCCAAAGGAAATGCGGCCTCGCATCGAGGAGCTCGCCGCGGTGGCGCCGATCTTCGTGAGCGCCTATCCGAACGCCGGGCTTCCCGACGCCACGCTCGAAACCGGTTTCCCAGAGACGCCAGAGAGTCTCGCACCACAGCTTCGCGCGTGGGCCGAGGACGGGCTGCTCAACTTCGTGGGCGGTTGCTGCGGCACCACACCGCCGCACATCGCGGCCATCGCACGAGCGGTCGAAGGCCTCCCGGTGCGCGTGCCGCCGCGCGTCGAGCCGTATCTCCGCCTGAGCGGCAACGACTCGTTCACGCTCACCCCTGAGACCAACTTCGTGAACGTCGGCGAGCGCACCAACGTCGCCGGCTCGCCCAAGTTCAAACAGCTCGTCATCGCCGGAAACTACGAAGAGGCCCTCAAGATCGCGCAGCAACAGGTGACCAGCGGCGCACAGGTCGTCGACGTCAACATGGACGAAGGCATGCTCGACTCCGAGCAAGCCATGACCCGCTTCCTGAATCTGACCGCGATGGAGCCGGAGATCGCCAAGGTCCCGGTGATGGTGGACAGCTCCAAGTGGTCGGTGATCGAGGCCGGGCTCAAGTGCATCCAGGGCAAGGGCGTCGTGAACTCGATCAGCCTCAAGGAGGGCGAAGAGAAGTTCCTTCAGCAGGCGCGGCTGGTGCGCCGCTACGGCGCGGCGGTGGTGGTGATGGCCTTCGACGAGAACGGTCAGGCGGATAGCTACCAGCGCAAGATCGACGTCTGCCGCCGAGCGTACGAGCTGCTCACGACGCAGGTCGGATTTCCGCCCCAAGACATCATCTTCGACCCCAACATCCTGACCGTCGCCACGGGGCTCGACGAGCACAACAACTACGCGGTCGACTTCATCGAGGCGACCCGCTGGATCAAGCAGAACCTGCCGCTCGCCAAGGTGAGCGGTGGCGTCAGCAACATCTCCTTCAGCTTCCGCGGCAACAACGCGGTGCGCGAGGCGATGCACTCGGCCTTCCTTTATCACGCGATCAAGGCCGGCCTCGACATGGGCATCGTCAACGCCGGCATGCTCGCGGTCTACGAGGAGATCCCGAAGGAATTGCTGGAGCGGGTCGAGGACGTGCTCTTGAACCGCCGACCCGACGCCACCGAACGACTGGTCTCGTTCGCCGAGACCGTGAAGCAGACTGAGAAGACCGCGGTCGTGGATCAGGCCTGGCGCCAGGGAACGCTCGAGGCGCGCCTTTCACACGCACTGGTGAGGGGCATCGACGATTTCATCCCGCTCGACATCGAGGAGGCGCTCGCGAAGTACGGCGCACCGCTCTCGATCATCGAAGGTCCGCTCATGGCGGGCATGAACGTCGTCGGCGATCTCTTCGGCGCCGGCAAGATGTTCCTGCCGCAGGTGGTGAAGAGCGCACGCGTCATGAAAAAAGCGGTGGCGATCCTCGAACCGCTGATGGAGGCCGAGAAGGCCAGGCTCGGTGCGGACGCGGTGAAGGGCCGCATCCTGCTCGCCACCGTGAAGGGCGACGTCCACGACATCGGCAAGAACATCGTAGGCGTGGTGCTGGGCTGCAACGGCTACGAGATCAAGGACCTCGGCATCATGGTCCCGTGCGAGAGGATCCTCGACGAGGCGAAGCGCTGGGGAGCGGATCTGATCGGTCTGTCCGGCCTCATCACGCCGTCCCTCGACGAGATGATGCACGTGGCGAGCGAGATGAAGCGCCTCGCGTTCACGACCCCGCTGCTCATCGGTGGCGCTACGACCAGCGACAAGCACACCGCGGCGAAGATCTCGCCCTGCTACGACGGCATCACCGCGCACGTTCGTGATGCTTCGGTCTCCGTAGGCATCGTCGGCAAGATCGTGGATCCGGCCCAGCGGCCGCGCTTCCGCGAGGAGAACGACCGCCATCAGTCGTTGCTGCGCGAACTGGTCGCGAGTGCCGCCACACGCCGGCCGTTGCTCTCGCTCGCCGACGCTCGCGCACGAGCACCGAAGCTCGGCTTCGACGATGGCGCCACCGCTCGCCCTTCGTTCCTGGGAACGCGGGTCATCGAACCCACGATCGCCGAGCTGGTGCCATTCATCGACTGGACACCGCTCTTCCACGCTTACGAGTTGCGCGGGAAATACCCGGCGATCCTGAAGGATGCGCGCTATGGCGAGGTCGCGGTCCGCTTGCTCGAGGATGCCAACGGCATGCTCGCGCGCCTCGAAGGCGGCGGCCGGCTGCGCGCGCGCGGTGTCTACGGCTTCTTCGCGGCGCAATCCGACGGCGAGGACATCGTGCTCTTCACGGACGAATCCCGCCACGCTGAGCTCGCGCGTTTCCACACGCTGCGCCAGCAGGAGGAGGGCAAGAACGGCGAGCCACGCCGTGCTCTTGCCGACTTCGTGGCGCCGGCTGCGAGCGGCGTCCAGGACTATCTCGGGCTCTTCGCGGTGACCGCGGGGATCGGCCTCGACGAGCTGATCGCCGAGCACGAGCGCACACACGACATCGACGCCAAGATCCTGGCCCAGGCGCTCACCGATCGCCTCGCTGAGGCGTTCGCCGAGATGCTCCACCAGCGCGCCCGCGCGGAATGGGGCTTCGGCAAGGACGAAAAGCTCACCGCCGACGACCTCATCGCCGAGAAATACCGCGGCATCCGCCCTGCGCCCGGCTACCCAGCCCAGCCCGACCACACCGAGAAGGCGACGCTATTCCAGCTCCTCGACGCCGAGAAACAGGCGGGCATCCGCCTCACCGAGAGCTTCGCGATGCTGCCGACCGCCTCCGTGAGCGGGCTCTATTTCGGCCACCCCGAGTCACGCTATTTCGCCGTCGGACGAGTCGGCCGCGATCAGGTCGAGGACTATGCGCATCGCAAACGCGTCGAGCCCGCGGTGATCGAGCGCTGGCTGCGCCCTTACCTCGGCTACGAGCCTGGGTGAACGACGGCGGGTCGAGGCGTGCGACCCGCCCGCTCACCGAGGACGGTCGTGAACACCACGCCATGAAGCTCGCCTACGTCGTCGCCTGCACGCATACCGGCTCGACGCTGCTCACGCGCATTCTCCACCAGAATCCCCAGGTCTTTTCGGCTGGGGAGCTTCAATACCTCGACCGCTACTGGCATCCCACCGGCCGGCGCTGTAGCTGCGGCGTGCACGCGCTCGAATGCCCGGTGTGGAGCGAGGTGTTCTGGCGCATCGCCCACACCACTCGGCTCGACCTCGTGCCGATGTCGCGCCTCTCGTCGGAACGCGCCCTGGAGTGGATGCGCGCTCTCAGCGGTGTCGCGAGCGTCCGCGGCAAGAATCCCTTCCCCGCAGCCAACCGCGAGCTCGTGGAATCGATCGCCCACGTCACCGGCGCCAGCGTGGTTCTCGACAACTCGAAGTCCGTGTGGCGACTGCTACCGCTCACCCGCGCGTACCCCGACGAAATCTACGTGCTGCACCTGGTCCGCTCACCCGAGGGCCACGTGGCCTCGCGCATGCGCCGCAAAGGGCGGGGCTTCCTGAACGCGATCGTCACGAAGTACTTGCGCACCAACTTGCTGGCGCGTTGGCTCTTCGGCGGCGCGCCGCACTACCGCAAGGTCCGCTACGAAGACCTCGTGGAACGCCCCGAGGAGACGATTCGCGGGCTCTCGGATTGGCTGGGCGTGGCCTACGTGGATCCGTTCGCCGGGGCGATCCGCGCATCTCACGACATCAACGGCAACGAAGAGACGAAATCCTCGCTGGCCGAGAGCCTGCGCCCCGACCCGTCGCGGGTGGGCAAGCCGATGCCCTGGAGCCCATTTCAGCGCGCGCTGCTGCGACTCGCGCGACGGCTCGTCTACGACTTCTGAAGCGTCGCGTTTCGCCCATCGAAATCGGTTGACTTCGTTCCAGCGCATCAACACACTGCGCGTCGCTTCGGCGCGCGGCGCGCGCACGTGAAGCGCGAACTTCCCATTCGTTCATCGAGTCATCATGGACTTCTTTCCATTCACGAACGGCGTGCTCCACGCCGAAGGCGTCACCCTGGAGCGCATCGCCGCTGACGTCGGCACACCGGCGTACGTGTACAGCACCGCGGCGCTCACCACGGCCTTCCGCGGGTGGACGAACGCCTTCGCGGGCGTCCCCCACCGCATCTGCTATTCGGTGAAGGCCAACTCGAACCTCGCGGTGCTGGGGCTCTTCCGCTCCCTCGGCAGCGCCTTCGACGTGGTCTCGGGCGGCGAGCTCGCCCGCGTGCTTCGGGCCGGCGGGCAGGCGAAAGACGTGGTGTTCGCCGGCGTCGGCAAGACCGACGCCGAGATCGCCCAAGCTCTCGACGCCGAGATCCTCATGTTCAACGTGGAGAGCGAGGAAGAGCTCGAGCGCTTGAGCGAGATCGCGGTGTCGAAGGGGACGCGCGCGCCCATCGCGGTGCGGGTGAACCCGGACGTGGACCCGCAGACGCATCCATACATCTCGACGGGGCTCAAAAGCAGCAAGTTCGGGATCGCCATCGCCCGAGCGCGCGACGTGTATGCTCGCGCCGCGGCGCTGCCGGGCATCGAGGTCGTCGGGCTCGACGCCCACATCGGTTCGCAGCTCACCAGCACCTCGCCGTTCCGCGACGCGTTCCACAAGGTCGCCGAACTGGTCGGCCAGCTTCGCGCAGACGGCCACGCGATCCGCCACCTCGATCTCGGCGGCGGTCTCGGCATCACCTACAAGAACGAGGTGCCCCCGACTCCTGCAGATTACGCCCGCGAGGTGCTGAGCGTGGTCGGCCACCTCGGCCTCGAGCTGCTTCTCGAGCCGGGCCGGTCGCTGGTCGGCAACGCGGGTGTCTTGCTCACGCGAGTGCTGTTTCGCAAAGAGACCGAGGCCAAGCGCTTCGTGATCGTGGACGCCGGCATGAACGATCTCATCCGGCCCTCGCTCTACGGCGCCTATCAGGAAATCCACGCCGTCAATCAGCGCCACGACACCAACGCGCGCACTGCGGACGTGGTCGGCCCGATCTGCGAGAGCGGCGACTTCCTCGCCAAGGACCGGCCCGTGCCGGAAGTGGATCGAGGGGAATTGCTGGCCGTGATGAGCGCCGGCGCCTACGGGTTCGTGATGGCCTCCAACTACAATTCGCGCCCGCGTCCGCCCGAAGTTCTGGTGGACGGCGACTCCTGGCGCGTGGTGCGCGTCCGAGAAACCCTCGACGACCTGCTGCGCGGCGAGAATCTCTGAGCCCGTCGACGGATCACGCCATGGCCACGCTCCCATTCGTCAAGATGCACGGGTTGGGGAACGACTTCGTCGTCCTCGACGCCTTCGAGCACGACGTCCACGTCACGCCGGCGCTGGCACAGCGCATCGCCGATCGCCGCTTCGGCATCGGCTGCGATCAAATCCTGGTCGCGGCACCGTCGGAGATCGCGGACGCCAAGATGCTGATCTACAACCAGGACGGTTCCGAGGTGGAGATGTGCGGCAACGGCATCCGTTGCGTGGCGCTCTACCTCAAGGGGCGCGGCCGTGCGCCCGCGCCATCGCTGCGGGTCGAGACGCTCGCAGGAGTGGTGACCCCGGCTTTTGCCGGCGACCGTGTGCGCGTCGACATGGGACCGCCCATCTGGGATGGCCGCAAGGTTCCCGTCGACGCCGACGGCGAGGTGGTTCGCCGCACGCTCACCGTGAACGGCGAGACCTTCGAGGCCACTTGCGTCTCGATGGGCAACCCGCACTGCGTGCAGTTCGTGCTCTCGGTCGCCAGTGCACCCGTGCACACGCTCGGGCCGAAGATCGAGCGACATCCGTTCTTCCCCAAGCGCACCAACGTCGAGTTCGTGGAGCCTGTCGGCGCCCACCACGTGCGCATGCGGGTGTGGGAGCGCGGCGCAGGCGAAACCCTCGCGTGCGGCTCAGGCGCGTGCGCGGTGGGTGCGGTATCGATCCGGCTCGGCCACGCGCGCTCGCCGCTCACGGTGAGCCTGCCCGGCGGCGACCTCGAGATCGAATGGGATGGCGGTGCGGGCTCGGTGTTCATGACGGGGCCGGGCGCCGAAGTGTTCCGAGGTGAGATCGAGGTCGATTGAGCGTGCCCGGGTACGCACGACGTCACAGGGGGAAGGGATGTTTCAGGGGAACTTCGTCGCGATCGTCACTCCGTTTCGAAGCGGCGCCGTCGACGAGAAGGCACTCGGCGAGTTGGTGGAGCGGCTGATCTCGGCCGGTGCGCAGGGTTTCGTGCCGTGCGGCACCACCGGCGAATCCGCGACGCTGACGCACGACGAGCACGACCGTGTGGTCGCGGTCACCATCGAGGCGGTCCGCAAGCGCGTGCCAGTCCTCGCCGGCACCGGCTCGAACAGCACTGCCGAGGCGATCCGCCTCACGAAGCACGCCAAGGCCGCCGGCGCCAATGGCGCGCTCATGATCACGCCCTACTACAACAAGCCCACGCAAGAAGGGATCTTCCGGCACTTCGAAGCGGTGGCAAAGGCCGTGGATCTACCCATCGTCGTGTACAACATCCAGGGTCGCACCGCCGTGAACATCGAGCCGACCACGATGGAGCGGCTGAGCCGGGTTCCAGGCCTCGTCGGCGTGAAGGAAGCCTCGGGCAGCTTGGGGCAAATTTCGGAGGTGATCGAGCGCTGCGGACCCGACTTCGACGTGCTCGCTGGCGACGACAACCTGACCTTGCCGATCGTCGCCATCGGTGGCCGCGGCGTGATCAGCGCCGCAGCCAACGTGTTGCCGCGCGAGATGACGGACATCTCGGATGCCGCACTCGCCGGCGACCTCGCCCGGGCACGTGCCGTCCACTACCGCATCGCTCCGGTGCTGCGGGCGCTCTTCATCGAGACCAACCCCGTGCCGGTGAAGGCCGCGCTCTCGCTCATGGGCTGGATTCCGAGCGACGAGGTGCGCTTGCCACTAGCGCCGATGACACCGGCGAACCGCGAGAAGCTGGTGAGCACACTCGAATCCGCAGGGCTCCTGAGATGACCACCGCACCGGAGGCGGCGGTTCCGGTGATCGTCACCGGAGCCGCCGGGCGCATGGGGCGTGCGCTGGTACGCGCCGTGGCGGAGGCCCCAGACACCTCGCTCGCAGGTGCGACCGAGCGGCGCGACCACCCCGCCATCGGTACGGACGCGGCGCTCGGCGCGGGATCCTCGAACGGAGGCGTGCAGATCAGCGCCGAGCTGGACCCACTGCTCTCCGCTGGTCGCGCGGTCGTGATCGACTTCACGGCTCCCACCGCCACACTGGCGCACGTGGAGGCTTGTGCTCGGCGCGGCGCACCGATGGTGATCGGGACGACTGGGCTCGAAGCGAGCCAGCGCTCCCGCATCGCCGAAGCCGCCCGCACGCTGCCGATCGTGCTGTCGCCCAACATGAGCGTCGGTGTGAATCTCGTATTCGCGCTCGCCGCCGAGGCCGCACGTGTATTGGGCGAAGACTACGACGTCGAGATCGTCGAGACCCACCACCGGCTCAAGAAGGATTCACCAAGCGGAACCGCCGCGAAGCTGTTGGAGGTGATCGCCGCCGCCCTCGGTCGGGACCCGCAAGCCGACGCCGTTCACGGCCGGCATGGCATGGTCGGCGAGCGAACCCGCCGCGAGATCGGTGTCCATGCGGTGCGCGCAGGCGACAACGTCGGCGAGCACCACGTGCTCTACGGCGGAATCGGCGAGGCGATCGAGATCGTCCATCGCGCCAGCGACAGAGCCGTATTCGCGCGAGGCGCCGTGCGGGCAGCGCGCTGGTTGTGGAGCCAGCAACCCGGCCTCTACGACATGACCGACGTGCTCGGTCTCCGGTAGCCGTGGCGGGCCGTTCGAGGCCCGATCCGGCAACGTACGCGGGGCGACGGGGCCGCATCGAGGGACCGATGTCCATCCGCCCCCGTCGTGCGGAACAGAAGCGGCCCTACACTCGGGCACCAAGGCTCGCGCCGGCGCCCCAGTCTCCACGCCCACCCTACATCCCTCCGCGAGCCAGAGGCGAGCCGCGAGCGAAGCGAGGCGACTCGGGGGTGGGACCCGGCACGGCTTGGCCGTGCTGGGGGGCTGGAACAGCCCACGATCGCCCATCGCGACGGCCGATCTGCGCACCGGTCCCGCGCTCGCCGTCAATCCCTCCGCGAGCCAGAGGCGAGCCGACGAGCGAAGCGAGGCGACTCGGGGGTGGGTCCCATCGTGGCTTCGCCACGATGGGCGGGGGGCTGGAACAGCCCCCCGCAAGAACTACAGCTTCACGATGCCCTTGCCGATCGCGATCAGGACCAAGTCGGCGATGCTGCGTGCCTTGAGCTTGTCCATGATGTGCGCGCGGTGGACCTCGACGGTTTTGATCGAGAGATGCAACAAGCTCGAGATCTCTCGATTGCGGCGGCCCTCGGCGATGAGCTGCAGCACCTGACGCTCGCGAGGTGTGAGCTGGTCATAGGCGCTGGGCTTCTTGGAGTCGCCACGGCGCTTCAGGTACCCGGCGACGACGGTCTTGCTGATCGCTGGCGAAAAGAATGGGATCCCCTCGCTCACGAGCTCCAGCGCACGCACCAGGTCCTCGGCCTTGGTGTCCTTGAGGACGTAGCCGAGCGCGCCCGCGTCCAGGATCTGGTGGATGTACTCGTCGCTCGCGTAGATGCTGAGCGCCACCACCTTCGTACCGGGCAGCTCGCGTAGGATCTCGCGCGCCGCGTCGACTCCGTTCAGCACCGGCATCATTACGTCGATGAGCACCACGTCCGGCTTGGCCTTGAGCACTTGCGCAAGCGCGGTCTGGCCGTCGGCCGCCTCGCCGACGATCTCGAAACCACCGCGCTGCGCGAGGATGCGCTTCACACCCTCGCGCAACAGATCTTGGGAATCCGCAAGGAACACGCGGATCGCTTGAGGCGCCTTGGCGGCACGGCTCGACTCGGCACTACGGGCAGAAGTGGCCATGATGAGTATGAACCTCGTGCAAGCGACGCGCGTGGATCGTGCGTCCAGCTCGCCGAAGAGGATCGCGCGCTGGCGAGCGGCTTGTAAAGTAGAAAAAGGCTTTCGTGGGCTGGTTCTCGCTCGTCACACGCACCGCCCTCGCGTTGACACGCCAAGGTGCCGTGGTAGTCTCGCGCGCCTTCTTTCCCCACTCGTTCTGCAACCCTTCGACCCAATCTGTCGACACTGGGACGAAAACGGCCGAGTCGCCGTTTCCGGGCTCGCGCCGCTCGGAATGATCGCAGCTCGGCGTCGAGAGCCGCCCTCATGAGGCAAACGCCCACGCCCCACGTGCCCGAAGCTCGCTCTACGCGGAGTCTCGTCGTCACGCTGTTGGTTACGGCATTCGTGACTGCGAACATCGCCTCGCCCCATCCAGCCAACGCGCAGAAGGCGAAGCCCGGCCGCGTCGTCATCCTCGGCTTCGATGGCGTCGATCCGGACCTCTACGAGCGCTGGGCGAAGGACGGTGATTTCCCGAACTTGCAGCGGCTCGCGAAGAGCGGTTCGTTCGCACCGCTCGCGTCCACGCTACCGCCCCAGTCACCGGTCGCGTGGGCGAGCTTCGCCACCGGCACGAATCCCGGGAAGCACGGAATCTACGACTTCATCAAGCGCGATCCAACGAGCTACCTGCCGGGCGTGGGCACCAACGACTACGTCGATCCCACGTTCACTGCCGACGGCAAGCTCGCCACGCCGCCACGCGCCACCAATCCACGTCAGGGCGTGCCGTTTTGGAAGATCGCATCCGACGCCGGCCGCAAGGTAGCCGTGCTCTCGGTGCCGTACACCTTCCCGCCCGACGAGCTGGGGCCGACGAGCCGCATGCTCTCCGGGCTCGGCGTACCAGACCTGCGCATGACCAACTCGAGCTACGCGTACTACGGCTCGGACGTGAAGCCCGCCGACTCGGGCAAGCCGATCTCCGGAGGGGTACCGTTCCGCCTCGAGTTCAAGGATGGGGTTGCCGAGACCACGCTGGAGGGCCCGGTCGACGCCCGCGCCACCACCAAGCCTCGGCCCCGGCTCAAGGTGCCGGTGCGAGTCGAGCGTGCCGCCGACGGGAAGAAGCTGAAGCTCACGATCGGAAGCCAGACGCGCGAGGCGGCCTCCGGCGAGTGGACGGATTGGTACGAGGTCGGATTCGCGTTCGGCGACGCCCTCGTCGAGCGCGGCATCACCCGCGCTCGAGTGCTGGCCATCCAACCGGAGACGCGCATCTACGTGGCGCCGGTCAGCATGGACCCGCGGGATCCACCGATCGCGATCACCTCTCCCAAGTCGTACGGCGCGGAGCTGGCGAAGAAGGGTCTGTTCAAGACCGTGGGCTGGGTCGAGGACACCTCTGCGCTCAACGCCGAGAACTACGGCGTCGACGAGGAAACGTTCTTGCAAGACGTGTACTCGATCGTCGAGGAGCGCGAGCGAAAGACCCTGGATGCCCTCGCCCAGCCGTTCGATCTGGTGATCTCGGCCTTCACCGCAACCGATCGCATCTCGCACCTCTACTACCGCTTTCTCGACACCGCGCACCCCGAGTACGACGCCGCGCTCGCCAAGCGCTACGGCAACGCCATTCGGGATGCCTACCGCCGCATGGACGCATTCGTCGGCAAGGTGAACGCCGCGCTCAAGCCCGAAGACACCATGCTGGTGGTGTCCGACCACGGCTTCCACTCGTTTCGACGCGGCGTGAACCTGAACACCTGGCTGGTCCAGAACTGCTTCATGTCGCTCAAGGGCAAGGGTTGCGGTGACGCCGTGAAGCCGGCGGACATGCCCGCGGGGGACTTCCTGCTGGACGTCGACTGGTCGAAGACCAAGGCGTACGCGTTCGGCACCGGCCAGATCTACGTCAATCTCGCGGGACGCGAGCGCAACGGCCAGATCACGAAAGGCGGCGACTACGACAAGCTCGTGGACGAGATCGCGTCCAAGCTGAAAGCGCTGCTCGATCCGCTCGACAAGTCGCATCCCGTCGCAGGTGTCTACCGCGGTGACCGCTCGTTCAGCGGCGGCGCCGCCGGCAATGCTCCGGATCTACAGGTCGCCTTCGTCGACGGCTACCGCACCGACTGGAAGTCGATCCTGGGTGGCATGACGAGTGACGTCGTCGTCACGAACGAGAAGAAATGGAGTGGAGATCACTCGTCGTCGGACCCCGCGGATACGCAGGGCGTCGTGTTCGCGAACCGTGCCATCACCGCCAAGGCGCCTGGCATCGTGGACGTCGGCCCCACGGCGCTCGAGCTCTTGGGAATCGCGGTGCCGGCCACGATGGACGGCGCGCCGATTCTCTGAGCTCGGGGCGCGCGCCGCGATCGTTCGGCGTATTTCCAAGCGGCCGTACGTCCGGCCTCGGGGTCGCCACGCAGTGCTTGCTCGCCTGCGGCGAAATGGGTAGCCTTGCCAGCGAGTTACTGGTACCGATGGCACGCGTCAAGCTCGAGATCGAACGCGCTCAGGTGGAGGCCCTCCTGGGCTTCGAGGCGGTGCGCAAGCGCTTCGCCAAGGCCCCGATTCGCGAACAGAAACCCGCGCTGCCAACCTTCAACGCTGCGGAGCTCGGCATTTCCACGCTCCCGGCGGCCTCGCCCGCGGACGAGGTACCGGTCCTCGACATCTCCGAGCTTCAGATCTCGTCGGTCGAAGACGACTGACGCGAGCGGCGCGGTCCTTCGTCGTGAGCGCGAGCGAACCGTCCACCGTCGATGGCGCGAGCCGCGCTACGGCGGACCGGAACGCAGCGCGCCCGAGCCCACACACGCGCATCCTGGTCGTCGACGACGAGCGGGTGATCCTGCAGTTTCTCGAGGAAGTGCTCGCTGGCGAGGGCTACGAGGTGGAGACGGCGGGCGGCGGTGCGCTCGCGATCCAGCGCATCAACGCCGTCCCCTTCGACCTCGTGCTCACGGACCTCAAGATGCCGTCGGTGGGTGGGATCGAGATCCTGCACCACATCGCGCGCCTCGACCGCAACATCATGACGATCGTCATGACCGGGTACGCCACGGTGGAGACCGCCGTGGAGGCCCTCAAGTTCGGCGCCGAGGATTACATCATCAAGCCGTTCCAGATCGACGAGATCTTGATCGCGGTTAGCCGCGCCCTGCAGAAGCGCGGGTTGATCCTGGAGAATCAGCAGTACCAGAAGCAGCTCGAGGAGAAGGTCATCGAGCGCACCGACCAACTGCGGCGGGCCCACGGCGACTTGCAGCAAGCACACGTCGACCTCAGGCTCGCGTACGACGAGACGCTACGTGCCATCTCGGCGTTGCTCGAGCTCAAGGACACCGAGACCGAGGGCCACTCGCAGCGGGTGACCGAGTACACGGTCGAGATCGGCCGACGGCTCGGGCTGCCCGAGGAGCAACTCGTCGACATCTGGCGCGGCGCACTGCTTCACGACATCGGAAAGGTGGGCATCCCAGACTCGATCCTGCTCAAGCCAGGACCGCTGACGCCCGAAGAGCGGATGGTGATGGAGACCCACTCGGTGATCGGCTACAAGGCCATCGAGGGGATCTCGTTCCTGCGCGAGGCATCGAACATCGTGCTGTGTCACCAGGAAAAGTGGGACGGAACCGGCTACCCACAGGGGCTCAAAGGAGAGGAGATCCCGATCGGTGCCCGGCTGTTCGCCGTCGCCGACACGTTCGACGCGATCACCTCCGACCGACCCTACCGGGCAGGGCGATCCCTCGAGGTCGCGCGCCGCGAGATCCTTCGCTTTTCCGGCCGGCAGTTCGATCCGCGCGTGGTCGACGCATTCCTCGAGATCGCGGAAGAGGACTTCTTGCGAATGGGCGCTCGGTTCGCACAGCCGCCGCTTCGGGCCGACCGAACCGAGTGGCATCTCAACCGCGTTCGCGCGCCGCAGGACGAGCGGCACACGGACGCCGGCCACCCGGAACCGCGCGCGGCCAGTGGCGGATGACGCCGCCCGGCAGCGCACGGGTGGTGGGTGGAACACCCTGGCCTTGCACTGAGCTGCACCGAGCGGTTGCGCGTGGGTGCCGGCCTCGGTGACGGCGCCTCGCGCGCAACTCGGCGGTCGCGAGGCCTTTTCATCGAACACGAAGAACGCTAGACCGACGTGTCGGATCGACGCGGGGGAAGGAGCAGGCATGGCTGGACAGCAACGAGTGATCCTCTGCGGCGAACACGAGCACCTGACCGGGCCGGTGGCCGACTTGGTCCGGGAGTCGGGGTGGGAGCCGGTGGTGGTCACCAAGAAGGTCGAAGCGCTGAACGCGCTCCGAGGTGCACGGGCCGACAACACCGTGCTCGTCATCGATCCCCACCGGCCCGAGGTGGACGCGCTGGCGCTGCTCAAGACCCTGCCACCCAAAGGCGCTCCCACCCGCCCTCACGTGATTGCCCTGCGCAATGCCCACGAGGACGCGGCGTACGTCGCGAACCTGAGGCGCCACGGGGTGGAGTGGTTCTTCGAGCCGCGGACCTCGAAGACCGAGGTCCACTTCGCGCTCAACGGCTTCTTCCATCCGCAACAAGTCTCGTCCAACCGCCGCGTCCACCCGCGTGCCCCTGCCGAGATCATCGTCGAGTTCTGGTCGGGCAACGACAAGCCGCGCGACGCCATGCTCAAGGACATCAGCGAGGGCGGCGTCTTCATCGTCACCGACGCCAACTACATGCTGGGAACTCCCGTCCAGGTGAAGGTGCGGCTGCCCGAGATCAACGACGCCGTCGAGGCGGTGGGCGAGGTCGTGTACAAGGCGCCGCGCATGGACCGCAAGTCGGCGATGCTCCCCGGGTTGGGGCTCAAGTTTCGCGATCTCGAGCCCGAGGTGATGGAGCGCATCAAGGCCTACGTCGAGCGCGTGCTGAAGCGCATGCCAGACGTGTACGGCAAGACCATGATCGGCATGGACGAGAGCCCGAACTGAGCCGCGCCACACATCCACGACCGAACGACATCGCGAGGACACCCAGGAGGTTTCGAGGTCGCGCCATGACAGCCAAAAAGCCGAGCCATGAAGAACAGGATTACTTCGCCAAGGTCGAGGAGGAAAAGATCAAGGCCCAGGCCGACGAAGCCGCCCTCGCGCGCGCGGCGGATCAGGCCGAGTCGCTCAGGCTCGCGCATTGGATGCATTGCCCCAAGTGCGGCAACGAGCTGACCGATACGAGTTTCCGTGGCGTGCGCATCGACCAATGCAGCTGGTGTGGCGGGGTGTGGCTGGATCGCGGCGAGCTCACGCAGCTGGCCGGCCACGAAGGTGGGGTGCTGCGAACCGTGCTGAGCGAGCTGCTGAAGCCCAGAGGCTGAGCCCCCGCTCGCCAGCCCGCAACCCGAGCCCTCGACGTTCACGTTCCGCCACGACCGCCGAGCCCGTCACCGCCCTCGCCTCGCCCGCTGCACACGAGAGACCCGTGAAGCGCAAATGGCTGCTGCTCGTGTGCGTGTCGGCGGTGGCGGCGGCGCTCGATCAGTGGACCAAGGGATTGGTGCACGCGCGCATCCCGCTCGCGCGACACGTGCCCGTGATCCAAGGGTTCTTCGATCTCGTGCACGTGCGTAACCGCGGCGGCGCGTTCGGGCTCTTCGCGAGCATGGATGCCAGCCTGCGTGGACCGGTGTTCCTGGGGCTCTCGATCGCCGCGATCGTGCTGGTGGTCGGGATGATTCGCAAGGCTCCTGACGACCGCTGGGGACTGGTCACGGCGCTCAGCCTGGTGCTGGGCGGCGCCATCGGAAACCTGATCGACCGCATCCGCCTGGGCGAAGTCATCGACTTCCTCGACTTCTATCGTGGCCGCTACCACTGGCCGGCGTTCAACGTCGCCGACATCGCCATCGTGGTCGGGGTGGGCATCCTGATGATCGACCTCGTCCGCCATCCAGACCCGGACGATCGCTCCCGTCCTGCGACCGAGCACCGCGCGCCGCCATCGGACCCGCCCTCGAACGCCTCCTGATCGAGCCGTGCGACCCATCCTGATTCGCTTCGGTGATGGGTTCTTCCTGCACAGCTACGGTGTCTTCCTCGCCATCGGCTTCGTCGTCGGAATCTTCCTGGCCGCGCGCGAGGCCGAGCGGGTAGGCGAGGACGTCGACGCGCTTCTCGACCTGTGCACGTGGATCCTCGTGGCCTCGATCGTGGGCTCCAGGGTCTTCCACGTGATCGTGTTCCACGAGCAGTTCACGACCGGTCCACACCCGCTGCTCAGGCTGTGGGAGGGCGGGGCGCTCTTCCTCGCGTGCTCGACGGCGCTCGGCGCGATTCTGATCCTGCTCCGACGCAGCATCACGCGGCCCGACACGCGCCCCATCGAGCCGCACTGGCCGCTCGCGGCCCTCGCGGTGTGGGGGGTGGCGCTGGTGCAAATCGCCGAGCACCTGACGACCACCAGTGCCGCCGCCGAGCTCGCGGCTCTCGCCCTCGCGGCGCTCGCGAGCGCCACGCTGGTCGTCGCCGCGCGCATCACGGCACGGCGCCTTCCCGGATCGCCGCACACCGCCTGGCAGCACCTCGGCGTCTGGCTCACGGCGATCGCGCTCGCGACCGCGACCGCCCTCGCCCATCGCTTCGGCGGTGGCGAGTCGGGCGCCACGACGGTCGAGATTTTCGCATACCCCATGGTGGGTTTGGTGGGGGTGTTGCCGGTGGTCGCGCGTCGCTCCCCGCAGGCCGCGCGACGGCCGTGGCTACGCGTGGTGCTCGGGGCGTGCCTCGCGATCGCGTTTGGGTGGGCCCAGCACGTGGCGTATCGCTACCCCGACTTCCGGCGCGACAACCTCCTCGAGATCTTGCGCATCTGGAACGGTGGGCTCACGTACTACGGCGGATTCCTGGGAGCCGTGCTCTTCAGCCTCGTGTTCTGCTACGTGCGCGGGCTCAGCTTTCTGCGAGTGGCCGACATCACCAGCCCCTCGATCATGCTGGGGATCGCATTCGGCCGGCTCGGCTGCGCCGCTGCCGGATGCTGCCACGGCAAGGTCGCACCCGACTTCCCGCTCTCCGTGCTCATCACGGCACCAGACAGCCTTTCGCCGCGGTTCGTGCCGCTCTACCCGACGCAGGTGATGTCGTCGATCGGCGACGTGGCGATCTTCCTGCTGCTCGTCGCCATGCGACCGCGCCTCGGAAAACGCGGTCAGATCTTCTACCTGATGCTGGTGGTGTACGGGATCTTCCGCTTCGCGATCGAGTTCCTGCGCAACGATCCGCGTGGCTTCGTTCACGTGGGACCGCTCGCGCTCGCCGAATCGCAGGTGGTCAGCCTGCCGCTCATCGTCCTGGGAGGGCTCGCGTTACTCTGGACGGTGCGTACGCGTGACGCCCACGACCCCGCGCGTGCGAGCCGGATCCCCGCATGACTCGCACACACTGCGCCGCGCTCGTCGCCTGCTGGATCGCGCTCGCACACGCGGGTTGTCCCGCACCGGCACCTTCCGGCGCCCCGGGTTCCCGCGCCGCGATCCAGCCGCCTTCGCCGCCAGCGCTACCCCCCTCGCCGGTCGCGGCGGAGCGCCTGCCGGATTGCCGCCGCGCGCACGCGCTCGCGACTCGAGCGGAACGTTTGGCGGAGCCCAGCGAACGGGTGCACGTCCTCGAACGGGCAGTCGCGCAGTGCGACACCGAAGCGCCGCTTCTCCGCGATCTCGGTGCCGCGTACCGCGACGCCGGCAACCGCGTCGATGCACGCCGGGCGCTCGTGCGTGCACGGGCGCTCGATCCTGGCGACGACAGCATCGGCGCACTTCTCGAATCGCTCGGGCCGTGAGCCACGAGCCAACCGACGGAGACTGGGTACAGCGTGAGCGAGCGAGACCCACCGAACCGCGATCCCCTGCGGAATCACCCGCCCGAGGTCCGCGAAGAAGATCGGCGGCTGCTTCGCTACACGCGCTTCGTCGACTTGGCGTTGGCGTTGATTCGCAGCGGTGAGTTCGAGATCGATACCGCATACCAGCTCGTGGCGCGGGCGCGCGAGGCTGCCGAAAGCCATTTTCCGGGCTCGGGCGCGACGTTCGACCTCATCCACGCGCCGCGATTCCGGCGCGCCATCGACGAGACCTACGCGCAGCACCACTAGCAGGCGGATGCTTCCTCGGGGGTCTCGACAGACCCCCGCCGCACGAGAAGCGCAGTGATCGGAGGGCCCCACCCCCGAGTCGACTCGCTACGCTGGGCGCCGAAGGGGCGCTGGCAAGCCTCGAGGCGCGTGTACTTTTTCGCAGTCTGCTAGGCCTGAGTCAGATCGTGGGCGCGTTCGCTCACCGCGGACCTCGCGCTCAGCCAGGTAGAAGGCTCGAGCTACCCGTGATCGGATCGGTGCTACCGCGCGGCACGGCTGCCGCACCGGCATCGAAGCGCATCCGTCCGCCATCGCCGATCACCGCCGGAACCGGCAGCGTGAGCCAACCATCAGCCAGGATGCGTGCGCTGGCCGCGTCGTCGCCGAGATAGCCCTGCATCAATCCGCCGCCGGAGATCTCGAGCATGCCGCTGCCATCTGCAGCAGGATTGGCGATGCGCGCCTCGAAACCGGTGAGCGCGCCGCTCGATCCCGGCGGCCACGCCACCGCGAATGGGCCGCAGGCTTCGGTCGCGCACACCAGCTCCACGACCTCGAAGCCGTCATCCACCGCGGCCTGACCGCCCACGGGATCGATCGCCAGGTGCGCCGGGTGCAACACCCGGACGGCGATCCGCGTGACACCCCAGCGTCCTCGGTCCGGGTGCCTGAGCAGCACTCGCGCCGCGTACGGAGACAACACGATCTCCGACGCCGACACGCGTGGAATCCACGCCAGCACCTCGCCGAGATCGGCACCTTCTGCCACCACCTGCGTAGCGCCACGCCACAGCGCCGTGAACGACCCGACCAGCGCCGCGCTCACGTCGGTGAGCACTCCCGCGACGAGCGCCGTGCCCGTGACCGGCCCAGCGAGCGCCGTCACGAGGCCGATGCGCTGGCCGATCGTGGCGTGGGAGAGCATCACCCCACGGTGGCGGCCATCGAGTGCCGAGCCGTACGCGATCCACGCCGTCTCGCCCGGATCGCACTTCACGATTCGCGCCACCAGCCTGTCGCGCGAGATGCTGCGACCCAGTCCCAAGACCGCAGTCGCCGCGAAGCACCCGTCCGGCACGTCGTTCCCGGTGACCACCACGGCGCGCAGCTCGGGCAGCTCTGCACTGTGGGTAGCGCCCGGCTCGCCGCGGAAGCATTGAGGCGCCACTTCCTTGAGCACCTGCAGGCGATCGCCCCGTACCGGCCTCGCCGACACGAACACGACCTTGGCGTGCGTCTGGCTCAACGCTCGCAGGAGCTCGCCCGGCCCGGCAGCAGCATCCAGCGTGACGAGCGTGCATCCGGCACGCGCCACGCCGAGTGCCGTGGCGAGCCATTCGGCGCAAGACTCCATCCACAGCAGGACGCGATCACCCATCTTGAGGCCGAGCGCCAGCAGCGCCGCCGCGACGCGATCGGCATCGTGATCGAGCTCGGTAAAGGTGATCTGACGATGGGCTTCGACGACGGCGACCCGCGATGGGTCGGCGGCGAGCTCGGGCGCGATCAGCGCGCCGAGCATCGACGGGGCATGGGCAGCGATCACGGCGATTGGACCCTCGAACCCGACCGGCGCTTACGGCTTCGCCGTCTCTTGGATGACCACCTTCTGGATCTTGTCGCCCGGCGTGCTGGCACGCATGGGATCGCGCGGCGTGATCTTGTCGACCACGTCCATGCCCTCGATCACCTTGCCGAACACGGTGTACTGGTTGTCGAGATTGGGCGTGTCGCCGAAGCAAACGAAGAACTGGCTACCTCCCGAATCGGGATCCGGCTTGCGCGCCATCGACACCGTGCCGCGCACGTGCTTGGTGGCATTGAACTCGGCCTTGATCGTGTAACCCGGGCCGCCGGTGCCCGTGCCTGTCGGGTCACCTCCCTGCGCCATGAAGCCGGGGATCACCCGATGGAACGTAGTGCCGTCGTAGAAGCCCTTGCGCGCCAGCGCAACGAAATTGGCGACGTGATTGGGTGCCACCGAGGGATCGAAGAGGATCGTGAACGTACCACCCTTCTCCATCGTGACCACCGCCCGATACTCGGACTTCGGCTTGAGGACGCCCTTGAAGCGGTCCTCGAACTTCGCGTTCCAGGCGGCGTCATCCTGCGCGTACGCGGCCGCGCCGGAGAGCAAGGCCACGACGGCACTCAGCACGACGCGAACGACGATGCGAGCTGGGGAGGTGCTCATCCGGTGGATCTCCTCGAACCGGGACGGCGCCCGGGGGCGATGGCGCGCCGCGATCGTGAATGGCGGCGCGACGAGTTCATGAAGCGCTAGTGTGGCTCCGTTGACGTGCGCTTGGCTCGGCACGAGCCTGCGCGATCGCCAAGATC
>CAYVDO010000021.1:23852-36708 GCA_964450125.1 uncultured bacterium
TCGCACGATCACCGACACAACGCATCCGCTGCGCCATCCCTCCGACGGAGAGAGGGGGCTCATCGCGTGCTCGCATCCCGCGTCCTGTGCTGGATTCGGCAGGATGGGCGTGCTATCCGATGGGCGTGTTCACGCCGCACGCGGAGCGTTGGCCATGACGAGCACGGATCGATTTGCTGCGGTTCGTCGCATGCTCGTTCGCTTGGTCCGCGAAGACGAGGCCCAGACCACGATCGAGTACGCGCTCCTCTGCGGCATCGTCGCGGTGGCGGCCATCGGTTCGCTGCAGCGGATTCGCACCGAGATCGTCGCCATCTTCGCGGCGGTGCAAGATGCGATCGCCAACGCGCCCGTGGGAGACGCAGGCTGACGCGGCACCCACACGCTGGCCGGGTAACGAATCCCACGAGGATGGTGGTCGGATGAGCAAGCTCGGATGGCTCGCGCTCTTGTTGGCGCTCGTCCTCGTCGGCGGCGCGATCCACAGTCGCAATCGCGCAGGCCACGCTGCTCAGCCCGTTCGCGCTCCTTCGCCCGCCGAAACGGCGACGGCGCCCGGCACCGGCACTCCAGCCAGCGCCACCAAGGCCGAGCGCCACGGTTCGTCGGTGGGCGGTTCGCCGCTCACCGAGCCGGGCACCACCGCCGGCATCGAAGGCATCCTCGCCGGCTCGAAGACGACACCCCATCTCGAGGACGCCACCCAGAAGGCCCGCAACGCCATGCGCAGCTACGGCGCCGCGGAAGCACGCGATCGCGCAGCGCTGGGCAGCGCCGGCGGCACGCGAACCCAGGGCGCCGACGAGCCCTGAGCGTCGCCCGCAACCACGGCCGAGCGACCCGGCTCCCTCGACGGCGTGACGCACGGCGCGCGCGATTCGATGTAGCTCGCCCGCGACGCCGCGGCGCTTGACCCCACCCCTCATCTTCACTAGATCCAGGGGGATCGCGTCCCCGAGCACGCGCTTTCGCTCGCGCGCTCCACGCTCTTCCCGACCCGCCTTTCAGGAGCGCCGATGCCGCCCAGAAGTCTCGCTTCCGCCGAGCCCACCCTCGACTTCGGTGCAGGCTCGGCAACGCCCGCCACCCAACCCATCGAACGCTCGCGTCCAACCACGAGCGCAGCCGCACCCGCAGCAGCGCCGATCGGCATCGAGCTGGAGCTCGACCTCGGCGGCAAAGCGGCCGAGGCGAAGCCCGAGGACGTGCCGAGCGCGACGCCAAAAAACGCCGGTGGCGGCGGCGGTGGCCCCACCTCGTCAGGACCACGCCGCACCGCCCAGGACATGGCGAAGAACCAAAAGGAGATCTCGATTTCCGAGTTCTTCACCAAGAACCGCCACCTCTTGGGCTTCGACAATCCCAAGAAAGCACTGCTCACCGCAGTGCGTGAAGGCGTCGACAATTCGCTGGATGCCTGCGAGGAGGCCGGCATCCTCCCCGAGATCGTGGTCGAGATCCACCCCACGGAGAAGGAAGACCGCTTCCGCGTGGTGATGGAGGACAACGGGCCGGGCATCGTGGAGCAGCAGATCCCCAACATCTTCGCGCGGCTGCTCTACGGGTCGAAATTCCACCGGCTCAGCATGAGCCGCGGCCAGCAAGGGATCGGCATCAGCGCCGCCGGCCTCTACGGCACGCTCACCACCGGCAAGCCCATCCGCGTGATCTCGCGCACCGGCGCGCGGAAGCACGCCGTGCGGATGGACCTCAAGATCGAGAGCCGCAAGAACACGCCCGAGATCCTCCACAAGGACGCGGTGAACGATTGGCATCGTCCGCACGGAACGCGCGTCGAGATCGAGCTCGAAGCGCGCTACCAGAAAGGCCGCCAGTCGGTCGACGACTACCTGCGCCAGACCGCGATCGCCAATCCGCACGTGGCGCTCACGTACGTGACTCCCGAGGGCGAAAAGATCGAGTTCGAGCGCGCCACCCAGGAGCTGCCGCCGCCGCCGCGCGAGATCAAGCCGCACCCCCATGGCATCGAGCTGGGTGCTCTGATCGACATGCTCAAGATCACCAAGGCGCGCACGGTGAAGAGCTTTCTCGCGGAAGACTTCTCGCGAGTGAGCTCGTCGGTGGCCGAGGAGATCCTGAAGACGGCCAAGCTCGGAACCGGCCTCAAGCCCGTCGCGGTCACCCGCGAGCAGGCCGACGCCCTCTTCCACGCCATCGGCACCACCAAGATTCGCATCCCGCCCACCGACTGCGTGGTGCCGATCGGCGAGGAGCTGCTCAAAGCCGGGCTGCTCAAAGAGCTCGCGAAGGATGCGGAGGACGACATCTTCTGCGAGGCGACGTCGCGCAAGCCCACCGTCTACCGTGGCAATCCGTTCGTGGTGGAAGTGGCGCTCGCGTACGGCGGTGGCATGCCCGGCGACGAGACCGTCCGGCTCTTGCGCTTCGCGAACCGCGTGCCGCTCCTCTATCAGCAATCGGCGTGCGCCGTGACCAAGTCGGTGATCAGCACCGACTGGCGGAATTACGGGCTCCAGCAGCCCAAGGGCGCCCTGCCGATCGGGCCGCTGGTGGTGATGGTGCACATCGCGAGCGTGTGGGTGCCCTACACGTCGGAATCGAAGGAAGCGATTGCCCACTACCCCGAGATCATCAAGGAGTTCCGGCTCGCGCTCCAGGAGGCGGGGCGGAAGCTCGGCGCCCACATCAAGCGCCGACGCCGCGAGGCCGACGCCGCGAAGAAGTACGCCTACATCGAGAAATACATCCCGCACATCGGCGATGCGCTTCGCGACATCCTCGGGCTCACCGAGGACGATCGGAAGAAGACCGTCGCGATCTTGAGCGACACGCTCGCCCGGAGCCGCCAACTGTGAGCAAGAAAGCCAAGACCGAATCGCGCCACTCGGTGCTCTCGGGAAAGAAAGATCCCGAGACGCTCACGGCGATCCGCAACGTCGCCGGAGAGATCCACCGCGTGGCGATCAAGGGCGGCAAGCCCAACGTCGCGTTCCCCACCCGCAATCTCTCCAACGTGAAGTACAACCCGAAGCAGGGCTACTTCGAGCTCGGCCGCGGCCGAAAGAGCCGCCAGCTCACGGTGGGCACGGCCAAGACGTTCGCCCAGACGCTCAAGATGATGGCGCTCTCGAAGGAGCTGATCGAGGGCGACGACTTCGCCACCAAGCGAGACGCCTACTACCAATCCAAGAACTGGGGCGAGGCGCGCTTCGACGAGCAGGTCGAATCCGACACCATCATGGACGACATCGAGGCGCTGGTCAGCCTCGAGGGCGTGAGCCGCGAGCAGCTCCGCTTCTACCCCGAGGAGCACGGCGGCGCGGTGGCGGGTGAGCTGGTGATCGTGGATCGCGACCCGCTCAGTGGCGACGTCATCGAGATCGACTGCACGCGCCAGGGCACCGGCTCGTACACGATTCCCCACTCCGTCGAGCATCTCGGGTTCAAGACCAACGCCAAGTTCATTCTAGCGATCGAAACCTCCGGCATGTTCCAGCGGCTGCACATCCACACGTTCTGGAAGTCGGCCAACTGCATCCTGATCGCGATGGGTGGCGTACCGACGCGCGCGTGCCGGCGTTTCATCCGGCGCCTCGCCGACGACAAGAAGATCCCGGTCTACGCATTCGTCGACTGCGACCCGTACGGGATCTCGAACATCTACCGCAGCCTCAAGGTCGGCTCGGGAAACGCGGCCCACTTGAGTCAGTTTTTCTGCGTGCCGCAGGCGCATTTCCTGGGCGTGACGCCGCAGGACATCGTCGACTACAAGCTGCCGACGCACCCCCTGCAGGACGTGGACATCAAACGCGCGAAGGATGCGCTCAAGAACGATCCATTCTTCCAAAGCCACAAGCCGTGGCGTGATGCGATCGAGCTCCTGCTCAAGCTCGGTGTGCGCGCCGAGCAGCAGGCGCTCGCGAAGTGGGGGCTCAACTACGTGATCGACGAGTACCTGCCGAAGAAGCTCGAGCACGCGGCTCGGTTCCTGCCTTGACCCAACCCGCCGTGCCGCCGATTCTCCTTTCCCACCCGCCGTCCACGAGGAGCACCCGCCGATGACGCCGCCCACCACCGGAGCCGCCCCTCAGCCCGCCGAGGTGCAACCCGCCGATTTCTTCGCCACCACGGTTCCGCGCCAGTTCCACTCGGGCGTGGACAAGGTCGAGAAGGCCATCAAGGCCCTGCAGACATCTCTCGACGCGCTGCGCGCCGTGGAGATGACGGTGCAGGTCCAGATCACCGGCGAAGGCGGCGGCACCTGGAATCTCAACGTCCGCGACGGCCAGATGGTGGCGAGCGACACCCCGGTTCACGAGCCGATCGTGACCGTGGTCCAGGACGTGGGCGACTGGCGCAAGGCGATGAAGACCGTCGGCGAAAAGATGGGCCAAGTCGCCGTCATGGGCGGCGGCTTGAGCACCAGCCTCGGTAGCGGCGCCGCCCCGCTCACCAAGTCGAAGGTGGAAAAGCTCAAGACCCTCGCCGGCACCATCAAGTTCGTGATGACCGGTGGCGCCGAAGGCGACTGGGCCATCACCGTGAAGTTCGGCACCACGCCCATGCCTGCCCAGCCCCACGCCACCGTCAGCTGCGCCGAGGACGACTACAAGAAGATCGTCAAAGGCGAGCTCAATCCGCAGGCCGCGTTCATGGGCGGCAAGATGCGCATCGCCGGCGACATGGCCGTCGTCATGCAGGTGGGTCTGCTGATGATGGCAGGTTGAGCAACCCGCCAGCGACCGTGCACTACCTGCTCTTCTACGACGGCGGTGAGGGCTACGCGGAGCGGCGCGCGCCGTTTCGGGCGGCGCACCTCGCCCATGCTCGCGCTGCCGTCGCTCGCGGCGAGTTGGTCCTCGGTGGCGCATACGCAGAGCCCGTGGACGGCGCGCTGCTGCTCTTCAGCGGCGACTCGCCCGCCGATGCCGAGCGTTTTGCGAAAGCCGATCCCTACGTGCTGAACGGCGTCGTGCGCCGCTGGTGGGTCCGCGAGTGGACGACGGTGGTCGGCCGCGACGCAATGGTGGAACTGCCTGCAGAGCTCGTCTCGAACAGCTGAGCGCCGCCCTCTCGGTCGTCGTGCAACGCCGGCCGGATGCAGCCGGCGTACGGGCAGCTCCCGGTGACATGCGCGATTTCATTGCGCGGCCGATGGACAATCAGTAGCATCGATCGTTCGCTGACAATCGAACCCAAACACACCTTGCGGCGCCGCTCCCCCGGCGACGCAAGCTCGGAGATCCCATGACACGCCGTCGCGATTTGGTCGTGGCACGAATCCAACCGGCCGCACATCGTACGGCGGCGAGCGCGGGCTGGCGCGCCCTCTTCCTCGCCTCGATCTCCTTGGCACTGGCCAGCGAAATCGCGCAGGCCACCAGCATCAACGTCAACACCACCGCCGACGAGAACTCGTCGACGCCTCCCAACGGGAACTGCTCGCTCCGCGAGGCCATCATCGCCGCGAACAACAACGTCGCCGTGGATGCTTGCCCCGCCGGATCGAAGCCACTCGACATCATCTCGGTGCCCGCGGGTACTTACACACTGACGCTCGGCGCGGGAGATGACGTCGCCGAGATCGGCGACCTCGACATCCTCGGCGAGACGCAAGTCCTCGGCGCGGGCGCCGCCTCGACGATCATCGAAGGCAACGGCTTCGACCGTGTATTCCACACCCTCGCTTTCGACACGACCAACGTGTCGATCAGCGGCGTCACGATCCGCCACGGCACGACCGAGGGGATTCTGCAGCAGACCGGCAACCTGACGGTCACCAACTCCACGATCGAGCTCAACGCCGGTTACGGCATCTACGCCAACACCTATGCGTCGGTCGTGACATCCACGATCCGGCTCAACGGCAACGCGGCGATCGAGACGTACTCCGCAGACATCTCCCTCATCGACACGCTGGTGGAGGGCAACACCTGTCCAAGCACCGCCGCAGTCACCAACCTGGCCTCGACGCTAACGGTGCTGCGCACCACCGTCCGCAACAACGTCTGCGCCAATGGCGGAATCATGAACGGCGGGGTCGGCACCATCACCGACTCGACGATCGAAGGGAACGGCCCCCTGGCCACCAACGCCGGCGCGGTGATGTCGGGCTGCATCGGCTGGACGTGCACGTCGAGCCTCACGGTGGAACGCACCACGATCTCGGGAAACCTGGGAGACGGCTTCGTTCCGACGCGCGGTGGGTATCAGCTCCTCAACTCCACGATCAGCGGCAACACGGGCCGCGGGATGCTGGTGGTGTCTGCCGGCGTGACGGTCACGCATTCGACGATCGCTCAGAACGGCGGCCTCGCGATCGACAACGAGCACGGCGGGATCTTCGGGCCCTCGTCGACCAAGCTCGGCAACAGCATCGTGCAGGGGGCTTGCCTCAACGTGTCGAGCACGCTGGCTTCGGCGGGCGGCAATGTCGAGAGCCCCGGGAACACCTGCCTGCTCACCGATCCATCCGACCAGGTGAGCATCGCCTCCCTCGGCCTCGGCGCGCTCGGAAGCTACGGCGGCTACACCAAGACCCACTCGCTCACGTCAGCCAGCCCTGCAGTCGGCGCCGGCCTCGCGGTGAATTGCCTGGCGACGGACCAGCGCGGCATCGCCCGCCCCGCGCCAGCAAGCGGCGACTGCGACGCGGGTGCCTACGAGCTGACCGGCTGCGGGGCCTCGTTCGGCGGAGCGTCGCTCGCAGTTCCCGCGCTGGTTCTGGTACGGCGACGACGCCGTCGCGGCTGAGCCTGGGCGCCACCTGCGCACGAGGTAGCGCGGAGAGCGGTCACGGGACGGTATCGGCCCAGTTGCCCGCGCCCTGCGACTCGAACCCGTCGCAGAAAATCAGGCGCGCTTCGGCGGTGAGGGCCAGGCCTTGCCCTGGAAATGGGATGGCCGGCACCAGCGTCTCGATGTTGGCGCCCGTCAGATCGGATCGTTTGAGCGATCCGGCACCGCCGTGGTCGATCCAGTAGAGCTTCCGCGCCACCGAATCGACGGCGACGGTGAGCACGGCCGTGAGCCCGGACGAGATCACGTCCTCGACCCCGGTACCGTCGAGATTGGCGCGCTGGATTTTGTTGCCGATCGTCCAGTAGAGCTTCGCGCCGACTCGATCGATGGCCACGTCGTAGGGGAGCGTGCCGGGCGCCAGGATCTGCACGTTCGACCCGTCGAGATCCGCGCGCCTCGCCATCGCGGTCGCGAAGTCCGACCAGTCCGCATGTACGCCTCGCCCTCGGACCATCGCCGAAGATCCGCCACGCGGCGGCCGAGCGCGATACGCGCCCGCCGCGCCAGTAGTCCTCATGGACGAAAGCGAGAAATCGCGGCCGCGCGGATCACGACCTCCGCGCGGCACGATGCGGCGCCCCCGCGCCAGCGTCTCCGCTCAACCCGGATCGGCGCGATACTCGGCGAGATCCGCACCGGCCTGGTCGAGCAGCGGCGCCTCGGCTCCACGCAGGTGGCGATCCAGAAAGGCGCTCGAGTAATCGACCATCGAACCCGCGGTGGCATTTCCCGCGAGGCAATCGCTCACGGACGCGAACGGCGCGCAGGTGGTGTTGGTCCAGTCGAAGTGCCCGGCACCGCGAAACACGGCGAGGTACTTGGGAGGGTTGGAACGCGCGTACGCACCGAACGGCCCCTCGAGAAAGGGCAGGATTCCGAGGTCTGCGGTGCCGCTCTGGTAGAGCAGCGGTAGCCCGATCGATGGGAAGCGATTGTGAGCCAGATAGGGCTGGATGTACGGCGACAGCAACAACGCAGCCGACGCGCGCGAGTCGCGCCACGACTCCCAGCCACCCGCGAGGCCCGCGGCCGTGTACCCGCCGAGCGAATGACCTGCCACGGCGACCCGCGAGCCATCGATGCCGGCGCGAACGTCCGACGATTGCAGCACGAAGGCAGCCAGCGCTTCGATGTCGTCGCGCCGCCCGATGTAGTCCTGAGCCGTGAACTCGTCGGGCTGGGAGAAAGGCGGCGCACCGGAAGGCTCGGGCCCGCGCGTTGGGCCGCCGTCCACGCTACAGAGCGCGTCCGCATGATCGGGAGCCGCCACGACGTAGCCGCGCCGCGCCAGCTCCTCGGTGAAGAAGATCGACTGCGTGCCACATCCACCGTCGCCATGGGAGAAGAGGACCAGCGGCGCGCCGCTGCCGCAGGGCGCGATCGGGGCATTCTCGGCGACCTCGCCGGTCAGGCCCACGACGCCCGGATACGTGAACGTCGAGACCGGAGTACGGGTTGGGTACCACACGGCGGCTTCGAGCCCGGCGGCGTATTCGACGACACGAAAGCCGACGTTCGCCGTTGCCGCGCAATCGCGCTGGTCAGCCGAGGAGTCGCAGCCTGCGAGCAGCACCGCTCCGAGCGCCGTGCTCCAAACGAACGCACGCGGACCTGCGGGCCAGTCGCTTTCCGTCGCCGTCACTCGATCTCCAGCAGATAGCGCACGAGCTGATCGAGCTCGGCTTCCGGGAGCGCCGCGACGTTACCGTGACGGCCCTCGCGATTCCGCGTGGTCAGTACGTCTCGCAAGGTAGCTGCCGATCCGTCGTGGAGATAAGGCGCGGTATCCCACGCGCCGCGGAGCGTGGGCGTGTCGATGCCGACGAGCGGCTGGCCGAGACGCCGGCCGGATGTGGCCGAGATCGTCCCCACGTCGTGCAACACGCCGAGCGCGCTGTCGGTGAGCTCCATTCCCGCGTGACATCGATCGCAGTCGAGCCGCTCGAAGAGCGCCCGTCCCGCCGCGGCATCGGCGCTCAGGCTGCCGTCGGGATTGCGGTAGGGGCTCTTGGGGAACCGATCGAACGTGTCGACGTATGCCGCGAGCGCGTCCAGATCGGCGCTCACGCCGGCCTTCGGATCGCCAAGCGACAGACGGCGTGTTCCAGCGTGGAAGTCGTCGTCGGCCATCAGGCCCGCTCCGCCGAACGCGGTGCGGATGTCGTTCTCGAAGTCCTGGATCTCGTCGAAGTTGGCGGTCCAGTGGACCGGTCCATGTGCGGTGCCGGCGCGGCCCACCAGCGCGATGGTGTTGCGCAGCCCCTCGCCGCGGTCGGTGAAATCCCAGACCTGGCCGTCATCGTCGCCATCGACGTGACAGCCGGCGCACGAGAGGTAGCCGTCCCGGGAGATGCGCGGATCGCGCGCCTCGTAGAAGAGCTGTTGGCCGCGCAACACCTGCTCCGTGAGCCGCTCCGCCGCCACCGTCGACAGACTCGCGACCAGTGGCGGCGCGAGCTCGCGACCTGCCAGCACACCCGCGGTGTCGTGGACGGAGACGGTGCGCGACGTGAAACCCTGCACGAAGAGCCGGCGCCCATCGGGCGAGAGCACCAGCCCCTGCGGCGCCTTCCCCACTTTGTCGACCGCACCGACGGCGGCGCCGGTATAGGCGTCGCGAATCTCCACCGTGGAAGATCCTTGCATTGCCACGAACGCGTAGTCGCCGAGCGGCGTGAACGCGACCGCGCTCGGCATGGCGCGATCGTTGAAGTCGATGCGCGCGCCCGCCACCTCGCGCCCGCTCGCGAGGTCGATCCGCGAGGTGACCGCGCGGGCGGTCTTGTCGTGCTCGAGTGGCTGCCCGTCGCGGACGAGCCCACGGAAGACGTTGTCCTGCTTGGAGGGCACCCAAAGCTCGGCGGCGTCCGGCGAGCTCACGGGCGCGCCCAGGTAGTTGGGCACGCCGCGCCCGCGGTCCTCGGCGTCCACGGTGGTGAGGTCGGCAGCGAGCTCGATCACTTCCTCTACCGCGCCATCGGCAGCGACCACCGTGCGAATCTCGCCGCGATCGGCCGGCGATACGAAGCGTGAGACGAAGACTCGGCTGCCGTCAGCCGCCACTGCCAGGCCGCGGGGCTTGGGTCCCACGGCGTTCCGCCAACGGATCTTGCGGCTGACCGCATCGATCGTCGCCACCTCGCCGGTCGCGAACAGCGTCACGTAGAGCGTGCCGCCAGCGGGATCGGCGGCGATCGCGAACGGCTGCGAGCCGCGCGGCAACGCCACGCTGGCACGGACAGCACCGTGCTCGCCGTCGAGGATCACGATGCGATCGTCGTCCTGGCAGGCGACCCACACGCTGCCGTCCCCCGCCACCGCGAGGGTGCGTGGATTGCGCGCGACCGGCACCTCGAAGACCACCGACGGATGCCCGCTCGCGGTGATCGCGGTGACGGTGTCCTGATCGGGATTCACCACCCACACCCGCTCGCGTCGTGAATCGTAGGCGATGGTCGAGGAGGTAGTCGGCGCCGCCGGCGGCAGCGCACGGTGCACCGTGTGCGCGAACGTCGAGCGCTCCTCGCGTCCACCATCCGTCACCGTCACGACCACCTCGTAGTGGCCGGGGGCGGAGTAGGTGTGGGTTGCCTCCGCCACCGCCCGCGGCTCGCTGGCCGGGCTGCCATCACCGAAATCCCACGACACCCGCGGTTTGGTGGCGCCAGTCACCTCCACGGTGAACAACGCTTCACCACCCGCGACGCTCGACGAAGTGTCGGCGACGGTGAGCGCGAGCGGCTCACCTCGCTCCGCGCGACCCGCCATCACGCTCGCCACGTCCTTGGGTGCCAGTACCCGTGCGTAGACACGCACGTCGCGCATCTCACCGCGCGCGAACTGCGACACGCCCGAGCTCGAGCCCAGGTAGAGCGACGGACGGGTGAAGATCGTGTCGGTCGAACCGCTCGCGGCCTCGCTCTCGAGGCGCCCGTCGACGTAGAGACGCCGCGCGCCGTCGGCCGCGCGACGCGTGACGGCGACGTGATGCCATTCGCCATCGTCGATGCGTGTGCTCGATACCAGCGTCTCGTCGTCGCGATTCACGTAGAACGTGGCCCTACCGAAGTGGTTGGTGATCGCCCAGCCGCGCCCGCCGGGGCCGCGGTGGCGATCCACCAGCCACTCGCCGCGCCACCATTCCTTCGGCACATCGGCGCCGCGAGTGCTGGTCGACGTGGTGCGTAGCCACAGCGCCACCGACAGATCTCCGTCGAACGCGAGGGCGGCGCCGTCGATCCGCACCGTGTCGCCCTCGCCGTCGAGCGACAACGCGCCGCCGCCGAGGCGCGCGTCGCCGAGGAGCGCGCCGTTCGCCGCATTGCCGGAGAAGTCGCGGGCGATCACCTCGCCCGCTGGCTCGTCGAGACGCCACCGTCCCATCAGCCCCGTCACACCCATCGCGGGCGCGGCGCTCGCGGCTTCGGTCTCGAAGTGGGCGAGCACGTCCTCGGCGAGGAGGTTGCCCGCCCAATCGGCGATGCCTCCCGCGCGCACGATCACCTCGTAGCGGGTGGACGGCTCGAGCGGCTCGTCGGGGTCGAAGTTCACGAGGGTGTTGTGGACCGTGTAGCGCCCGGCGAGCGGCGCCCCGCCCACCGGCCGCACCACGAAGGTGGTGTCGTTGACGCTCGCGAGCTCGGCGGAGTCGGAGAGCGTGAGCCCCACGCGGCTCGTGACGGCCTGGCGCGTGGCACCGTCGGGCGGGCTCACCATCGTGACCTTCGGCGGGCGCGTGTCCGGTGCCGCGTCGTGGACCATCCAGCCGCTGCCGGTGCCGTGGTCGTTGCCGACGAACACGAGATTGCCCATCGGCGTGACCTGACCGTGGTCGGCGTGCTCGACCTGGAGCGAGCCACGCCCAACGATCCGGTACTGGGCTGGGTTCGAGACGTCCACCTTCACGATCTCGTCCTGGCAGCCCTGGATCACGAACTCGTCCTGGGTGGCGTTGTAGAGCTGCTCGTCGATCACCAGCGCGTCGTTGACGAGCGTGATCTCTGTGGGATCGCTGGTCGAATGGATCGCCATGCGTGCGCCCGCGCCCCGCACCGAAGCGACGATGCGATTCCCGTTGAAGCTGGTCGCGTAGTAGTGGGTGAGGCCGCGGTTGACGTAGTCGAGAAGCTCGGGGTTCAGCGGATCGGAGATGTCGAGGGTCGCGTAGCCGAACGCCACGTCCATGCTGGAGAGCACCAGCAGGTTGCCGACCGCGAAGATCGGCCCCACACGGAAGCCGCCGAGCTCGCCCACCGGCACCGGATTGGGGCGGCCCGCTCCGCGATCGGCCAGCACCGGACGCGCCGGGTCCTTCGCGTCGACGATGAAGATCCCGAGGTTCGAGCCGGCGACGTAGAGGTAGCGACCCTGCCAGAAGAGCTGCCACGCCACGAACGTGTAGTCGCCGCCATTCACCGCCGGCAGTCTGAGGAAGCTCGTCAGCGCTGGGTTCTGGACGTCCGTGATGTCCCAGAACTGGAGGCCGAGGCGGCTCTGGATCGCGGCGTAGATGCGGCCATCGACCACGCCCAAACCGATCGCGTGCGCTTCGCGTAACTCGCCGGTTCGTCCATGTGGCTCGTAGAGACGGTTCTCGAGCCTGGGGTGGCGCGGATCGGAAACGTCGTAGAAGAGAAGGCCGCCCGGACCGTTGCCGCTGTCGGGCGCGAAGATCGTGAAGAACCAACCGTCGACCATGGTCGCGACGTTGGTGCCGAACGGCTTGAGCGAGGCCTGTGCGGGGATGTCGTTCGAGGTGTCGATGCGCGCGATCGCGGTGAAGCGCTCGTCGGGATCGTAGGCGAGGTTGCCGAGGCCGGGACCGGAGCGGGTCGCAAGGCGCGGCTCGGGCTCGGGCAGCGGCAGGTCGGCGCGACCGCCGTCTACGGTGCGTGTGGGATCACTGCATCCCGCAGCGAGCGCGAAAACCAGCGCCGCCACCCACGAAACGATCCCGTTGCGTTTCGAACGAGCTGCAGTCATGAGCACACGCTTTCGTCGAGCGATCGAAACATCGGCAACGTCCACTGCGCGATTCTCCCCGAACTGCGCCGTGTCCCTCAAGCCGCGCGCG
>CAYVDO010000022.1:0-36203 GCA_964450125.1 uncultured bacterium
CAGTCAGCGGCGAGACGAATGCGATGCGACCCCTGGTTGATCCGGAACGACGTGGCACGATCCCTTCACCCGAGCGCACTTGCGGAGGTTCCATGTGTCCGACGATACCCTCGCGCGCCGATCCGCACTACCCGCGGCCGGGTGTCGCCGTGTGCCCGCGCCCGCACCGCATCGGTGTGCCGCTGCGACGCTGCGCGGAGCGCACGTCGACGGACGTTCGGCCTCTTCGAGGAACGCCGAACGCTCACGCTCGTGAAACTTCCCGGTCAACGCATCGGAACAGCAAAGCCGCCGTCACCGCGGCCGAGCATGACGACATCGTCGACGTGGTCGTCCACCGCCACGAGGTCGGGGATGCCGTCCCCGTTCGCGTCGTGCGCGGCGATCGATCGGGGCGCGAACGGCAGATGGACATCCGGCGCCGGGACGAAGGTGCCGTCGCCGATTCCGAGCAACACCGCGACGCTCTTCGCGCCCGCGATGGCCACCGCGAGGTCGAGAGCACCGTCGCCATCCCAATCCGCGAGCGCCAGCGAGGCGGCGGCGCCATGCAGGCGGTAGCTCGTCGCCGCTCCCGCGCCAGCCGGGCCGGCCGTTGCGAGCACGTCGAGCGTATTGCCGGCGTGCTGGGCTTGAATCGCGTCCGGCTCGCCGTCGCCGTCCAGGTCCACCCGGGCAGCGAGGACCCGGCTCGACGCGTTGCGCGTGCCGGCGCCGTCTCCGCTCGCGATCGTCAAGGGAGCGGGGAGAAGAATCGTTCCACCGTTGGTCGCGTTGAACGTGACGTGACCGGCGTCGTAGCCGCCCGCATGGAGTGCGCTCAGATCGATCTGGCTGCCACTTCCGTTCGCGGAGAAGGTCAGATCGGTGTTGGTGGTGCCGATCGTGGAGAGCGCGGCGAGAGCCACGGAGGCCCCGCTCGTCGCCCCGACGGTGAGCACGCTCCCGGTGGTGACGGTGAACGTCGCGAGGCTCGAGAGCGTGACCTGCGAGCCGGTGCCCGAGGCATTGATGGGATTGTTCGAGTAGCAGGGTTTGTTGGTGGCGTTGCAGGTCATCGACGTGACGGCGGGCAAGCTCACGTGGCCACCGGTGGTTGCCGCGAGGGAAACGTTGTCGATGTTGGTCAGCCCCGTGAGGCTGACCGAAGAGGTCGCGCCGTCCACGCTCACGCGTCCGCCCGAGAGGTTGCTGATGCCGTTCGCCGTCAGCGATCCGCCGCCGTTGATCGACAGGATCGCGTCGGTGGCCGACGGAGCGCCGCCCAGCGTGAGCGTGCCGCCGGAGCCCACGGTGATCGAGGAGCCGGCGATCGTGGTCGGGTTGGGCAGCGAGATCGTCGCACCGGCAACGCTGAGGGAGCCGGTGACGCTGGCGAGCGCGGACGTGAACCCGTTGCCGGTCCCCGACATCGTGACCGCACCGGCGAGCGTGGCGAGGCTCGGTGCTTTCACCATCCCGCCGTTCGCGATGATCACGGTCACCGCGGTCGGCAGTGTCGCCAAAGCGTCGATGTCGACCTCGGCGCCCACCCCGGTTGCATTGACGTGAAAGTTCGTGCCGTTGGTCAGGTTGATCGCAGTCAGAACCGGTAGCTTCACGATCCCACCGCCGTATCCATACGCCTCGAGGTAGCTACCAGTGGAGGCGCTGAACGTCGCGAGCGCGGGCATGTTGACCAGTGAGCCTGCGCCCCAGGAGTAGAAGGGATTGTTCGCGTAGCAGGGCTTGTTGCTCGCGTTGCAGGTCATGGAGGTGACTGCGGGAAGCGTCACGTCACCGCCACCACTTGCGGTGATGGACGCGTTGTCGATGTTGGCGAGCGCCGTGAGGCTCGCCGAAGACGTCGCACCATCCACGGTGACGCGGCCACCCGAGAGATCGGTCAGCCCGTTCGCGATCAGCGACCCGCCGCCATTGATCGCTAGGATCGCGCCTGCGGCGGACGGAGTGCCGCCGAGCGTGAGCGCGGCGCCGGTACCCACGCTGATCGACGATCCGGCCACGGAGGTGAGGCTGGGAAGCGAGATCGTCGCGCCGACCACGCTCAGCGTGCCGGTGATGGTGGTGAGCGCGGAGGTGAATCCGTTGCCGGCGCCGGACATCGTGACCGCACCGGCGAGGGTCGTGAGGCTCGGCGCTTTCACCAGCCCGCCGCTTCCGATGATCACGCTCGCCGCGGTCGGGAGCGTGGCGAGCGCGTCGATGTCGACCTCGGCGCCGCTACCGGTAGCGTTGAAGTGAAAGAGCGTGTTGGTGAGGTTGACGCTGGTCAGCGCCGGCAGCTTCACGGTGCCGCCGCCGTATCCGTATGCCTCGAGATAGCTGCCGGTGGTGGCCGTGAACGTCGTGAGCGCGGGCAGGCTCACCTGCGAGCCGATGCCGGCTGCGTAGAACGGATTGGTCGCATAGCAGGGCTTGTTGCTCACGTTGCAGGTCATCGACGTGACGGCGGGTAACGTCACGTGACCGCCGTTGTTCGCCAAGACGGAGACGTTGTCGATGTTGGTGAGCGCCGTGAAGCTCACCGACGACGTCGCGCCGTCCACGCTCACACGACCGCCGGAAAGGTCGGTCACCCCGTTCGCGATCAGCGACCCGCCACCGTTGATCGACAGGAGCGCGCCGGCGGCTGACGGCGTGCCGCCCAGCGTCAGCGTGCCGCCCGCGCCCACGGTGATCGAGGAGCCAGCGACCGTCGTCAGGCTCGGCAGCGAGATCGTCGCCCCCGCCACGGTGAGCGTGCCGGAGACGGTGGTGAGCGCGGAAGTGAAGTCGTTGCCGGCGCCCGACATCGTCACCGCACCGGCGAGGGTGGTGAGGCTGGGTGCTTTCACCAGCCCGCCATTCGAGATGATCGCGCTCACGGCGGTCGGCATCGAAGCCAGCGCGTCGATGCCGACCTCGGCGCCCACGCCGTTAGCTGCGAAGTGAAAGAGCGTGCCGTTGGTCAGGTTGAGGGTGGTGAGAACCGGCAGCTTCACGGTCCCGCCGCCATACCCGTACGCCTCGAGGTAACTACCGGTGGAGGCGCGGAACGTCGTGAGCGCCGGCAGGTTCACCAGCGAGCCGTTGCCGGAGGAATAGAACGGATAGTTCGAGTAGCACGGCTTGTTGGTCGCGTTGCACGTCATCGACGTGATCAAGGGGAGGCTCAGGTGGCCGCCGCTGGTCGCCGTGAGGGACGCGTTGTCGATGTTGGTGAGGGACGAAAGGTTCAGCGCCGATCCCGCCCCGTCTACGTTCAGTCGGCCACCCGCGACGTTGGTCACCAGCGGGGCGGTGAGCGAGCCACCCGCGCTCGCCTGCAAGGTCACGCCGGGCAGGTCCGTCGGCGTGTCGTTCACGACCAGCGTCGCGCCCGCGCCCGTCACGCTCAGCGTGGATGCCGCGCTCGCGGTCACGTGGCCGTACACACGCCCGGGCCCGGTGACGGTGAGCGAGCGGCCCGAGATCGCCAGGCTCGCGAACACGGTGAGTTGACGGACGTAGGCGTCGGCGGTGGTCATCGTGATGGTCATCGGTGGCACGGGAAGATCGACGCCGACGTTCGACCCACTCGGCGGCACCACGCCGTCGCGCCAATTGGATGGGACGTTCCAGTCGCCCCCTGCCGGGTTGCTCCAGCACGCGACGTGCGGAAACGCGTCGTCCCACGGACAGACCGTCCCGGACTCGAAGTCGTTGGCGAACAGGTCTTCCGCATGCGCGCGGAACGCGAGTGACAGCGACGCGAGCGCAACGGCGAACGTGACGACCCGCGTGCGCGAGACCGTGTGTTTCATGGCTCGTACCTTGGAAGCCCGGGCGCTTCGAGGTGATTCGGGGGATCTGTATGCGCGTACAGTACCGCGAACTCGCGGAGAGTCGTGAAGGGTAGCGAGTCGACTCGGGGGCGGGGGTCTGGAACAGACCCCCGAGGAAGCATCGACAGGCTCGAAAGACTCGCCGCGGCGAGTTTTTCAGCAGGCTGTTAGGATTTCGGCACCGTCGTCAGGGAGGCACCTGTGCAGTCACAGCCGACTCGCGCGATCGCCCCGGTGCTCGTCGCCATGCTGCCGTGGGTGTTGGTGCGGCCAATCCATGCCGACTCCGTGATCGTCTATCAAAACGGTTTCGAGTCCGCCGACACCTGTGGGTGGGTGACGACGGAGCCAGCCGTCACCTGCGACGCCGAGATGGTGTTCGTTCCCGGCGGAACGTTCACGATGGGCGCCAGCGCGGGCTCGGGGATTCCCCTGGACGAGCAGCCGCCTCACGTCGTGGAGCTGAGTGCCTTCTGGATCGATCGCACGGAAGTCACCGTGAATGCCTACGCCGTGTGCGTCGCCGATTCCGGTTGCAGCGAACCCGATCCCAACTCTTCCCTCGACCCCTACTGCAACTGGAATTCGAACCGTCCCGGTGATCATCCGATGAACTGCGTGGATTGGTCTCGAGGGCAGGCGTATTGCACCTGGGCTGGGAAGCGCTATCCAACCGAGGCCGAGTGGGAGAAAGCGGCCCGAGGTCCGGACGCCCGAACCTATCCGTGGGGGAGCGAGACTCCCTCCTGCGATTACGCGGTGTACTTCGATCTCCCGCTCGGCGCCGCGGGTTGTGGAACGGATCACACGCTGCCGGTGGCCTCGAAGCCCGCGGGTGCCTCGCCCTATGGCGCTCTCGACCTGATCGGGAACGTCTGGGAGTGGATCAGCGATTGGTACGATGCCGGCTACTACGCGGTGAGCCCGTCCACCGATCCGCAAGGCCCTGCCACCACGCAGACCAACTTGCGGGTCATGCGAGGCGATGCCTGGGACGACTCGCATTCCACGTTTCTGCGCAGCCCGAACCGTCTCTACAACTTTCCGACGCAGTGGAGCCGCGCCATCGGATTTCGGTGCGCACGCGACTCGTCGGCCGATCAACGTCCAAGGCCGTAGCCCCTCGCCTCCCACCGCACGTCGCGACGAACGCCGAGGGCGCGGCACGTTCACGCGAGCGCTCGCGCCACACCGCGACGTGGACGCACCCGTGGTGTCCGGTCGCCCGCGGCAAGACACGCGTCGGGTCGATCCGGCACCTGGTGCGGTGTTGGAGCGCCGGTCCGAGTTACGCCGGGCCGGGGCGTCGGATCAGGTCGGGGAGGTGCCCGGGATTGCTCGGGACTCCCACTCGCTCTCGAGACGGTTGAGGTCCTCGATCGAGGTGTGCTCGTACCCGGCTGCGTTGTGCTGCCGCGCGCTCGAATCCGTCGAGGAAGGCGGCTTGACCATCGAGAGAGGCCGTCGTCCTCGAAGAGGGTGGATGTGGCGACGTTCTCGAAGAAGGAGGTCGCACCTCGACGCTCGCCGACGAAGGCATTCAGGTCGCCATCCCCGTCGATGTCGGCGAACGTCGGCCTCGCGGCGACCCCGATAGCTGCCAGCCCGAAGGGGTTGGCCGATTGGGTCGCGAAGGCGGGGCGCTTCGCGGTGCCTGTGTTGCGGAAGAACGAGATCGACCCGAGGAAGTGACCGACGAGGGCATCGAGGTCTGACGACTAGCCCGGCGTCATGTTGCTCTCGCAGGTGAAGCCGTCCCCGTCATCCGCGTCGCTGTTCGTCACGACGGGGCAGGTCGTGTTCCCCCAGGTCACGTTCCGTAGGTCCGCACCGCCCGCGAAGGCGTCGAGAAGGGTTGCGTTGCGCAGGTCGGCGCCGTCCAGGAAAGCCAGGCTCACCGCCCGGGTGAGGTTGGCGCCATTCAGGTTCACGCGGCTCAGCGTCGCGAAGTAGAGATAGGCATCCGTGAGATCGGCGCCGCTGAGGTCGGCATCGGGGAGGTAGGCGGTGTCGACAGGCGGGGTCTGCTGTGCCCCCGTGGCAACGGCCGTGAAAGTCGTCGCCCCCGGCGTGCATCCCGCGGCGAGGAGGCACAGGGCGGCCCAGAGCAGGGCGACCATCGGAGGGGCAAACCGAGCACCGCGGCGCGCGCGTCCCGACGCCGATCGTGTGCTCACGTTCGCTCTCCTCGTCGGCGCGCCGTAGCGCAGTCGCGCTGGTCCCTCGATGACGGACTTCCACGTCCGTAGCACCATTTGGTCGAGCCTGGATTTCGGTTCGCCGCGGGCGTGGCATGCTCGATGGAAGCTACCTGTGAAGTAGGCTGTCGCTCGTGTTTCTGCTGACCTACCCGGCCCTCCACCCATCGGCGGAGTTGCCTCTCGTGCAGCTCCTCGGCGTCGTGTTCTACCCGTTCATCGAGGACACGCCTTCGGGGCGAGCGTGGTTCGGGGTGTTCGCCGTGATCGTGCAGGTCGCGGGGCTGCGCAAGGCGCGCCGCAGCGTCGCTGCCATTCGAATGAGCTCGGGCCAGCTATCGTCCATGAACACGCGGGAGCGCCGTACCGCATCCCGTCTCCCCCGCCGTCACGCGTGACACCGAGGACTCGATGGACTGGATCACCAATCCTGAAGCGCTGGTTGCGTTCGCCACCCTGACGGTGCTCGAGGTCGTGCTCGGCATCGACAACGTGGTCTTCATCTCGATCCTCGCCGGCAAGCTGCCGGTGAATCAGCAGGCGAAAGCGCGGCGCATCGGCCTGGGCGTGGCGTTGGTCGGTCGCGTCGCCCTGCTTTTCTCGCTCTCCTGGGTCATCAAGCTCACCGCGCCGCTCTTCACGGTGCTGGGCGAGGAGATCTCGGGTCGCGACCTGGTGCTGCTGGTGGGAGGGTTGTTTCTGATCGCCAAGGCCACCCACGAGATCCACGACCGGCTCGAGGGGGAAGAGGGACGCGTGTCGGCGCGGGTGGCGCCTTCGTTCGCGAGCGTCATCTTCCAGGTGATGCTGCTCGACATCGTGTTCTCGCTCGATTCGGTCATCACCGCGGTGGGCATGGCCCAGCACCTCGGCGTGATGGTGAGCGCGGTCATCGTCGCGGTCGGCATCATGATGGTGTTCGCCGGTGCGATCGGTGAGTTCGTGCACCGCCATCCGACGGTGAAGATGCTGGCGCTGTCGTTCCTGCTGATGATTGGCGTGATGCTGGTGGCGGAGGGCTTCGATCGCCACATCCCGAAGGGGTACGTCTACTTCGCCATGGCATTCTCGGTGTTCGTGGAGATGCTCAACCTGCGCGTCACGGCGAAGACGCCGCCAGTCGACCTCCACGAACCGTACACGCCCGGCGTTTGACGCTCTGCGGCGCCAGCGCCATCGGGGCTCGACGCGGACCTCGGGTCGAAGACCCACGAGCGAACGCGACCCCGCCACCAACCGCCGCGAACCGCTGCGGTCAGGACGTGGGGCCGTCCACGAAACAGGGAGGAATCATCCCGACCCCTGGTAGCGGAGGAAGGAGTTGAAGCCGACCTGCCATCCCTCTCGGGTCTACCGAGGCGGAGTTCTCAGCTGTTTCCCCGAAGGCCGTGCGCCTTCGGATGGACCAGAATGGACCGGGCGGACGACACGTCGGAAGTGCCGTGATGACAGACTGCTGAAAGACTCGCAGTCGCGCGTTCTTCGAGCCCGCCGATGCTTCCTCGGGGGGCTCAACAGACCCCCGCCCCACGAAACACGCGGCGCTCAAAGGGCCCCACCCCCAGGCCGACTCGCTACGCTCGTCGGCGTGTCTCTGGCACGTGCCTGTTTCAACAGCCTGCTAAACCCGATGGCCGACCCCGGCCGCTTCTGGGCCGCGTGGCATCCACTGGCGTCGCTACGGCCCGAACCGGTCCAGCCATGCCCTCATGACGAAGAGCACGTCGTGAGGTGATTGCTGCGACAGCCGCGCGCACCGTGCTCTCGCAGCGCGGGATCGAGGTCGGTACGTTCCACCATCGCAGCCTGGACGACTACTCGCGCTCCGTGTGCGGCGGCGTCGCGGATGCGCGCGAGGGCTTCGCGGCCACCGCACCTTCGAGGACCCTCGCGAGATCCGCAAGTCTCACCGGCTTGCTCACGTAGTCGTCCATACCGGCTTCGATACAACGCTCGCGGTCGCCGTGCAGGGCGTTGGCCGTCATGGCCACGATCCACGGCTGGTGTCCGGACATCCGTTCCCGGATCGCGTGGGTCGCCTGCACGCCGTCCATCTCCGGCATCAGCATGTCCATGAACACGATGTCGTAGTCCCGCCTCTTCAGAGCCTCGAGGACCTCGAGCCCGTTCCCGACGACGTCGGCCCTCTGTCCGAGCTTCTCCAGCATCAGCAGCGCCACCCGCTGGTTCATCGCGTTGTCCTCTGCCAGCAGGATCGTGAGCGGTGCGAGGGTGGGAAGCACCTCGGCTCGGGTGGCGGGTCGATGGGCCCTCCGCTCCGGATGCCGCTCGAGCACCGAGACCAGTGCGTCGTAGAGCTGGGATTGCCGGATCGGCTTGGTGAAGTGCCCCTGGATGTCGACGCCGGATTCGACCACCGACTTCATGCGCCGACCCGCGGACGACAGGATCACGATGGGAAGCCGTCGTGCCTCGTGCGTCTTGCGTATTTCGCGTGCCAGGCTGAGGCCGTCCATCTCGGGCATGAGGTGGTCCAACAGCGCGATGTCGAACGGCGGTCCGCTTCGCACACGCGCGAGCGCCGCGAGCGGTGAGGCGCTGTCCCAGACGGCCGCCCCCCAGGACTCCGCCTGCAGGCGCAGGATGCGGCGATTCGTGGCGTTGTCGTCCACCACCAGCAGGGTGAGCGCTGCGAGCGCGCTCGTTCCTCGGCGCAGCTCCACGCTCGGGAGGGACTCGGCCATGGAGTCCATGGGCAGGTTGAATCGGAACGTGGATCCCTCGCCCGGCGTGCTCGCGACGTCGATCTGGCCACCCATCGCTTCGACCAGGCGCTTGCAGATGGCCAGCCCGAGGCCGGTGCCGCCGTACACCCGGGTGGTCGAGGCGTCGACCTGACTGAACGACTGGAACAACCGGTCGAGGCGATCCGGCGGGATGCCGAGTCCCGTGTCCCGCACGGAGATGCTGAGGTCGTGTCGCGAGTCGTCGATGGGCTTCGCGGCGATCTCGACGACCGCTTCGCCTCGGCTCGTGAACTTCACCGCGTTCGACAACAGATTCACCAGGACCTGGCGAAGCCGCCCGACGTCGCCGATGAGCGTGCGCGGCACGGTTCCCTCGCAGAGGTAAGCGAGGTCCAAATCCTTTTCGGCGGCGCGCGGCGCAACCAGATCGAGGCACTCCTCGACGGCGCTCATCACGTCGAAGGGTACGTGCTCCAACTCGAGCTTTCCGGCTTCGATCTTCGTGAAGTCGAGGATGTCGTTGATGACCGTGAGCAGATGCTCGCCACTCACGCGAATGGTCTCGGCGAACTCTCGCTGGCGTGGGTCGAGCACGGTGTCCATCATGAGTCCCGCCATGCCGATGACGGCATTCATCGGGGTGCGGATCTCGTGACTCATGTTGGCCAGGAACTCGGCCTTGGCTCGCGCACCGGCCTCGGCCTGGTCTTTCGCCTCCACGAGCGCACGGTTGATCTGCTCGAGCGCTCGGTTGGCCTCCTGGACTTGCTGCGCGCGCTGGTAGAGCTCGAGCTCCATCTCCTCGGCGCGCGAGCGCAACTCTTGGCTGGCCCGTGTCTGCTCGGCGCCGAGCTGCTTGAGGCGGACGAAGTCGGTGACGTCCTCCACGCGGTGGATGATGAAGAGCAACTCGCGATTCGGGCCGAGCACTGGTGTATTGAGAGGGCTCCAGTATCGTTCCTCGAAGTTGCCGCCCTCGGATTCGGGCCGGCGCACGTCGTACTTCTGCAACGCCATCGCGTCAGGGACGCGCTGCGACACGACGCGGTCGAGCGAGGTCTTGAGGTTCCGGACCCCCGTGGCGTGGGGGTCGTCGGGGTTGTCTGGAAAGACGTCGAACAGCGCTCGACCCAGGAGATCCTCGCGCCGGGTCATCGTCGCACGCAGGTAGGCATCGCTCACGGCCACGATGTCCAGGTCAGGGGTCAGCACGAGGTAGAGGTCGGGCGCCGACTCGAAGAGCGTCTCGAAGTCAGGGGCAGGAAGGTCGTCCCGCTTGGTCATCGCTCGTGCCCCTCGGCGGTGTTGGTGATCGCGTGGACTCCCTCGGAGTCGCAACCCCGCTCCCGGGACTGGCTGCGCGGCATTTGCACGCGCGCATCGCCGGTACGCGCTTCCTTGCGTACGCCGGGTGGTGTGGCCAGCGATGAATCGGGATGAACCCGCAACGCCCTATCCGTCCATGGAGCGCGGCCTGAGCTTCACACCTCTATCTCCTCAGTGGTACCGAGCACATCCGCGGGGCATCGGAATCCACCGGCGGACGGAGCCTCCCCGAGTGCCGTCCATTGACGGCGGGCGAGACGGAGGCGAATGGAAGGAGCGCTCTCCGCGCCCTCCGCTCACGGCATCGGGGCGTGCACGCGCTCCGTCGCCCAGTCGAGATGCTGACGATCGCCGAAGGCGCACGGCGCGAGCTCGCCAAGGCGAAGGAGGCGGAAGTCGACGTGACGCGCGCTCTCGACGGCTGGGCCGCGAGCCACACGGCACCCCCCAAGATCGGCGTGCACGAGGCGCTGCTCACCAGCATCCGGCTGACACAGGTCGACGCGCTCGAGTCGCTCGAAGATCACCGCGGCGCGGCGGCGATCGCGGAGCGCGAAGGGGCGCGGCTCCTGGCGCTCCCGCTCGAGCGTCGCGACGGCATGGACTTCGACTACCCGAGTGGGCGCCCCGCGATCCTGCTCGGCGATGCACTCTACTATCTGGACCGCAAAACCGACGCGATCGACGCCTACCGGCGCGGCATCGCGCGCTTCGAGCGCGGCCGGGCGCGTTCACCGCTCGATCGTGCGCTGCTCGAAGGCAGGCTGGTGGGCGCCTGGTGCCTGGCGAGCACACTCGACGATCTGCAGCGGTCAGGCCGGCGAAGTAGCGCATCTCGACCAGCCGCGCGTGTTCGGGCGACACCGGCGCGAGGCGCTCGAGCGCCGCGTCGAGCGCCTCGACGTCGACCTCGGATTGCTGCTCCTCGGCGAGCGACGCGTCGCGCGCCGCCGCATCGCCCCGCTCGACCGAACGCAGCAACTCGGTGACGTCGGGCGAAGTCGCTGGGTCCGAAGTCACGAGACGACCGTAGATGCCCCAGGTGGCGCCGGTCAACCCGCGCGCGCTTGCACCACCCCCCAACTACGCAGAGTAGGTCCTCGGCAACGCCGGACGACTCTGGCGTTCGCTCGAAGCATCGCTGAAGCGGCGCATTCAGGGGATGCTGGTACCGAACGGCGGACCTTCGACGGGAGGCCCTTTGGAACACCCGAAACGTGCTCGGCTTTCGGGGAGCTGCCGCCCCGTCGGGCCTTCGATTCGAGAATGGTGTCCCTGACGACTCCTACCTTGAACCGGATCCGGCCTTGGATACACGGACTCCGGGCCTTGCGGACGGACGTTCCCGTCGCTGCCTGACCGCGCCCGACCCGTCTCGGGCAGCGAGTGATCACGGGGTCGACCCAGCCGCTCGATCGAGCTCGGCTCGCGCGCGCTCGAGGTCCTCGAGCGACTCGAGGTGTTCGAGGCGGGCGGAGAGGAGCTCGCGGCGCATGGCCAGGAGCTGGACGAAGTCGATTCGGCCGGCGTCGTAGCCTTCCTGGACGAGAGCGCCGTTGTGATCGAGTGCCGCGAGCACCTCGGCCCCGAAGGCGGCGACGGATCGTTCGGCGGCGTCGACTCGTTGCGCGGCCAGCTCGATCTCGAGGGAGACGTCCCGCTCGAGCGCGGCGATCCGAGCCTCGGCTACGCGGACCGCGCTTGCGGCGCGTGAACGCTCCGCGTCGTTGCGATCGAAGAGCGGTAGATCGAACGTCAGTAACCCGCGCACGACGTCGGTGTCCTCTTCCTTCTCGTAACTCGCGCCGATTCGCGGGCTCGGAATGGCCTCGCGCGCGGCCAGCTCCGCCGCTGCCTGGGACGCCGCCAGGTCGGCGCGTGCGGCGACGAGCGCCGAGCGCTCGCGGAGCGCCCGCTGGACGAGGGCAGCCGGGTCTCCCGTCTTTGCTTCACGGAGCGGCTCGAGCGTGCCGGCGAGGCTGACCTGCTCCTCCGGGCCTGCACCGATCAGCGAGGACAGCTCGCGACGGGCCACCTTCTCCTGCTCGGTGGCGCGAATGTCGTCGCGCACCGCTCGGCCGAGCTCGACGCGTGCGGCATTGACCTCGATCAGCGTCGCGTCGCCTGCGCCATGGCGCTCTTCGACCGCACCCATGGCCCGCCTGGCGACCTCGAGCGCATCCGCCACCAGGACCCGCCGACGCTCCGCCGCGAGCACCCGTACGAACGCGGCGCGGACATCTCTGACGATCCCCGCCTGGCGCTCGGCGAGCTTGGCGCGCGCGGCGGTCACACGGGCGCTGGATGCTTCGCCGCGCAGAGCACGTTGTCCGCCGATTTCTATACGCTGCTCGACCGTGACGCCGTAATCGGTGAAGCGCTCGTCGCCGCGCGATCGCGAGCCCGCGTCGAATGCGACTTCCGGGTTGTCGCGCACCAGGCGGCTCGCAAGGGCGGTTTCGCCGGTCTCGAGCGCGACTTCCGCCTGGGCCTCGCGGAGCGCCGGACTCGTTGCAAGGGCGCGGGAGATCGCCCCGTCGAGCGTCAGCGACTTCGCGGTGGCGGCGGCGTCAGCACCCACACTCAGAACGAGCGCCGAGGCGACCAGTGCGGTCCACGGCACTCGAGCCCACTCACGCCGCGACATGGGGCATCTCCTCCTGTGGCGTTACGTCGGCCGCGGTGGTGTCGCCTGAGCCGTCGCCGCTCGCGCGAGCGGCGACGAGCTGATAGAGCACCGGCAGCACCATCAGCGTGAGCAGCGTCGAGGATACGACGCCCCCGATCACGACCGTCGCGAGCGGTCGCTGCACCTCCGCTCCCACGCCTGTGTTGAGCGCCATGGGCAGGAACCCGATGGCCGCCACGGTTGCGGTCATGAGAACGGGCCGCAATCGCGACAGCGCGGCCCCGCGGATCGCTTCAGGGAGCGGCCGTCCGGCTTCGAGGAGCTGGCGGATCCGCGAGACGAGCACCATGTCGCCGAGCACTGAGACACCGGAGAGCGCCACGAATCCGACCGCCGCCGAGATGGAGAAGGGCAAGCCGCGTACGAAGAGCGCCGCGACCCCGCCGATCACGGCGAACGGCACGCCGGCGAAGATGCGTAGCGCGTCGAGCACCCGGCCGTAGGTGACGTAGAGCAGCGTGAAGATCAGCGCCAGTGCGACGGGTACCACGATCAACAAGCGCTGCTGCGCGCGCTCCAGGTTCTCGAACTGTCCGCCGTACCGCAGATGATAGCCGGCCGGAAGCTCGACATCCGAGGCGAGTCGCTCGCGCACCTCGGCGACGAAGCTGCCGAGGTCTCGGCCGCGCACGTTGCTCTGGACCGTCAGCCTGCGCTGGCCCCATTCGCGCTGGATGGTGGTGGGGCCGGGCGCCTCGCGGAGCGTCACCAGGCGGCCGAGGGGCACCTGTTCCCCTCCTGGAGCATGCACGGGGATGGATGCGAGCTGCAGGGGATCCTCGCGGTGCTTGTCGTCGAGCCTCACGACCAGGTCGACGCGCCGCTCCCCTTCGCGCACGTCGCCCACCGCACGAGTGCCCATGGCCGCAACCACGTCGAGCACTTCGCGCGCCGGGATTCCGTGGCGCGCGATCGCGGCGCGGTCGACGGTGATCTCGAGCACCGGTTGACCGGTCACCTGCTCGACCGTCACGTCGGCGGCTCCGGGAATGGTGGTGACCACGGACTCGATCTGGCGCGCGAGCGCGCGCAGCACGTCCAGATCGTCGCCGAAGACCTTGATGCCCAGATCGCTCCGGACCCCCGCGATCATCTCGTTCACGCGCATCTCGATCGGTTGCAGGAACGTCATGCGCATGCCGGGGAGGTCCGCGAGCTCAGCCTTGATCTCGGCCACCAGCTCGTCCTGGCTGCGCGCGCGCCGCCACCGGTCGCGGGGCGTCAGCGTGATGAATACGTCCGAGAGCTCGATACCCATGGGGTCGGTCGCCACTTCGGCGGTGCCGGTGCGCGTCCAGACCCGCTTCACCTCGGCGGGAAACTCGTCGAGGATCACGCGCTCGATCTGCGTCCCGTAGCGCACGGATTCGGAGAGCGAGACCTCGGCGAGACGCACGGTGTTGATGACGAGCGTCCCTTCGGAGAGGCGTGGCACGAACTCGCTTCCGAGGCGGGTCGCGCCGCACGCCGCCGCCACGACCAAGAGGACGGCGCCGCCGACCACGATCCGACCATGACGGAGTGACCAGTCGAGCACGGGGGCGTAGCGTCTCTCGAGGAACGCGACGAGCCGCGGCGTGCGGTGCGGCGCGCCGCGCTCACGACCGAGCGCGAAGCTCGCGAGCACCGGCATGAGCGTCATCGAGAGGAGGGCGGACCCCGCGAGCGCAAAGATCACGGTGAGCGCCATCGGCCGGAAGAGCTTCCCCTCGACACCCTCGAGAGTGAGGACCGGCAGGTAGACGACGGCGATGATCAGCTCGCCGAAGAGCGTCGGCTTGCGGACCTCCACCGAGGCGTCGCGCACCACCTCGAGAGTCGAGCGATCGCGGTTCTCGGAGAGCCGCCGCACGGCGTTCTCGACCAGGATCACGGAGCTGTCGACGATCAGCCCGAAGTCGATCGCTCCCAGCGACATGAGCGTGCCGGCGATGCCGAAACACAGCATCCCGTTGAAGGCGAAGAGCATGGAGAGCGGGATTGCGGCCGCGACCACCAGTCCCGCGCGGAGGTCGCCCAAGAACGCAAACAGCACGGCGATCACGAGGAGCGCGCCTTCGAGCAGATTCGTGCGCACGGTGCGCAACACCAGGTCGACCAGCTCGGTGCGCTCGTAGACCGGCTCGACGGTCACCCCTTCCGGCATCCGCGACGCCAGGTCTTGGAGCCGCTCGGCCAGGGCGCCGGTGACGGCGTGGCTGTTCTCGCCCACCAGCATGAAGCCGAGGCCGAGCACGGCCTCGCCTCGTCCGTCGGCGGTGGTCGCGCCGCGCCGCGGCTCCCGCCCGAGCTCGACGCGCGCCACGTCGCGGACGCGGATCGGCACGCCGCGGTGCGCGGCGACCACGACGTCCTCGACGGCGCGTGGTCCATCGAGGCTTCCCACGCCGAGCACCAAGCTCGCGCTGCCACCGCGCTCGATCACGCCGCCACCCACGTTGGCGTTGTTCTGCTCGAGGGCGGTGTAGACGTCGCCGAGTGAGAGGTCGTAGCTCGTGAGGCGGAGCGGATCGACGATGACGTGCCACTGCCGTTCGTCGCCCCCCCAGGCATTGATCTCGGCGACGCCCGGAACGCTGCGCAGCTCGGGAGCGATCACTCGGTCGTGAAGCGTCCGGATCTCCTCGAGGGTGCGGGTGTCGCTTCGCACGAGGTAGTGGAAGACCTCGCCCAGGCCAGTCGCGACCGGCCCTAACGTGGGGCGGTCGACGCCGTCGGGTAGCACCACCCCGCCGAGCCGCTCCGCCACGACTTGGCGCGCGAACCACAGATCGACGCCGTCGGCGAAGCGCACCGTGAGCTGCCCGAAGCCGAACTTGGAGATCGACCGCAGCTCCTCCACCCGCGGCAATCCGGCGAGCGCCTGCTCGATCGGGATCGTGAGCTGGCGCTCGACCTCGGTGGGCGTGAGTGCCGCGGCCGTGACGTTCACCTGCACCTGGACCGGCGTGGTGTCGGGAAAGGCGTCGAGCGGAAGTGCGCGGAACGCGAGCACGCCCGCCACGATCAGTGCCGCGCTCGCGCCGAGCACGGCCCAGCGGTGAGCGAGCGAGCGGTCGATGATCCACGTCAGCATCAGCCGTCTGCCCCGGTCTCGCAGCAGCCGGCGCCGATCGACTCCTTCGAGACCTCGGTCTTGAGCAGGAACGCACCCGTGGTCACGACCGTGTCGCCCGCTGTCAGGCCCGACACGATTTCCACCGACCCGCCGTGCGTGCGGCCGATCTCGACCACCACCGGTTCGTAAACGCCCTCGACCCGCTCTACGAAGGCCACGCTGCGGTTCTCCGCGCGCTGAATCGCCCCGGCCGGCACCAGCAGCACCGCCCCTTCGGGGCCGAGCGCGATCCGCGCGCGCACGAATGCGCCCGCCTTGAGGCGGCGCCCGTCGTTTGCCAGCTCGACGCGGGCGACGACGGTGCGGGAGCTGGGATCGACGCTGGCACCGACTCGCGCGATCGTGCCGGTGAGCGGCTTGGCGCGGGCGCCCTCGAGCACGATCTCGACGGGAAGGCCAGGATGCACGGAAGCCGCTTCGCTCTCGGGGATCTCGAGAAGCGCCCACATCGTGGAGAGATCCGCGATCTCCATCAGCACCTGCCCCGCGCTGGCGCTGCGTCCAGCGACCGCGTCCCTCGACACCACCGTTCCCGCGAAAGGCGCGGTGAGTACGTACCGTCCGCCCGCACCGCCGGAGCCGGCACCCGCTGCGGCGAGCGAAGACCGAGCGGCGTCGTGCTCGGCTTGCGCCGTAGCCAGCTCGGATTGCGCCGCCTCCGCGTGCTTGCGAGCCGCGACGCCACGCTCGACCAGGCGCTGCTCTCGCTCGAGGGCGGCGCGCGCGGTGTCGATGCGTGCACGCGCCGCCGCGAGCCGTGCCTGGTCCGCGCCCACGTTCGAGGAGGCGAGGGTGGCGACGGCCTGGCTGGCGCGAACGTCGTCGCCCACGTCGACCGATACCTCCAGGATCATCGAGTCGGCCGGCGTCGCGAGCTGCGCGTGCCGGTTGTGATCGAAGGCGAGCCGACCGACTACCTCGAGTGTTGGTGCGACCGCGCTCGTCTCGGCGCGCTGCGTTTCGATCCCGGCGTCACGCGCCGTCTGCGCCGATGCCAGCCGGACCCGCGTGCCAGGCGTCGGGAAGGCCGGCGGACTGGCTCCGATCGCGCGCGCCAGCTCCGGGTGGCAGAACGGGCAGACGCTCTGTGGGTAACCGTGTTCCCGGCAGTAGTCGCCCGCCTCGATGAACTTCGCCACGAGGGCGGGCTTGCACTTGGTGCATTTCGATTCGGGAACCGCGTGCTCGCGGCACCAGTCGGCCGGTGCTGAGGCGGACGAGAAGGTGAGCTTGGGGTTGCACTGGAAGCACTGTGTGTCGGGCACTTCGTGCTTCTCACACCAATCGCCTTGCGCCTGGAAGACCGGGATCAGATCCGGGTTGCAGTGCGTGCAGAGGTCGGCGGGGACGCCGTGCTCGCAGAGCGTCACGGCTTGCGCGGCCGTGTCCGCATGGGCGTGGCTGTCTGGGAGTGCCGCGGCTTGCGCCTCGCTTTCGGCCCGACTGGGCGTGTCACTCCGGCTGCACGCGGGTGCAGAGCAAACGACGATCGAGATGCACGCGACGGCGAGGGATCGCCGGGCGATCATCACTTCACACCTTCCTTCGCCAGCTCGGGATGGCAGATCACGCACTGGGACTCGGCACGCGAGTGCTCGGCGCACCAGTCGCCTTTCGCCTTGAACACAGGGGCGAGCTTCGGGTTGCACCTCGTGCAGAGCGCTTTTGCGACGCCGTGTTCGCACTTCTCGGTCGTAGTGGGCTGTGTCGCGGCGCTGGCAGCTGCGCCAGACGTGCTTCCTCCTTCGCCAGCGGACGTCGGCGGCGCAGCCGAAAGCGTGAGGATGAAGATCAGGATGGACAGGGTTAGTGGAAGCAGTGAAGAGAGGTGACGCATGTCGAATTCTCCGAAGTGCCAAGCCCGGAAGGTCCGGAGCTCGGCGGGACGAGTGGCGCCAGCGCGCGAGTTGCGCGCCGGGCGAGTCGATGGGTGATGCGAAACGCGGCCCCGGACGTCGCGCGCGGCGACGTCCGGGCGCACCTCTCCCGATCGGGAGAGAATCAAGCTCGAGGCGGGTGGAAGATGTCCGCCGCCGTCAGCGGACGCATGGCGCGGGCGGCTCTCGCCACGACGCTGGTCTTGGGTTCGAGCGTGCAGGCCGCGTGAACAGCCGGGAGGATCGCGGGTGCGAGGGAAGTGCAGCAGTCACACTGAGCACAGTCGCTGCAGTCCGGACAGGCGGTCGAGTCGATGGTGTGGCCGTCGTGCAGGGCCGAGGCGATCTCGCCCGTCACCGCCCAGCCGTGGGTGGCGAGGAGGCTGATCGCGACCAGCAGGCCGTGAACGAGGCGCCGCATCGACGGCGGTCTAACGATTTGGACGCCGAACCGTCAAACCAAAGTCGAGTGGCGCATGCCTCGTCACCGTAGCTCTCTCGGTTCCTGGACGAGACGCTCGAGCAAGCGCCGCATCGGTCGATCGTTCCAGCGCTGCGGTCCGTCGAAGCGCGCGACGCGGCGGCCGTCCACGATCAGGTAGCTCACCGGCAGCTTCTCGACCCCGAACGCGGCGCCTGTCACCTTGCCTTCATCGAGGGCGAATCGCAGCGCCGGCGGCGGCGCGCCGCCGAAGAAATCCCGTACGGGCCCCCAGTCCGTATCGTGGCCAAACACCAAGACCGTCATGTCGCGAGGGGGGCGTTCGGCCAGCGCGATGAGCGCCGGAGCTTCGGTCTGGCAGGGAGGGCACCAACTAGCCCAGAACACCACCAGCACCGCGCGCGTCGCGGAGGATGGGGTGAGGAGTGGCGCGGACCCGTCCAACCGGACATAGCCGGGGACGTCGCTCGACCGGCAGCTCGCGAAGGCGAGCCACGCGAGGGCCATTCCCGCGAGCACCGCATCGGCCCGCGACGGCGCCCGACGTGCTGCGGAGCGAGCGACGGCGTTCAAGACGTCGTGGTCGGAAGGTGCAACTCGGGCCACGCGCGACCGAGCACGTCGAGCGCCGAGCGGAGGAATAGGCATGCCACCAGCGCACCGACGACGATGTCAGACCGGGCGGAGTGGGTGAGGGCCACGCCGGCAGCGGCTGCGAGGACTCCGAGATTTGCGACGACGTCGTTGCGTGAGCACTCGAACGTGCTGCTCGGCGTAGTGCAGCACGATCAGAATCCGCGTGCGTTCGGCAGCCGAGCGCATCTTCATCAGCCAACGCTTCAATCGCCTCTTCTCGGTACGTCGCAGCTTCAGTGCGATCTCAGCCATCGCGGCTCCTCGATCGTGTTCGGTTCGACCTGGCGGAAGATCCGAACTCACCGTATCGAGTGGCCGCGTCTTTGTCTCCTGCGATCAGCAATGATGTTAAAGGGTTACGGTCGCTCCGAATCCTGCAAGGCCATTCAGTACCCAACGGCGTGACCTTTGCTCTACCAGCTCATCGGCGCGAACGCGCCGCATCTCCGGCCGGTTGGGATGAGCTTTCCTGAGTTTAGCCAGGTGCTTGCCGTGTGCCACACGACGGCGGCCAAGGCGGCCCGATCGGTGCCGTGCGACGGTGATCGGCGGTGGATCGTCGTCGCGCAAACGGGTCGAGAATCCTGACGTGCGCGTTCGCGAAATCGCGGCCTTTGCGCGTCGCGACCGTGAGCCCGCGAACCCATGAGGTCGCGGCGATGAGAATGTCTTGGATCGGCATCGCCAGTCCGCCCGCTCGCAGGTCGGCGAGAAGCGTTGCCCACCGAAGGCCCGTCGCCAGATCCCACGACACGCAGTGGATTCGCTCCACGCGGAAGTGCGTCGGTTGGCCTCGTGGGGTCACACGAGGCCGCGGACCTTCCGCTCGGCCCGATCAGGGTAGGCAAAGTTGGCGGGCTTCGACGGCCCCGAGCTTGGATGCGCCGCAATCTACTTGGCCTTCGCCGACAGAACCGCGAGCGCAACGAAGAGGAGTTGTCGAGCGGCGCCGATAGAAACGGCTCGGTGCTCGGCGCGTGGTCCCACGGTATCATCGTCGCGCTCGCGTCGTCCGCGCGTGTTTGGGGGCCTCGGCCATGTCATGTGCCATCACCGCACGCCTGCGTTCCGTTGCGCCTTGGCTGCTGCGCCTCACGACGATCGTACTGACGATCGGTGCCGGCGCGCCGGCCCGGGCCGGCACCACGGCGAGCTCGTACGCGCGGCGCGACCTCCACGCGCTCGGGCCGGCGCGCCTCGCCGTGCTGCGCGCCGATCCGGTGATCGAATGGTGGGTCGAGCTCGACGACGTGCTGCTCGTGGGCGGTGAAGAGCGCGGGCTGGCGGCGCTGGTTCGCACACGCGGGGGCGACGTCGTCGCAGCCACACCCGGCACCGAGCTCCGCATCGTGGGTGGTGTGCAGCCCGCGCAGCTCGCCGCGATCGGAGCACGGCCGCTCGCGACCGGGGGGCGGTGGGTCGTCGCGGAGATGCCGTCCTCGGTGGAGCACGTGCTCGTCGCGTCGTCCGGCAATGGGCACGCGATCGTGCGGTCCTTCACACCGAACGTCGTGCTCGCGCGGCAGGCCGCCAACGCGCCACGACGCCCGAGTGCCTTGCCCAGCACGATGGCTGCGCCGCCGGTGGATCAAGTGAACGCGGCGCGTTGGTTCGCCGACGTGGCGACGCTCGCGGGCTGGAATCGGTACACGCACGGTTCGGGGATTGCCTCGGCGCGTGCGTGGCTGGTGTCGCAGTTCCAGGCGCTTCCCGGCGCGATCGTGACGACGCAAGCGTTCCAGGTGAGCGGCACGACCGCGTACAACGTGATCGCGCGCATTCCCGGCACCACCAAGGCCGACGACTGGTTCCTCGTGGGCGGGCACTACGATTCGACGTCGCAGAGTCCGTCGACGGCCGCGCCGGGCGCCGAGGACAACGCGACCGGATGCTCTGCCGTGCTCGAGATGGCGCGCATTTTCACCGCGCAGCCCCAGAAGCAGACGCTCCTGTTCATGTGCTACGCGGGCGAGGAGCAGGGGCTCTACGGCAGCATCGCGCATGCGAGCTCGCTGGTCTCGTCCGGAGACGCCGCGAAGGTTCGCGCGGTGCTCGCGATGGACATGGTCGGGTACAACGGCGATTCGGATCCCGATTGCATGCTGGAGACACTGCCCGAATACGAGTGGCTCTCGGACCTCTACACCGATGCAGCAACCGCGTACACCTCGCTTCGCATGGTGATCAACTTCACTCCGGAACGCTCCGATCACGTGCCGTACCTCGATCGCGGCATGGCGACCGTCCTCACCGCCGCGAACGACTGGGACGTCTATCCGCACTACCACCGCACGACGGACACGCCGGACAAGATCGGCGGCACCGCCATGGGTGAACAGATCCTGCGCATGAATGTGGCGAGCCTCGCCGCGCTCCTGAGTGCCGAGTGCACCGACGCCGACGGTGACGGCTACGGCAATCCCGCGTCGGTCGCGTGTGCCCACCCGGAAGCGGACTGCAACGATGCGAATGCGGCGGTCCATCCAGGCGCCACCGAGGTAACGAACGGCGTCGACGACGATTGTGACGGGCAGATCGACGAGCGATCCGGTTGTGGCGGCGTGGCACGCACGGCCGACGGCGCGGACCCCTCGGCAGTTGCGTTGACGTTCGTGTTCGGCGTAGCCCTCGCGGGAGTCGTCCGCCGCTTGCGGCCGACGCACGCTGGGCTTCCGCGGAAATCGACGACTCGCAGATCGTAGCGGCGGCGGTTGTGCCGCGCGGGACGCGCCAAGCATCGATCCGCAGCGCTCGAGAACGCCGCTGAGCTTTGGCGCGGTGCGAACCTCGACGATCGCCAGCGGTTCGAGCAGCCCCGTTTCCCCAAGGGAATCGGCTTCGATGGGCGTGACCCTGAACCCATAAGGCTGCTTGGCCTTCGGGCACCTCGGGCGATCTGCGCCCGAAAAATCAGCTTGGTGTCCCCAATGACTCCTGTTTTGGACCGCATCCTCCCGTGGATACGGGAACTTCGGTCGCTCCAGACCGAGGTTCGAGTCGCTGCCTGAGCGCCGCAGCGGGCCGAAGAGGCACGATCGGCGGCGCGGACCCCTATGACGTCGGGGGGCGTCACCCGGCAGCCTCTGCGCTCGCGTCGGATCCACTGGAATCGCGACGGCCAGCGGCCTGGGCGCGATCAAGCGATGCGCTCATGACTCAGACCACGTCGTCGGGAGCTTCGAGCTGCGGCGTGTGACCCACGTCCGGAAAATCGTGTGCTCCCAACCCGCGTGCGTCGTGAGCACCGCTGGCGTCGCCGCCAGCGGCGAGCCGTGGGTACGCACAGGATCGGTTCAGGTGCTCCGGCGAGCTCTGGCCGAGCAGAGCGGTGGTGATGAGCTCGAGCACGAGGAGGCTACCGTCGGAAGCCGCGAGCTGATCGAGACGCTGGCGCGACTCGCCGAGCACGCCCTGGAAGAGCGAGCCGAACGCCATTCACTTCGGGCCGCCGGTGACGCGCTCTGCGCGAAGCTGGGCCGGGTTGCTCCTCGCGCGTGATCTCGCGGCCCTCCCGCGGGCTCCAGAAGTGGATCGTGTAGTCGATCAGCCCTTCCCTCGACATGCACACGTCGTCGGACTGGGTCGTCATGGCCGGCGCTGTCGCGTGCGTCGCTTCGTCGGTTGGCGACCATGGTCGTACTCGTGGTGCGCGTTGGGCACCGACGCGAGGTGTACCGGGACCTCCCCGGATGAGGCGCTGAGCTTGCTCAGCACACCGAGGGAGCGTGACCGCGACGACGGTTCGCCTGCGTCTCGCGGGCAGGGCCACCATCGGCATGGTCACGCACGCCAGACGGGCACGACCTCGATCTAGCGTCGGTGACGCCACGTTTGCGTCGACGCGCGACTCGCACGAACCCCACACCGGCATTTCAGCGTTCGAGCCGCTGGCGAAAGCCCCCGAGCAAACTCCGACCGGCAGGCGCCGGTCTCTCCAACCGCTAGGAAACGATCGGTTGAAGGGACACGCTCTGCGCGTCCGCGGCCTTCACACGCTCAGCGTTCGATCCGGACCAAATAGTCGTTCACGATTCGGCGCGAGATGCTCGTAGGGGCGGCCGCGAGGCCGCCCGCAAGCGCCTCGCGTCGGCGGGCGGGCTTGGGCCCGCGCCCTACGGGTTGGCGGCCGGGTCGATCCGAATCGTGAATGGTCATTTCGGATCCGGTTCCTCCACACGAGTCGCTAGGCGGCGCGGGTTCCGGGGCCGGGTGTATGCTCCGGCGCGCCATCACCATCAGGAGAATCGCGATGCCATCTCTCGTTTCGCGCCGGATCACCGGCGCTTTCACTGCGTGCGCACTGCTGACACTCGCGTCCGCGGCGCATGCCGAGACGCTCACGCTCGAGTGCCAGGAAGACCTCTTCAAGGCCGGCAAGCCGGCGGGGATGGACACCCAGACGATCGTGGCCGTGCTCGACGGCAAGCCCAGCATCGACGTGAAGGCGCACTACGGCACGATCCAGCTGCCGGCGACGATCCGGAAGCGCGAGGGCGCCACCTCGATTACTGCCTCGGGATCTGGCAAGGCGATCATGCCCGCCAAGAAAGACGTCGACGCGTGTCTCGCCAAGTCGCCCAATGCGGTGGAAGGCGGCGAGATGAACGTGTGGGTCGCGCAGACCTGCAGGCTCCAGGCGGCGCGTACGCCCGAGGCGGTGGCAGTCGAGGTCTCGATCGACATCACCGTCATCGAGGACACCGTCGTGGCTAGCATCGAGCTCGGTTACGCCGGTGACGACGAGGCCGCCGATGAACGCTACGCGATGCCGTCGCGTCCGAACTGCACCGTGAAGACGAGCAAGTGAACGGGCGCGATTCCGCCGCGTCGCATACGAGTGTCCGTGTCCCCACGGGCCGGCACGGAGGCCGGCTTCTACGACGTACCGTCGTTCTGCTGCTTCTCGCGCTCGCGTTGCCCGCGCGTGCGGAGGAGCCCGCCGCAGGGCCGGCGTGCGTCGCGGAGCGCGAACCGAACGACCAGCCCGACCAAGCGCGCGCGTTCACCGGCGGTTTCTGCGTCGAAGGCGTAGTCGGAGATCGCGACCAGGACTACGTGCAGTGGACCGTGCCCGCCGATCTCGCGGCGCGCGGCTGGAACATCGAGCTCGAGACCTCGTTCGTCGCGACCTCGCGGGTGCTGGTGCAGCGCCTCGAGAGCGACTCGTCGGACCGGTCGATCGTCGGCACCGAGGCCTTCCGGCTGGGCACCAGCGACAACACCTCGACCGTGCGCGCAGAGAACGTGCTGCTGCGCGGCGGCAGCTACTTCGTGGTGGTCCAGACCACCGGCGGCGGTCCCTACCATGTCCGCTTCGCTCCCGCGGCACCGGTCGAGCAGAGCGAGCGCGAGCCCAACGACAGCGCCGCGGCGGCCACACCGCTCCCGCCCAACACGCCCACCGCCGGCGACCTGCTCGGTTCCGAGGATCACTTTCGCTTCACCGTGAACCCCACGGACGCGAAGCGCAGCTTCGGCCTCACGCTCAACGGCCCGGTCGGCGAGTACCTGTCGGTCGAGCTGCGCAATCCCAAGAACGAGGTGGTGCTGGCGCACTCCGAGCGCATGAGCGGCCCCATCGAGCTGGGCGATCTGGGACTCGATCCGGGCGACTACACCGTGCGTCTCTATCCCGGCACCGTCGACCCGAGTCCCTACCGCATCGGGCTCGTACCCGGACTGCCGCGCAATCCGACCCGGGAGGACGAGCCCAATCCCACGCTCGCGAGCGCCAAGCCACTGGCGCTCGGCCGACCGTTCGGCGGGCGGATCGGCTGGAGCGACGACATCGACGTGTGGGCGATCGAGCCGGATCCTCGGTTCGCCGGCAAACGCGTCGAGCTCAAGCTCGAGTCGCGCAGCGCCGAACCGCGCCGCGTATGTCTGGAAGACGCGCAGCGCGAGACGCTCTCGTGCCGTGCGGGTACGACCGTGAGCATGCCGCAACTGGCGCTCGGGAACGCTCGCTATGGCGTGAAGATTTCGGGAGCTGCCGATGCGCGCCAGCCATACACGCTCACGTTGCGGCTCGCCGGCGAAGCGGAGCCCGACGTCGAGACCGAACCCAACGAGGTCGCGCGCCTCGCGACGCCGATCGAGATCGGCCACACGATCCGCGGGCGTCTCGACGGCGACGATTCGGATTTTTTCCGCTTCCACGTCACGGGTGCGCCGCAGCTCTGGAAAGTGATGGCCCGCGGCACCGGCGTGCGCCAGATCTCGCTTCTCGATGCGCGCGGCGGTGTGCTCGGCTCGGGCATGACGTTGCCGGGTGCCGCGACACCGGAAGTCGAGACTTCCGCGGCGTTGCTCTTGCCTGGCGACTACTGGGCGCAGGTGCTCGGGCGGGACGCGAGCTACGAGTTCGAGACCAAGGCTCTCGGCGCACCCGATCCCAACGCCGAGCGCGAGCCCAACGACAACGATCGCCAGGCGCATCTCCTGCGCTTCGGCGTGCCGCGCACCGGCGGCCTCGAGGACGAACGCGATCAAGACGTCTACCGGTTCTCGCTCGCCGGACCGGATCACGTGGCGCTGGAGCTCGTGCCGCCGCAGGGCGGCACGATCACGCTAGGCCTCGAGTGGGGCTATCCGTCGGCCAAGCGTCCGTCGCTCACGGCCAAGGGACGCCCGGTCGTGTACGACGCGCTGCTCGAGCCCGGCGATTACACGGTGTTCCTGACCGCCGAAGAGGCCGTTGCGGGGCGCTACGAGCTGACGCTCTCGCATCGCTCGCCGTTCGTGATGCCGGACGATCGCGAGCCCAACGACAGTCCGCCTCAGGCTTGTCCCTTCCCCGCGACGCTCGCCGTCGACGGAACGCTGGGCGATCTCGGCGATCTCGACTGGTACGAGCTACCCAAGCTCGATCGGCCGACGGCGCTGCGCCTCGAAGTGAAGGGCTACGCGAAGCCCGAGCTGCGAATCGGCACCGACGAGCTCCCGTCGAAGTTCGACGAGGACAAGAAGGTGCTGGAAGCGGAGCTGCCCGCAGGAAAACCCGTGAAGCTCGGCCTGCGCGGCACCGGTGCTTACTCGCTGCGGGCCATCTTCGCGAACGGACCGGTCGCGGCCAAGCCCGCGGCGGCACTGCCCGCGACCGTTAAGCTCGATCTCGGCTCGACTCCAGTCGCCGCGTTCTGGGTGCGCGGCCAACGCCTGCGCGGCACGGTCGAGGTCGCGAATACCGGCAAGGAACCGCTCGATCTGACTCTCGACGCGTCGAGCAGTCACTTCGCGTATCGACCCGAGCTGCCGCAGAAGCAGATCCGGGTCGCGCCGGGCGCGCACGAGCGAGCGCCGATCGAGATCGCGATCGCGCCCGACGCGTGGGCCGACCGCGACATCCAGATCGGCGTGAGTGCGCGCCGCGCCGACGGTGCGGTGACGGGAGCCGTGGCCGAGATTGGCGCAGACCCCAACGTGCTGCCTCTCAACGAGGAAACGACGTTTCCCATTCCCGAAGCGATCCTGGGCGGCTTCGACGTCGCGTCGAGCGCCCTCGGCGGTCTCATCGCGGGAGCGCCGGACGACCGTACCGCCAACGAGCTGGCGCTGCTCCACGACGGACTCACCTCGACCGGCGGCTATCGCGTCGCAGCCGACACACTTCCTTACGAGATGACCGTGAGCTTCGGTGCCGGCCGGAGCTGGCCGATCCGCGGCATCGCGCTCCAGCCGCAGGTCGCGGGCGTCATCTACCCCGCCGAGCAGCTCCGCGATTTCGAGCTGCTGCTGTCGGCGGACGGCAACACCTTCGAGCCGGCGCTGAGCGGACGTCTCAGCATGCTGCCGATCGAGCAGGCGTTCGTGCTCGATCAACCGGTCGAGGCGCGCGCCGCCCGGCTCCGCTTGCTCTCGAATCACGCCGAGAACGCGGGACGGGTGGGACTGAGCGAGTGGAAAGTGATCACGACGCCTGGCGAGCCGAAGGGAATCGCGCCCAACCTCGGTGACGCACGACGCGGCGGGCACATCGTGCGCGCCGAGCCGGTGATCGGCGTGCAGCCGTCGGACGCGTCGAGCCTGCTGAGCGAGGGGGATCGGCCGGTGCTCGCCGACTTCGCCGCGGGAACCCGGCCCGAATGGGTGATCGGCTTCCACGACGATCGCGCGGCACAGATCACCAAGCTCGAGTGGAAGCATCCGCCGGCCGACGCCGCGAAGAGCCGTATCGACTCCGTGAGCGTGGCGGTGAGCGTCGCGAGCCCGCTCGGACCGTGGGAGCAGATCGGCGCCTGGGATCTCGAGAAGGAAGAGAAAGGTGTCGCGTCGTGGTCGCTGCCGCAGCCGTTGTGGGCGCGTTTCATCCGCTTCCAGACCGCGACACCGATCGCCAAGGCCGATCGCTACGCCTACCCGGACGCGATCCGTGTAATCGAGCGCGCGACGGGTGACGGCTATCTGTCGATCCTCGGCGAGTGGGGCATGTTTCGTCCCGAGGCGGTGCTCGAATGGAGCCGGCGCGGAAACGCGGCGGCACAAGCTGCACCGCCCGAGCACGGCAACGCCGGTCGCACGCGCGAAGCAGCGACGCCGTTGCCGCTCGATCGAACCGTGTCGGGCGAAGTGAAGCGCGGGGCCATCGAGGATTGGTACAGCGTCACGATCCCGGCCGGGCAAGACACGCTCACCCTCACCGCGACGAATGATCCGACGGTCGACATCGCAGTGACGATCGAGGACAGCGCCGGCGCGGCGGTGCCGGTGCGCGTGGGACCGTCCTACGCCAGCCAGCTACAGATCATCGCCACGGTCCAGCCGGGCGCCACCTATCGCGTTCACGTCGAAGAGCCGACGTGGTCGGTGGCGATCGCGTACGACACCAGCTTGAGCCTGCTCGCGTTCGCACCCCACGTGCACCAGGCGGTGATGGCGTACGCGGAAGGCGTCATGCCGGGACGCGAGTACGTGAACATCATGAACTTCTCGGCGCCGTTCCTGCTGCCCGAGTGGACCGATCAGCCGTATCTGCTCCAGGGGGCCTTCGCGTCGCTCGCGAACGAGACCGATTCGAGCGCGCTCGAAGAGACGATGCTGGCGGTGCTCGACGGCGAAAGCGCGCGCCGCGGAGTGCGCGCGATCATCCTGGTGACCGACGCCGAGACCACGGGGCAATATCCATTCACGTCACACCTGTGGCGGCAGCTCGCGCAGGTGCGGTCGCACGTGTTTCCGGCGCACATCGGCGCCGGCCGCGAGCCGCTCCGCGAGAAGCAGATCATGCAGGATCTCGCTGCCGCGAACGGCGGCTCCTACGCGTCGGCGCGCACACAAGCCGAGATGGACGTGATCGCGGCGCGCGCCGCCGCATGGATGCGCCGTCCCGCGCGCTATCGCCTCACGGCGAGCGCGAGCCGCGCGCCGCTGCCCAAGCCCGGCAGCATCACGGTGGCGCGCGCCGCGTCGGGCACGCAACCTCCGGCGTCGTCGCCGCCAGCCGCCGCCAAGGCCGGCGCGGGCACCGGCGCCGTGGAGCTGATCTTCGACGCATCGGGCAGCATGTTGCAGCGCTTCGAGGGCAAACGCCGTATCGACGTGGCGCACACGGTGCTCTCCGATCTCGTGACGCGCACGCTGCCGCCCGGCGCACCGGTTGCCCTGCGGGTATTCGGCGACGACAAGCCCGGTTCGTGCGAGACGCGGCTCGAGTCACCGCTCGCTCCTCTCGATGCCAAGGCGCTCGCCAAGCAGATCGCGGCGGTGCAGCCCAAGAACGGCGCCAAGACTCCCATCGCCGCGTCGCTCAATCGCGTCGCCGACGATCTCGCCGCAGCGCAGGGAGTGCGCACGGTGGTCTTGGTGACCGACGGCGAGGAAACGTGCGGCGGCGATCCGCAGGCCGAGATCAACGCACTCGTCGCCAAAGGCTTCGACGTGCGCGTCAACATCGTGGGCTTCGCGGTGGGGGAGGCCAAGCTCAAGGACACGTTCCGCGCGTGGGCCGCCGCCGGCCACGGCAAGTACTTCGACGCGCAGTCGAGCAAGGAGCTCGGTAAAGCTCTGGAAGCGGCGGTGAGCGAGCCCTTCCGGATCGTCGACGCGACCGGCGCCGTCGTCGGGGCGGGAACCGTGGGCGGTCCGGAGGTGTCGGTGCCGGCCGGCGTCTATCGTGTGGAGGTGGGAAGCACGAACCCGCGTTCGTACGAGGGAGTGGTGGTCGACGCGGGCAAGGCGACGCCTCTTCAGCTCTGAGGACGGCGAAGGTGAGGACCTGATGCGACTCCATCGAAGACGGCGATTCCTTCGAGCGGTCTGCGCCACCCTGGTCGTGTCGCTCTGCATCGAGGGCAGCGGCTTCGACTCGATGGCGGCGATGTCCGCCGCCGAGGAGCAGCGCGCGGCGCAGTTCGCGACTCAGCTCCGCGCGAGCATTCAGGCGCTCGAGGACGGTGATCGCGAAGCGCCGCGCGATCGCTGGGATCCGGCCTACGTGGTCGACAACGCGGGCATCGAGCCCGCGGCGTTGCTCCAGTGGATGCGCGGATCGGTCGTGTGGATGCCCTATCGCGGTGCGCTGCGCGGTGCGACCGGCGTGCTCATGGATCGCGTCGGCAACAGCGTGGACCAGGCGTTGCTCATGGCCGAGCTGCTGCGCGCCGCGGGCAAGACCGTGCGGCTCGCGCACGCGGACCTGCCGCCTTCCGTGGCGAACGAGGCCTGGCAACGCGTGGTCGGCGCCTCCAAGCAACCGTTCCAGCCAGCGCCATCGCTGTCGGCGGAGGACGCCGCATCGGCGGCGACTCCTCCCGAGGACGTGCTCGAGAGCGCGGATCTCTATGGCATCGATCGCTCGCGGGTCACCGCGATCCTCGGCACCGCGCGCAAGGACGCGATCGACATGAGCCGCGACCTGCGCGCGCGAGTCGAGGACCAGCTCGCGCGCCTCACCACCGCGCTGGCGCTGCCCGCGGACTCGGGATCCGCCGCCTCGCCGGCCGAAGGACTGGTCGCCATCGCCGATCACTGGTGGGTCCAGTACCGCGACGGCAAGGGCTGGATCGACGTCGATCCGCTCGCGGCCGAGCCCGGCGTCGGAGCCGCGCTGGCCCCCGCCTCCGCCAACTACGAGGTCGAGGCAATCCCCGCGGATCTCGAGCACCGCGTCACGCTGCGCATGGTGACCGAGCAAACCAAGGACGGCGCGCTCGAAGAGGGCGCCCCGGTCGAGCAGCAGCTCCGTACCCGCGATCTGATCGGGAAGCGCATCGTGCTGTCGCATTTTCCGATGGCCTGGCCCAAGGACTGGCCGCAAGTCACGCCCGACGACGTGCAGATCAAGCTGCGCGCCGCGTTCCTGTCGCAGGATCAGTGGCTGCCGATGCTCAGGATCGGCGATGCGACGATCTCGCGCGCTGCGGTGCGCGACACGGGCGAGGTGAACGAGAACCCCACACCGGCGAGCCCGTTCCGTACCATGATGGTTCCAGCGATGGGTCAGCTCGCCAAGGCGACCGACACGCTCGCGACGATCGGCGAGCCCGACGAAGCGATGCCGGCCACGGAAAAGGCGCCCGACGAGGCGGCGCGCGCCGAGGGCGAGCTCACGGCCGAGTGGCTGGAGATCGAGTTCGCGAGCCCGGGTGCCAAGCCGCGCAAGGTGCGCCGCGAGATCTTCGACCTGATCGGACCGGCGCAGCGCGGCGCGGGCGCCCGGCCGCCGCTCGTCATGACCGAGGATCGCAAGATCGCGCGATCCATGGCGCTGCTCGGCGAGATCGAGCTGAGCGTACTGCCATGCCGCTTGTCGCATGATTACGCGATGCACCTCGCGGCGCTCAACGCCAGTGCCAACCGTGAGCTGCTCGACGAGATCTCGAGCGATCCGTTCTCGAAGTTGCCGCCCAACTACATGGACACGTTCGGCAAGCTCACGCCGCTGCCGGCCGGGTTGCTGGGATTCGCGCTGGTGCGGTTCGAAGGAAACCCGTTCGCCGGAGGTCTCTACGTCGACCGCGCGACCGTGGTGGCGCAGCACACCACGATGTCGCGCGGCAAAGGCGGCGACTTCTTCGCCAACCTGTCGCTCGACATCATCGAGAACGGCGTCGGCATCGATCCGCGCGTGGCGGTGAACGCGAGCCAGGCACGCATGGCGCAGGGCATCGCCGACACCAATGCCGAGATGCTGTCGCTGCGCAAGCTCGGTCAGACGGCGGTGCCCAACACAGCGGAGGCGTTCGCCGCCGACGGCAAATCAGGGCGCAAGTGGACCGCTCTCGAGCCGGGCGACGAAGCGAAGGTTGCGAAGCTCGGGCTGGACGCGAATCTCGCGGCGCGCTTGGCACTCGATCTGAAGGCGGGCTACGCGGTCGTCGTGCCGCAAGGCAGCGGCCCAGGTGGCGACAGCGCCGCGACGGGCCCCGGTTGGTGGCGAGTCGATCCCGCGACCGGCGGCACCCTCGGCATGGGGGCGCAAGGTCACGGTCAAGCGATGGTCGAGTACGCGATCGTCATCGCCATCCAGGTCATCATCGGCACCGCGCAGTGCATGCTCGCCAACGCCGCCTCGGCGGCGCTCACTCGAGCGCTGAAGGAGCGCGGCAAAGCGCAAGGCCCGACCGACGCCATCAAGGAGGGTTACAAGGTCGGCAAGGAGTCGTGGGAAAAAGCCGACGGCTACAAGTGCGTCGCGAACGGCATGCTCTCCGGCATCGAATTCATGGTTCAGTCGATGTCCATGAGCATGCTCATGAATGCCGGCAAGGGCGCGCCCGACCTGATCCGCAAGGGAGAAAAGCTCAACACGAGCGGCGGCCCCGGCAGGCCGGCGGGGTCCGGACCCAGGGGAACGATGGGCTTCGAGGGGGCGCCGCCACTCCCACCGCCGCTACCACCCGAAAGAACCATGCCCCTGGGGAAGGGTGAGCCGCCGCCACCGAGCACGCCGAAGGGTCAGCCCCCGGGCGGCGGCTCGAAACCACCACCATCGGGACCGCACGGCTCGGGTCCCGAGCACGGAGCTCCGCAGGGGCGCCCCGACAAGCCCAGCGAACTGGCCAAGAGCGTCGATCCCTCCGGCTCGCAACCCAAGGCGCCGCCCCAGCAGCCGCCCAAACCGCCGCCCACGATGGACGACTGGAAAAAAGCCTGGGAAAAGGTCGAGCAAGCCGAGAAGAACCTGATGAAGGCAAATCAGAGCGGCGACCCGAAGAAGATCGGCGACGCTCGAGACCAGTACGAAAAAGCGCAGCAAGAGGAAACGCGGACCCGCTACGGCTATCAGGAGTCGATCGGAGAATCGGTGCTCCCGCGCAAACCCGGCCAGCCCGGATACACCCCGAAACCGCCCCGCGGTCAGGCCCACCCGGACGGTTCCGCCATGCCAACGGGTGGTGAGACACCCTGGGGTGGATATGAGTCGGGTCAGGGGCCGTCAGCGCCGGCGCCGGCTGCGGGCGCTAGCGCCGCGGCGATGGCGCCCGGCGGTACGTCTCCGTGGGGTGCGCCGGGCAGTCCAACGCCACCATCGGGCGGTGCACCATTCGGAGGCTACCCCACCGGGAGCGGACCCGTGCCGCCCCCAAGTGGCCCACCTTCGGGAACCGCACCGCCTTTCGGCGGCTACACGACTGGAAGTGGGCCTGTGCCACCGCCGCCCGCTGGCGGATCCGCGCCCACGGGAGGCGCGCCACCGCCCGCGAAGTTCATTCCGGCCGATCAGTCACCGGTCGGCTTCAACCCGTTCGCCGACACGCAACCGGGCAGACCGGCACCCTCCATTCCACCCCCACCGCCGCCTTCGACGCTGGCGGGCGCCGCAGGCCTGAGCGGCTCGATGCAGATGCTCATGATGCCTGCACCCTGATCGTCGGCTTCATGAGTTTCCGCGTCGATTCCCGAGACTGGATGCCACGGCGTTCACCAGTGACGTCGAGAGGAGCAGGGCTCATGAAGCGCATCGTCCTCGGCGTGCTGTTCGTCGCAGTCGCTTCAGTGGTTTCACCGGTCGCCGCTGCGGCCGACGTGTCGAAAGCCGTCGCCGATGCCTGGCCGGCCAAGTGGTGTCAGGCTCAGCCGGGCTCGACCCAGGAAGAGCTCGTGGCGATCATGGGTCCGGCGACCTCGAGCTCTCCCAAGTCCCTGTCGTGGTATGCGCGCCAGTACCAGTTCAACGCGTTCCTGGACGCGGACGGCAAGGTGAGACAGCTCGACATCAACGAATACAAGCTCTCGGCGGCGGAGAAGGCGGCACTCGAGTGCAAGAGCGTGAGGAGCCGCGCGTCGAGGGAAGAGGAGGCGGAGGCGGCGAAGGCCACGCGTTCCGGCCCGACGCCGCGCGCCTGCGCGCTGGTGACCGAAAAGGAGATGGCGGCCATCCTCGGCGCCCCGGTCGTCGGCGAGGCGAACGACTCGAACAGCAAGACCGCGTGCATCTACAAGCCGGCGGGCGCGAGCTTCCCGTACGTGGAGCTCTCGATCGAGTGGGGCGGTGGCGAAGCGGCCATGGCAGCGACCGGTATGATGCAGAAGCATGAACCGGGGATCGCCAATCCCTACGCCGGCATCGGCGACCAAGCTGCGGCCGTGGGACCGTCGCTCTGGATCCGTACCGGTGACGACTTGATGACGATCGTGTTCGCAGGCGTCTCGGACGGACCCGCGGCCGCCAAGCGAATCTTCGACACCGCGAAGCCGAGAATGTGAGTCGCGACCCGGTTCGAGCCGCGATCGTACGAGACGCACGGACGGAACTTGGGCTGGATTTGAGGCTCGGGTTCCGCCTTGGTGTCCCCGAGGATCGAGATCTTGAACACCACCCTGCACGGGCTGAGGCGCATCGAGCACCTCCGCGGGGCGCTCGGCGGTTGGGGTCGGTCTGGCACGTCGATCGGCGGCGCACTGCCGATCGGAGTCGAGCGTGGCGGGAGTTGTCTGGATCATGTCTGGGAGGTGCCCTGGATCTCTCGGCTCTCCCATTCGGTTTCGAGACGGTTGAGGTCCTCGATCGAAGCGTGCTTGTAAACGCCTGCGGGGAACCGTCGCGGCGCCATCCGCCTCGCAGTGGCCCATACCTGGGCGATCGTCCCCGCCAGACGGGGGTCATCCGCCGCGAGCCACACGGCGTTCTCCATCCCTTCGACCGAACGAAAACGGCGGACGGGCACGATCACTCCTCGAGGTCGAACCGCTTGCGGATGCGCTCGGCGTCGGCCTGGTCCTGCAAGCGAACCGTGTCTCGCTTCATACGATAGAGCATCGTGGGCGTGGCGACGGGGAGCGTGAGCCCTTCCAGGTGCCGTTGCTCGACCTCGATGTCGTCGTAGCCGAACGCGTCGCCGAGGCGCGCGAGGATGTCGATGTGGAACTCACCCGTCGGGGGCACGTACTGGATGGCGGGATAGTCCCCCGCGAGGTCCACGGCAGTGATCTCGTCGATGGTCGGATCGTCGAACACGGCATGAAGGGCCGCGCGCAATCGTGCGACGTTGTCCTCGGTCGGCGCCACGAAGACGTCGAGATCCTTGGTGGCGCGCGGTAATCCGAGGAGGTTGAGCGCAACGCCTCCGACGATCTTGTAGTGGACCCCTGCTCGTTGGAACTCGGCCAGCACGGCCAGGGTCTGGGCGAGATCCACGGCGCGGATCCTAACATTCCACGGCGCGCTCCGAACGAACGATCCGGTGTCGCGCATCGCAATTCAGCCAATCTGGCCGTATGGGTGTCCCCAGGAGGATTCGAAGGTCCTCGGTGGCCTGGCCGTCGTGGCGTGGGCGCGGAATGCTGGCGAAAGGCGGGCCTGCTTCGCCAGCTCACTGGGCTACGTCGGGACGAGCGGGCCGAGCTCACCTGTCAGAACCCGTGCCAGCCTGGACGACCTTGTCGTCCCACCGGACGTTCGGGCATGGATCGAGATCGAAGCCTCGTGGATCATCTCGACGGCGCGATCTGGTGAGGCTGTCGCGGAGCACGCCGCGACGGCGAGTGCGGCCAGGAATGGACCCGTGCGTAGGATCATGGAAGACGCTCCTTCGGTGCGGAACTGGTTCAGTCCCGCGCCGTGAAGCGGCGCGCGCCGAGTGATGTCAGGTCGATCGCCTCGGCGATGCGCTGGTAGCCCGCGGAGTTGAAGTGCAAGCCGTCGCCGCCGTCGTAGGCAGGGTCGATTCGGTCGGGATTCGCCGGGTCCTGCACGATTGCATCCAGGTCGATGATGGCGTCCGCGGAGCTCTCGGTGCGGATCCAGTCGTTGACGGCGCGGCGCACGGCGCTTGCTTCCGGTGACGAATACGATTTCAGGGTCGCTGTGCCAGACGGGGTGAGCGTCATCTGGACGACGTGGAGGCCGTGGGCGTGGAGCTCCCCAATGAGCTGCACGTACCCGTCGGTGAGCTCCGCTGCGTCGATCCCGGCGATCCCGATGTCGTTGATGCCTTCCCAGAGGATCACGTCCGTGACCCCGGCCTGGTCGAGGACGTCGGGTTCGAGGCGAGCGAGCGCGGCTTTCGAGGGAGTCAGCACGGTGTCGTGCACCACCTGATTGCCCCCGATTCCCGCGTTGGAGACGAACACTGGCAAATCTGCCGCCTCGAGCCGACGGCGAAGGAAGTCCGGATAACGCTGATCGCGGTCGAGTGTTTCGGGGCTCTCGACCAGGTAGGGCGTTCCCTGCACGCCGTCCGTGAGCGAGTCGCCGAGGGTCACGACCACCGACGTCGACTCCGACGCCTGGGTGTCGAGCCCGGTGACGTACGGACGCAGGATGACCGCCTGCGTGAAGGAGGTCCCCTCGACGTCCGCTGTGTGGTCGCCCGCGTCCGGATCGGTCGCGTAGCTGTGCTGTCGGGCCTGCAAGTGGTGCGTCGGCACGGCCGGTGCGTCGGGCGTGAGGAGGCTGACCGAAAGATGCTCGAAGCTCTGGAACGGGAAGCGCAGCGGATCGCTGACGACGTCTGCTCCGGCGGGAACCGTGACGGTCTCGGTGCCCCCGAACCGAACCCGCACGTTGCTAGGCCCGTCGATCGCGGCGCCGCCGGTCTGGCGAGCGATGCGAACCGCCGAGAACGTGATCGGGTTGCGACCGAAACGATTCGAGAGGTGGAGCCGAATCGTCTTGCCGGAGCCGAGCGGCGAGATCACGGATCGAAAGGTTTGCGCCCCGCCCGCGAATAGCGGTCGCAACCGCATGTCGATGGGCATTACCGCATCCGATGGTGGGCCTTGCCACACCGAGACCCAGCGATCCCCCGACGCGCCCGAGGAGTCGTCGCCACAGGCCCCGTGCGCGAGCAGCGCGGTCACCGCGAGCAAGTGGGCGATCCACAGTCCGGCCGACGGTGAGCTTTGCGGTTGCACACACCGCATCATGGGGCATTGTTGCATGAACCGCGGCCAGCCCGGTCGACGGCCTTCCTCGGGGGTCTGTTCCAGCCCCCCGCCCCGAAAAAGGCGTGACTTTTTCGG
>CAYVDO010000023.1:0-35492 GCA_964450125.1 uncultured bacterium
GGGGGGGCCCCCACCAACCCGGGGTTTTGGGGGGGGGGGGGTTCTGCACCACCCCCCCGAGGCGAGATCAGCTAGCCCTGAAGTAAGCGCATGGCGCTCACTTCAGGGCTAGCCTGGCGCAGGTGTTCCTGGATCGGGCCTCGTCGGCGACGGCTCGGCGGCGGTGAGAAGCGGCGCGATCGTCGCGGCGAGCTCCGTGGCCATGGCCCGGTGTCCGCTCACGCTCGGGTGCCCTTCGAAAAGAAAGAACGAGCCCGGAATGAGCCTGCTGAGTAGGGCCAGATCGACGTATCGCAGTCGGCGGTCGCGCGCTACGGCCCGCACGTCGCGCTCGCGTGCGAGCTGATCCTCGTCGGGGTCGCGATTGGGATACGTGGCGAGCACCACGTTCGCGCCTAGCGCGCGTCCCGCGTCCACGAACGCTTCCAGCCGCGCTTGGTAGCGCGGACCCGTCGGATCCCGATCGTTCACGCCGGAGAGCAGCACGATCACGTCGGGGCGATACGGAGCGACGTGGCTCCGCAAACGCAAGATCATCCGCGGCAGGTCGTAAGCCGGCACCCCAGCATTCAAGACCTCCACCCCGCCGGGCCGTCGACGGGCCAGCTCGCGCTCGAGGGTGGCCGGGTACGATTCACCAGCGCTCACGAGCCATCCATACGTGGCCGAGTCGCCGAGGATGGCCACGCGCGCAACACCTGGACGCCGCGCTCGCGTGGGCACTGCGCCGCGAAAGCCCTCGGTCCCGATCTCGGCGCGAGTCGAGCGGGTCAGCTCGTACGCCGCGCTCGCGGCTGACGAGGCGATAGGCACCGAGCGCCGAGAGCTTCGTCACGGCCACGAACGTGAATGCTGCGAGCGCGAGCACGAAACCCAACATGCGGAGCTCGGGGCCTGGCCGTCCGAGTTGCGCCCCCGTTCTGCTGAAGAGCGTCCCGATGGCGCCGAGCACGTGGACGAGCGCCAGCAGCAATGCGATCGAGAGCAACAGGAAACGGAAGTGCAGGAACACGTCGAGCAGCACGAACACGAGAAGTGTGATCCCACTGGCCGCGAGCCAGCGCCGATCCACGAGCGTCGGCTTTCGTGGATGCGGTTGGCGTAGGCCGCTGCGGGCCGGCCACGTTGCGGCCGTCGTCGCCCACACCACCATCGCGCAGATCAGCCCCAGCGCCTGCCGATCGACGCAGAGCACCAGCCGCAGCCACGCGTTGAGCAGCAGCACACCGAAGGCGGCGAGCCCCAGCGCCGCCGCCGCGCGGCGCACGAACGCAATCGGCGCGCGGCCGTCGCTCACGTCGCGAGCAGGATGCGGAACGCGCCGAAGATCTTCTGCGCCAGCTCGTAGAGCGAACGGGTGCGAAACACGCTGCGCCACACGTATCGCGGGCGGAAGTAGTAGCGCTTGTACATGCGTCGCTGCCACCAGGCGAGCTCTTTCACGGTGAAGGACTCGGTCCAATGATCGGGAACGAAGCCGCGCACCGGTTTGCGCGCGAACTCGTCCCAGCGCCCCCGTTCGACCACGCCGCGGCGCATCGCCTCTTCGTACATCTCGGTGTGCGGGTAGAGGGTGCAGATCGAGAACTGGACGTAGTCGGGGTCGAGCTTCTTCACGAAGGAGTACGCGCGCTCGAGATCCGCCGGGGTGCGCTCGAAGGGCAGACCGATCATGTAGTCGGCGATGGTCGCGATGCCGAGCTCGCGGCACCACGCGAAAAACGACTCGACCTGCGCGATGCTCGTCGCCTTCTTGAGCTCCGCCAGGCCGGCGTCGGAGTCGGTTTCGACGCCCACCGAGACCTGGCGCAGCCCCGAGCCTTTCGCGCGTGCCAGCATCTCGCGGGACGCTTGCATCACGCGGCCGCGGAAGCTCCACGTCATGCGCACGTCGTGGCGGTCCAGCGCGTCGCAGATGTCGTACACGCGGCGCTCGTTGACGTTGAAGAGATCGTCGTAGAAGTGGATCTCTTCGTAGCCCATCCGTCGTGCGTCGAGCGCCTCGCGCGCGACGAGGTCGGGGTTGCGCGTGCGATAGCTCTTGATGGGAACGTCGCAGAACGTACAGAGGTACGGGCACCCACGCGAGGTGATCATGGTGACCATCTTGCGGGTCGAGCCCAGCACGCTGTGGTAGTCGAGGTGGCGGATGTGGCGGCGCGCGGGAAGGGCGAGCGCGTCGAGATCCTCGACGTAGGCTGGCTTCACGCTCACGTGCGCGAGGAAGCGCTTGTCGCGCGCGGCCGGCGGCTCGTGCCGCTCGATGCTCTCGCGCGTGTACACACCGTCGATGCGTTCGATGCTCTCGCCGCGAGCGCGCGCCTCGACCAGCGCCGCGAACGCATGCTCGCCTTCGCCCACGACGATCGCGTCCACGTTCGCCAGCGCCGCGGCCTCGCGCGGATACGCGATCGGGTGATGCCCGCCCAGCACCACGAAGCAGCGTGGATTCCATTCCTTGATGGCGCGGCAGGTCTCGACCACGTCGAGCAGGCTGATCGTGAAGCTGGTCACCGCCACCAGGTCCGGCTGCGTGGGCGCCAGCACCCGCGACACCAGCTCGCCGTGGCGGATGCGCTCGGCGACGCAATCGGTGAAGAACGTCTCGTGCCCGGTGGTGGTGGCCTCGAGCTGCCCGAGGAGGTAGAGCAGGCCGAGCGGTGGGTAATGGCCGTAGTCGTCGGGCTCGAGGAATTTCGAGCCGTCCTCCGCAGGATGGAGGACGACCTTCAGCTCGTCGGGTGGGTTGAGCGCCAAGACGCGCATGGCTCGATTTCCGGGGCGCGAAGGGGCGCGGGTGGCGCGGCGAGTGTTCCACGCGCTCGACGGCAGCCGCAACCGCGCGACACGCGAGGTCGTGGTCGGTTTCGTGCTCAACCCTCTTCAGACCCTCGCGACTCGGCCGGGCGCATGCCTGGCAAGGTGAGCCACGACTGCGTGCGGTGCACGCGCCTTGCGTCACCCGGCGATCAGTGCGAGCTGCCGGGGTAATTCGCGACCGGCCAGGCGAAGATCCCGGCGCTGGCGCCGGCGTATACCGTGCCCGTCGCGGCGTCGTAGGTGATCGCGCGCGCGCCCGAGCCGACCTGGGTGGAGGCGAGCGTACGGCTCGTCGCTACGTCGTGAACCGACAGCACGCCACGAAAGGTGTCGAGCGTCATCAACAAGCCGCGCCCACGGTCGCACTCGATCTCGCGCACGCCGAAGCCCACCGGAATCGAGCCGCGCCGTTCGAGGGTGTGCGCGTCGAGCTCGTCCACACGGCGCCGGAACATGCGCGCGACCAGGATCGAGTTGCGCTCGGGAAGAACGCAGGTGTCCCCGTTCATGAAGCCCACCCAGCGCTTCACCAGCGGCGTGCCGTCGAGGCGGCTCGTGCTCACCCACGGGCTCACCATCCAATCGCTGACGAAGAGTTGCTCGAGCTCGGGGCTCCATTCGAGCGCGTAGGGCCAGCGGAGGTCACCCGGCATCGGGAACGAGTGGCGCTCCCCGGTGATCAGATCGAGGGTGCGGATGTCGTGGCTCGCTTCGCTGACCAGCAGCGCGACGTGATCGCCCGCGACGTCGACGTCGACGCTGTTGCGCGTCTCCAGGCTGCGATAGTCGGTGAGCGTGTCGAGGTCCAGGGCCGATGCACCGGCTGGGCTGCTCACCACGAGCGTGTGGGCGGCGTGTACGAGCGCCAGTCGTTGTGGGTCGCCGCCGAGTTCCGTGGGCGGCCGTCGCAACTCGCCCGTACCGAGGTCGATCCAGCCCACCGAGGCATCGCCACCGCGGTTCGAGAAGTAGAGCCGTCGCGTCGCCGAATCGAAGCGGAGATCGTAGATCCCCTTGACGTCGCCGACTCGCCGCAGCTCGGTGAGCGCGGCGCCGCGCCGGCATTCCAGGACGAAGCCGGCGCATGCCAGGGTGCCGGCGCCCACCGCCAGCGCGGCGAGGACGCGCAGCTCACCCGGCTCGCGGCGCTCGCGACTCGCCGCGAGCACCATCGCGGTGAGGCCGAGCACCCACACGAGCCAGCTCAGCGCCACGGGGACTGCCGCGTCGCCGTCGAGGCTCGCAGGCACCGCACGCGCGACGCCGACGAGCACGAGCGCGCCTGCAGCCGCTGCGATCCATGGACTGTGGCCACGTCCGAGCGCCGTGCCGCCAATCGCCACCGCTGCGACCAGCGAGCACTCGAGGGCGATCGTCGTCGGGCCGGGCCGGATCGCGAGCCCTGCGATCGGCACCGCCAGAGTTCCGCACCAGACGAGGATCACGAACGGGATCCGCCACACGGCGGAAAGCCAGCCGAGACGCATCACCGGGATCGGTTGCGCCGCTCGAATCGATCCCCGCACGTCGATCCACAGGCTCGTCACCAGCATCGCGGCGACGGCCACGAAGAGTGCGAGCTGCCTCGACCAGAGGCCGAATCGGATCCAGCCGATGAACGCCACGAGGCCGAGCGCCTGGTGCCACCGGCGGAGCCGGCGGCCCGGCATCGGAACCAGTGGGACGGTTGACTCCGTAGGGTGGGGGCTCGCTCCCCGCCGCACGGTCTCCGCGTGGGTGGGTGCATCGACTTCCTTCGCGCCACCGTCGCGGCGCAGCCTTCGAGTTGCGCGCGATAGCCCGCCGATGCACGCGGCGAGGATCCGTGCCATCGCGCGACACAGAAGCACCAGGATCGTTCCGGCACCGAGCCCCGCGAGCGTGGACCCGACGAAGATCAGCCCGATCCCTGGACCCCACAAGAGCGTGCTCGCCAGCCCGGGCAGCACCTGGTCCAGCACCGGGCCATCGGCAAGCGGCATTCCGACCACCGCCGCCAGCGCGAGAAGGACGTAGTAGAGCGGGAAACGTGGCGGGAAGATCCGCCCGAGCTCGGCCACCAGCCCCACGTGCCACGGGCGTGCCGCGTGGGCGTGCTCGCGGGCGCCGAAGGGCTCGGACTCCGCCACCCCACGCACTCCGATGCGTCCGCCCGAGAGCCGTCAGCTCGGCAGATTGCTCGCGAACGCGAAACCGATGCCGGTGGCACCCGTGAAGCCATCGGGCGGGAGGCTCGAGTCGTCGGGCGGCAAGCCCGGTGCGACTTTGGCGTTGATCTGATCGACCTGGTGCCAGAGCATGAAGAACGTGAGTTGCTCGGGAACCTCGACCACTGCCGGCTCGGCCTCGTCGACGATCGAGAATCCCGAGAACGAGTTGTAGCTGCCGTCCACCTTGGGACCGAGCGAGATCGGCAGCTTCTCGGCCACGTTGGGGTTGATCTCGTTGGCCGGGCACTCGAACTCTTCGCATTCTCTCTTGTTGGGCGCCTTCGTCCAATCGAGGCCGTTCTCGGAATACGCGATGCCGATCGAGGAGTCGACGTCGTCGAAGCGAGTATCGAGCCGGCCGCGCAAATTGCCCGTGTAATAGAGCAAGAAGTACGTGCGCAGCGGATCGCGGTGCACCACCACCGAGGGTGCGCCGACACTGCCGCTCGAATCGGTGGGCTTGTAGAACTCCCAGGTCGTTTGGTCGGCTGTGATGACCGGTACCACGTCGGTGCGACCGCCCGTCGACGAGCGGCCGAAGGCGTCACGCTTGGTCCAGCTCACGCCGTCGCTCGACTCGGCGTAGCCGATCGAGCGTGCCGCGTTCACGTTGCCGTCGTACCACATGCGGTAGAGGCCATCGTGGACGACCACGGTGGGCGAGCCGATGGAGCCGGCTTCCCAGCGCTGGTCGGCGACGAGCACCGGCTGCGAGCCGCGGCGCGTCCAGTGGAGGCCGTCGTTCGACTCGGCGTAGCCGATGCCGGCGTGGTTTCCGCCCTCGAACCACATGCGGTGGAGGCCGTCGTTCACCAGCACGCTCGGCCCACCCACGGCGCCCGCTTCCCACTCGGATTCGGCATCGAGCACCGCTTCGTCAGGGGTCACGCTCACGTCGAAATCGCGGCATTGCGTGCCGGGTAGCAGCGTGAGCCGATTGTGCAGGATCCGAGAGGTCTCGCCACTGCGCAGCTCGGACCAGATCTGGAACGTGTCGTCCGGCTCGTGAACGAAGGTCGGCCCGCCGCGCTGCCCATCGGCGGGCGAGGTCAGAATGAACGGCTGGACGAGCTGGGTGTTGCAGAAGAAATCCTGCTTGAGAAACGGGCCGACGCCGCTCGAGGGCAGGTTGCCGCTGCCACTCGGCTCGTTGCCCTTGTTGGCCGTGAAGCCGCAACCGAGCGCCACCGTCACCAGAACGAGCGTCGCAGCACGTGCGGCGCGCGAGCAGGGCGAGCGGGGAGCGTCCGCGAGGTTCATCAGAAGCGCAGCGTCGCGGTGGCGCCGCCCACCAGCACGTAGCCGCCCATCGTGAAGTCGCCGTACGCGTCGGCGACCGGGTTGTTCTTCTTCGCCAGCCTCTCCTCGAGGTGGAGGTATTGGCCGTGGACGTCGATGTCGATCGGTCCGCGCACCACCGAGAGCAAGTGCGGGAAGCGCCCGCCGAGGCCGAGGGCGATGATGTGGACGTTGGTGTCGGCGAAGTTGTTGAAGCCCTTCGGCGCCGGCGCGGGAGTGGGGCGGAAGCGATAGCCGCCGCGCAGGAAGAGCTCCATCGACTCGTCGTGATGGAAACGCCATTCGGCGCCGGCCGCCGGGATCACGATGTCGTGGAAGTCCGGCGGGGGTAGACCGAAGTTCGGGTTGGCGCCGAGCAGGAGAGCGAGCCCGCCTTCGTAGGTGGTGGCACCTTCGGGCGAGGGCTGCTGGAACGCCGACCAGAGCGCATACGTCACGTCTGCCGTGAGCAGCAGATCGTCGGTCGCGTTCCACGCGGTCCCGAGCGTGAATTGATCGGGGCTGAAGAAACTGAACACCTGCTGGCGCAGCACGATCTTCGACTCCGGCAGCACGTCCACCGGGATGTTGAAAATGTGCAGCGCTTCGATGCTCACGTCGATGGGTACTTCGTAAAGCGCCTCGTTCTTGCTGCGGTAGTCGAAGCCGATGCGAAATCCCTCGGCGGGGCGCACGAGCATCCCGGCGACCGGATAGAAGCGGCCGTGCTGGGTTGCGGAGATGGTGCCTTCGCTGAAGAGGCCCGCGTTGTCCGGGCGATCCTCGCGCAGTGTGAAGTCGGGGCCGCCGCTCGAATCGACGAAGAGCGAGATGCCGGCGCCCACCGAGATCCAGGGCGCGAGCTCGAAGCAGAACGGGAACATCACCATGGTGCGCTGGTTGCGCGCGCCATAGAGAACGTAGGTGGGCTGATCGTACGGGATGGCGAGGGTGCGCGCGACGCGCTTGTCGGGAAGGTGGAAGAGCCCGCCCCCCGACATCTTGATGCCGCCGGGCAGCTCCATCGGCGGCGACACGAAGCCCGCCACCAGGCCGCTGGTGGTGTCTTCGTCGACGTCCTTGCCGTTGATCTCGAGAGTGGGCGGTGCGTAGAAGTAGCCGAAGCTCGCTTCCATGCCGCCGTTTTGCGCGAGGCCGGCGGGGTTGTGGTAGACCGAGCCGAAATCCTGCACCACGGCGGTGACCGCGCTCGCCATGCCCGCCGAACGCGAGCCCACGCCGTACGCATCGAACGGGTTCGCTCGGGCCGCGGTCGCCGCCATCGCTAGCGCGACGACACCGAGCACCACGATGCGCGCCCGACGCTCCCCGGAGGAGCCGGCTCCCGCCGGTCCGCAGTCGAGACGTCGCGCCGTGCCTGTTTCGGTCACGGCGATCCCGTGTCCGCGCTGATCGCGGCGCCGAGGTAGTAGACGATCCCGTGGCCGTGGACTTCGGGGAAGCCGGGATTCTGCTCGGGCACGTCCGCGCTCTTGAGCGCGCTCACCTTGCCCAGGATCTGGGTCTGGAAGGTGAGGTTGAACGTGGGCTTCGACTTCGACACGTCGGTGCCGAAGAGCTGCTTGGCCGAGAGCCCCGTGCCGATGCCGAGGATGTGCTTGTCGCCGTCGAGGAAATTGGTGGTGCGCGTCTGCTCGGGGGCCGGTGAGGGATCGAAGGCGTAGCCACCGCGCAGCCACACGTCGAGGGACTCGCCTTCGATGACTCGGAAATCCGCGCCGACGCGCGGCGTGAGCGTGTCATGGAAGCGCGGATCGATGGCCGGCCCGCTCTTGAGCTCGAGCGGCAAGATCGGGATGTCGATGTCGGTGTCGATGACCAGCGACGGTGACTCGAACTTCGAGTAGCGGTTGTAGGCGAGGTCGAAGGCCAGCACTCCGTCTTCGCCGTTCTCACCGAAGTGGTACGCGGCGCCCAGCGTGTACGTCTCCGGCGTGTAGAGCAGCGTGGACGCGAAGTCGAGCTTGAGGGGGATGCCCGAGAGCAGGATCGTGAGCGGAATCTGCAGATCCACTTGGTAGCGGTAGCGCCACGTGAATCCGAAGGTCCAGCCGTCGAGCGCCGACGTGAGCTCGCCACCCTTCACGAACGCGCCCGCGTCGGGTGAGAAGAGCGACTTCGACTCCTGATCGACCGTCGTGAGGATCGACGACACGCCGTTCAGGCTGCGGATGCCGGGTTTGAGATCGAGCCCACCGCCGAGATCCGCGTTGAAGCTGGCGCCGAGGCCGAGCAAGAGCCACGGCAGCGGATCGCTGGCGAACGCTGCGTGCATGACGTTGGCGCGCGGGTACTGCTCGAGGAGCACGAACTGCGGTGTCGTGGCCGCGGGCACTTGCAGCGACAGCACGTAGTCGACGGGCTGGAAGTAGTTGTAGCCGAAGGCCACCCGGTCCTCGAGCCAGTCGATGAACGGCAGCGTGAACGCAAAGCCGAGGTAGAGCCCGTCCGTGCCTTCGCCGCGGGCATCGTGCTCACCGTCGGCGGAGAGGTCCATGTACGCGTACTGGTAGCCGAGGCCGATGCGCGTCGAGGTCTTCTGGATGATGGCCGCCGGGTTCGCGTAGCCGCCGGTGAAGTCGTCGGCGACCGCGGTGAACGCCCCCGCCATCGCGGCGTAGCGCGGGCCGGGGCCGAAGAGCCGGTAGTTGGTGGCCCGCGCCGGTTGCGGTAGCAGGATCCCGAGGGCGAGCTCCACGACGAGCACTGCCCACGCAGCGCGAGCGGCGGCCGATCGGCGTGGGAAGCGCGGGAGCATGATTCGGATCGCGGTGCGAGGATTGTGCGGGGCCCGGTTGTATGCGATTCGGCGGCAGGCGGGCAACCCGAAACGTCGCCCGCGAACGAGCGTGGTCGCGGAGCGGGATCGTGCGCTACGGTCGTCGGCGCGAGGTGCCCATGCCGATCCGAATCGCCTACGGCCGTATCAACCACGAGACCAACGCGTTCAGTCCCGTCGACACCTCGTTCGAAGCCTTCGCTCGTGCCCACCTGCTGGAAGGCGAAGCGCTCGCGGCGGCCTGCTCCCGAAGTGGCGAAGAGGTCGCGGGCTACGCCAAGCACGCCGAGCTCTCGGGCTTCGTGCGCGCGGTGGAGGAGCGCGGCGGCCAAGTGATCGGCGTGCCGCTCGTGAGTGCGTGGGCCGTGCCCTCGGGACCGCTCTCCGAGGAGGCATTCGAGACGGTGACCGCACGGATGCTCGATCGCTTGCGGCGCGCGGGGAAGGTGGATGGCGTCTATCTGGCGCTCCACGGGGCCATGACCACCCGCCACGATCCGCATCCGGAAGCGCGGCTCCTGGAAGCGGTGCGCCGTGAGATCGGGCCCGACGTGCCGTTGGCGGTCAGCTTCGATCTTCACGCGCAGCTCTGCGCCAAGAAGCTCGCGCCGGTCACGTTCGCGTGCGCCTATCGCACCAACCCGCATCGCGATCACGCTGCCACCGGCAGGCGCACGGGCCGCATCCTCATCGACACCGCGCTGGGTCGCGTTCGCCCCGTGTATCGCTGGCGGACCTTGCCGATGGTGTTGGGCGGCGGCACGACGGTGGATCTCTTGCCGACGATGCGCCCCATCTTCGGACGCATGAAGAAGATGGAACGCGAGCCGGGGGTGCTCGATGCCAGCCTGTGCATGGTGCACCTCTGGAACGACGATCCCGAGATCGGCTGGAGCACCCACGTGATCACCGACGGCGATGCGCCGCTCGCCGACCGGCTCGCCGACGAGCTGGCGGATCGCGCGTGGGCGGTGCGGGAGGTGATGCCACCCACGTTCCTGAGCGCGAGCGAGGCGATCGCACGCGCCCGATCCGCGCGGCTCGCGCGCAACCTCGGCGCGGTCTGCTTCTCGGATGCCAGTGACGTGGTGGCCGCAGGCGCCACCGGCGAGAACACCAACCTGATCCGCGCCTTGCTCGCGGAAGGTCAGGGGCTCGTGAGCTACGCGCCGATCCTCGACGCGCACGCCGCCGCGGAGCTCGCGACCGTCGCGCCTGGGGAGTCGATCGACTGCGACGTGGGCGGCCGCATCGATCCGGTCACGAATCCACCGCTACACGTGCGCGGCCGTTTGCTCCGAACGCTCGTCCACGAGCCGTTCGGTCGCATGGCCGTGCTCGATCTCGACCACCTGAAGCTCGTGGTCACCGAGCACACGCCCATCGTGATGAAGCCCGCGTTCTATCGCGACGTGGGGCTCGATCCCTGGAAGGCCGACGTGCTCGTGGTGAAGAGCTTCTTCCACTTCCGCATCTACTTCGCCCTCGTCAACCGCCGCACGTTCTACGTCCGCACTCGCGGACTCACCGACGTGGACAGGGCGCTCGCGCTCACGTTCGACGGGCCCGTGCATCCCAAGGATCGCGTCGACGACTGGCGCCCCGCCGACCGCCGCCGCCGCGGCTGAGTCATTCCTCGAGCTCGCCTTGCTCGCGCTCGCACCAGCTCCGCTCGTCGTCGGGGACGTTTGCGTATTGCGCGAGGGCGGCGCGGCGGTGGCTCTCGAAGGCGGCCGCGTCGCCTTCGGTGCGAGCCACGATCGCCCGCACTGCGTGGCCGAAAAAACGCTCGAATGCAGGCGCGTCGTTCTGCCCGCAGATCGTGATGCACCTTTCGATGTGCTCACGCGCCGCCGCGAGCCGCCCCGCCTTGAGCAGACAGCGCGCGAGCTGATACTCGGCGCGTTCCTCCTCGAGCCAGGTGCCGGCGAGCGTCCAGTAACGCAGCCCGGCCTCGGCGGCCTTCACCATCGCGTCCGACTCGCGCGCATCCAGTGCATCGCGAGTCTCCAGCGCCGCCGAAAGGTTGTTGCCGGAGATCGCGAGCGCGCGTACCGCCGCATGGTCATTGGCGACGTCCGCGGGTACCTCGGCGAGCGCGCGGTCGAAGAGCACGAGCCCGCGCGGAAGGTCGCCGCGTACGGCGATCGCGTCCGCCGCCACCGCGAACGCGTACGCGCGGTCGTCGGGTGCGAGTGGAGTGGCTGCGGCATCGTCGCCGCCGGCGACGCGCAGCATGGCGATGCCGCGCTCGAGCGGCCCGACGGTGAGCGGCGTGCCGTCGCACGCGGGCGAGCGCTGGATCGCCTCGAGTAGCTCGACCCCCTGCTGCCACTCACCGAGGTGCTCGCCGTAAACGTGAGTCAGCAATCGCACGAACGGCGCGACGTCGGATGGCTCGGCGACGAGGTCGAGCGATTCGGCAATTCGCGCGGCGACGGCGTCGGCTTGCTTCCCGTGCTCGCGCCACGCTGCCGCCAGAAAATCGGTGAGACTCATTTCGAGCTTCCTCGCGTCACTCGGCTCGGGTATCGACAGCCTCCACGTGTTCCGCGACTCGATAGCACGCCGTCGTTCGAACGCGCCACGCTCCAACGCCGCAGGCGCCTGCGCAGTCGCGCACGACGTTCTCCGGCGTCACCAACCTCCGGCGTCACCAACTTGCACGCAGAGGTTCACGGCGGCCGCGGGAACGCGTCAGGTGGCAGCCGGCGCCAGCCGGAATGCGGCCATCTCTTCGCCGTTTCTCACCAGCAGGGTGTGGCCCAGCACTGCCGGATGGTTCCAGGTCTTGCCGTGGATCGCCGGCATGCGCGCGAGCTCGGTGAACGCATCGGGCGTGGCGCGTACCAGCGCGAGATCTCCGTCCTCCGCGAGCACGACCAGCAGGTCCTGATCGGCCAGCAGCACCATCTGGCCGTGGCCGTAGCGCCCGCCTTTCCACTTGCGCTGGCCGTCGGCGAGGGCCACGCACGCGAGGATGCCGCCGTCGAAGCCCAGCGCGTGCCCTTCGTGCACCACGAAGTCGTTGAAGTAGGGCTTGAGGCCCGTGGTGGTCCAGCGCTCGGTGACGGACCAGCCTAAGTCGCCGTGCGTGATCGCGAGACGCCTGAGCCCGGTCGCCTCGTTGAGTCCCGAGCCGCTACCGATCAGCACGTCGCCGTCGGCGAGGAGCCCCGGCTGAACGATGCCGTCGCCCGGCCACGCGTGCTGCCAGAGCAGTGCACCGTCCACTGCCGCCACCCCGATCGCGCCCGCGCCGTTCGAGAGCACGATCTGTTCCACGCCGCCGAGGGTCGCGCGGTGCGGCGAGCTGTAACCCCAGCCCCGTTCCGCGCTCGTCCACCGCGGTGCGCCTGTCGCGCGATCGTACGCCGAGAGCACGCCGCCAGCGGCAACCACCACCGCATCGCCGATCACCAGCGGCGAGCCGGCGAAGCCCCATTCGGGCACCTTGCGCTGGGTGTCGGTGGCCGCGTTGCGTGCCCACACCACCGATCCCGTCGATGCGTCGAGCGCATTCAGGATCCCCGTTGCGCCGAGCGAGTACACGCGTTCGCCGTCCACCGTGGGGGTGGCGCGCGGACCGGCACCGGCGTTCGACTCCCAGAAGCGGACTGCGTCGGCGTGCTTCCACAATGGTGCACCGGTCGCCAGATCGTAGCTCGACACGATCTCCTCTTCGCCGCGCTGCTCTTGGGTGTAGACGCGCTGGCCTCGCGCCGCGAACGACGACCAGCCGGGCCCGATGGGTTGTCGCCACAGCTCGGCGGGTGGCGATTGGCTCCAGTCGGTGGCGATCGACGTGCCGCGCGCGACGCCGTCGCGGGCGGCACCGCGGAAGCCGGGCCAGTCGCCGTCGTGACCCGATGGCTCCGCCTGCGCCGCGACGTCGCGCCCAAGCGTTGCGGAGGAATCCTTTCTCGCTGCAGCGAGGAGCCGCTCCTCGGGGGCAGGCGTCCAGCGCCAATGAACATCCGAAGCCGCGTTGCCGCTCATGCCGCCGGTTCGCACCAGCGTGAGCGATGCACACGCGATTCCGATCGCCCCAGCCATCGTCGCCCGGCGAAGCAACGGTGGGAGACGCTGGCCCGCGGCCGCCGACGCCACCAGCGCCATGCTCAAGGGTGGCGCGGCGAAGATCGGCAGCATCAGGCCCATCATGCCGCCGGCGATCGAGGGGTGAACGAGGCGAGAGGTGGCCGCCATCGCCACCGCCGTTCCCACGATCACTCCGATCCGATCGGTCCAGCGAGCCTTGCTGAAGAAGAGCCACCACACCGCCACGAGCGCTGCACCTGCAGGCGCCGCGAGCACGGCGGCGCCGGAAAGCTCGGGCACCACGCTCGGAACGCCGAAGCGCAGCAGCCACTGGATGCCGACGATGAGCACGCCGGGCCAGATTCGGAGCTCTGTTCGAGGCGACGATTCGTTCATGCTTGCGCCTCCACGCGCGGCTGACGTCGTACGCAGTCCAGCCTGTGGCGGACTCGAACCCCGAGCCTACCCGGTCGTGGCCGCCGGTCGACTCACCGCTGCCGAGACACATCCGCCTGGGATTCGAGGAGTCGCGGCCCGGCGTGCTGAACGAGGTCCCCGACGCTGAGCACCGCCTCAGCTTCGTCGACCGAGGAGCCGAAGCGCACGGTCTTGGCACCGTGATCGAAAGCGATGAGGCGGCCGGACGAATCGAGCCCCCGGAAGCGCTGCGTGTTGGCGTCCGTTCGATCGGGTGCGACGCGAAGTGCCTTCACGTGATCTGAGGTCGTACTCGCGCGTTCGACCGAGCCCGATCGGATCGGACGAAGAAGTGCCGTAGCGGTGAGCGGCCATCCTCAGCGAGGAAACGGGACTGATGGGGCTGGCGGCGGCGCCGCCGACGATCATCCCCCAGGCCAGAGCGGTGACGACGCGCGATCGCGGCGCGGCGGGAGTCGTGCTCAAGCCGCTTGGCGGAGCCAGGCCAGCATTTGGGTGTGCGGAACCACGCCCGCCTGTTGATGGGCGAGACGGCCACCTGCGAGCACGATGAAATTCGGGATGCTGCGGACGCCGTAGCGGCTGGCTACGTCGGGGTGGCGCTCGGTGTCCACCTTGAGGACGATGGCGTGCCCTGCGGCCTCGCGGGCGGCCCGCTTCACTTCCGGTGCGGCCATGCGGCAGGGGCCGCACCAGTCGGCCCAGAAGTCGACGAGCACGGGCACGGTGGCGTCGCGGACGATCTCGTCGAAGAGCACCGCGTCCACGTCGATCGGCTCCGCGATCGGCGACAGCGTCGCCTTGCACGCGCCGCAACGGCCGGAAGCGGCCAGATTCTTCGCCGCCACGCGGTTCGGTCGAGAGCACGAGGGGCAAGTGCGAATCACCGGGCACCTCCGCGGATGTGTGTTCTCACGCGAACGTGGACACGGGGAGGGCGCCCGTCAACCGCGTCGAGCGCGCGGCGTTGGCGAGGCTCGGATCGCGCGGATTCGCGGGCGTACGGCAGGGCGGGAGCCCCGTCTGGCGATCGACGTCGGATCGACTGGGTCGGAGGGCCCGGCTCCCGTCGGGCTGCGGGATTCAGCCCGGCGAGGGTTTAGCACGCTGCTGAAATAGGCACGCGCCAGCGGCGCGCCGACGAGCGTAGCGAGTCGACTCGGGGGTGGGGCCCCGCAAAAACCGCGCTTTTTGCGGGGCGGGGGGCTTGAAAAGCCCCCCGAGGAAGCATCGACAGGCTCGAAAAACTCGCACCGGCGAGTTTTTCAGCAGCCTGTCAGTTCAGCTTGTCGCGGTGGGATTTCTTGGCGGCGGCGAGTGCGGCTTGGCGCACCTCCGCGTCGTCGTCGCGCAGCGCTTTGAGCAGCGCCGTGGCCGCTCGACGGGAGGTGGGCCCGATCCGGCCGAGCGCACGCGCGGCGAGAGCACGAACGGCGGGGTCGGGCTCGTCGAGGGCGGTGGCCAGGATCTCGACGGACGCGGCGACGTCGCCCTCGATCTGCGTCAGGGCGTTGGCTGCGTGGAGGCGCACGCGCGAGTCACCGTCCGCGAGAGCCAGCCGCAGCGCGGACTCCGCCCCGCGCGCGCGCTCGCCGATGACGCCCAAGGAGCGCGCGGCGGTGAGACGAACCGAGACGTCCGCGTCGGCGAGCGCTCGTGCGAGCGCAGTCACGGCGGGAACGCCGATCTTGCCGAGCGCCCACACCGCGCGTTGGCGCACGTCGAGCTCGGGATCGCCGAGGCACTCGGCGAGCGCCTCGGTTGCGGGTGCGGCGTCGTGGGCGAGGCAGCCGAGCGCTTGCGCAGCGGCGCGGCGTAGATCGTCGCGACGGGCCGAAAGCAGCGCCGTGAGCGCAGGAATGGCTGCGGCGCCCATCGTTCCTACGGCGCGCAGGGCGGCCTCGCGCACGTCTTCATCCGGATCGTCGAGGAGTTCGAGTAACGCCTCGGGCACCGCCCGCGTCGAGCGGCCGATGCGTCCCAGTGCCGCGCCCGCCGCCTCCCGCGCTGCGGGGCTGCCCGATCGCAGCACATCCAGCAGCCCCGGGATGGCTGGTGCGCCCAGCCGGCCCAGCGCGAGCGCCGCGCTCATCCGCCACTCGGCCTCGCCGTGCTCGAGGTCTTCGAGCAGGGCGCCGATGCGCTCGTCTCTTGACGGCACACCCGCGTCGCCCTGCATCATTTCCGCTCGCTCTTCGTCGTCCGTCGGCGAACCGGATGGAATGAACGGTCTCGCGCGTTCGTCCAATCGTTCGTCGCCTGCTCGGCGCTCGTCCGCTTCCGTGAGTCGTCGAGCGAGGCGCGGACGAATCAGGATCGATGCTCGAACGACCAAACAACTCGAAGGTGGGAAGGAACGCAAGCCGTGAACATCGGGGACTCGAAGTGGGCGCGAACCACGTGGATTGCGGTGATCGGGGTGTTGGTCTCGGCGGTGGCGGCGTGGGCTGCGTCGCAAGTGGACGGAGACGCCAAGGGGAAAGCCGGTGCGCAGGTAGCGCGTGGCCAGTATCTCGCCACGATCACGGGCTGCGGCGATTGTCACACGCCCGGCACGTTCTACGGGGCGCCGGATCACACGCGGCTGCTCTCGGGTAGCGAGCTCGGGTGGCAGGGACCGTGGGGAATCAGCTTCGCGCGCAATCTGACACCGGACGTGGAAACCGGCATCGGAAGCTGGACGGAAGCCCAGATCGTCGAGGCGATCCGGCACGGACGTCGCCCCGATGGGCGCACGCTCCTTCCGCCCATGCCGTGGCCCGATTTCGTGACGATGACCGACGAGGACGCCGAGGCGATCGCGGCGTACTTGAAGTCCGTTCCGCCCATTCACCACGTCGTACCCGCAATCGTCCCGCCAGGACAGCCGTTCACCGGTGCGGCGCTGGTGTTCCCACCTCCGCCGGCGTGGGACGCGCCCAAGGTGCCGCCAGCGCTGAAGTGAGCGCTTCGCGCTGGCTTCAGCGCTAGCAAATGTTTCCTCGGGGGTCTGTTCCAGCCCCCCGCCCCGTTCGGAGTGAATCCGAACGGGGCCCCACCCCCGAGTCGCTTCGCTTCGCTCGCGGCTCTCCTTCGGCTCGCGGATGTGTGGATGGCGAGCGTGAAGACCGATTCGCCGCTCGGCGGAGCAGGGAGCGCGGTCGGGGTCTGTTCCAGCCCCCGACCCACGAAAAGCGCGCTCGTCCGCGACCCCTACGGCGCGCAGGGCGCGTCCGCCTCGCCAGTGGGTACGAGCGGCGGGCGATCTGCGGCGAAGGTCGTTAGGAAGCACTGATATTGGCGTTTCGGCTCGTCGAGCTGGAACGCGATTTCGTGTCCGTCCTCGACGCCGTCCTCGCGGTGTTGCACCACCACACCGGTCACGGGCTCGCCGTCGCTGCCGCGCAGGTTGCCCGAGGCGGGAAGCTCGATTCGCTCGCCGCCGCTCGCCACCAACACGTCGTTCACGCTGGTGTCGAGGGCGGCGCCACCGAGGTCGAGGCCGAACGAGCCGGTGCTGGCGTTGGCGATCGTGGGTGTGATGTACGTGTCGCGGATGCCCTGGAACATGAGGACGTGACGTGAGGCGCCGGTGATCGGCGCGCGCACCAGCGCGCGGCCGTAGATCGGTGGGTCGGCGGGCTCGGCGGCCCATTGCAGGATCGACAGGAAGGGATCGGCGCGGCTCAGCTCAGCACCGTGCTGGCCGTAGCGCAGGATCGCCGTGGCGATCGGCTTCACCGGCACGGGGCTTTCCTTGAAGAGCAGATTCTCGAGGTAGCTGCCGCCTTCGCCGCTCAGCACGGCGGCGCGCAAGCGTGGCGAGGTGGCGAGCGAGAGCGGCGCGATGGTGCCGCCCATCGAGTGCCCCATGATCCCCATGCGGCTCTCGTCGATGTGCACGGCGCCGCCCGAGGTGGCGCTCGCGTCGAGCCCGGGGCACGTCGACGCGGGCCACTCGAGGGACGCCAACAGCCGGCCCATGAGCACGGCCTCGGCCGCGCTTTCCAGGATGTTGTCGCGTAGCGCCGACGGGTTGAGGAAGTTGTAGACGGTGAGCTGCTCGTCGATGCCCGACACGTTCCGCACGCCACCGTGCGGGCCGTCGAAGCTGAGCGCCGCGAAACCGGCACGCGCGAAATAGCGGGCAGGCCCCTCGCCGGGCTCGAAGGCGCCCGCGCCGTGGCTCGGCTCGCGGCCGCGATCCACCAGCGGCCGATCGCCACCGCCGCCGGTGCGGACGAAGACCATCGCCGGGAAACCCGCGGCAGGCACTGCGCGTCGCGGCAACGTGACCACCAGCCGCGACGGCTCGGTGCCTTGCTGCACAGGAGCACCTTCTGCATCGAAGACGATGTCGCCACCGCTGGTGAAGAAGGGCGGCTCGCCGCGCTGGAAGATCGGCATGTCGATCCGCGACGAGAGCACGCAGAGATCGTCGAATACGTCGGTCACTTCCCAAGGCGTCGCCGGCTGGGGGAGCGTGAGCGTTTCCATGCGTGCGGCGAGGGCGCGCATGCGGCGCATCGGGTGGCCGGTGGTGAAGACCGTGAGCGTCGCGAGCGTGTCGCGCGGCACGCCGACCTCGGCGAGGGTTGCGAGCGCGTCCTGGTACTCGGCGAAGACCGCGTCGCTCAATCCCGAAGGACGGGCGCCGCGAATCAGCGTGCGTAGCTCGGGCGACACACCGACCGCCCTTCCCGAAACGTCGCGAACGTCGCGGGTGATGCCCGCCGCGTAGCGGGTCCCTTCTGCGAGCGGGATGCCCTGAAGTGGTAGCAGCACCAGGAGGTTCGTCGCTCCGAACGGGCCGGCATCGGCCTGGAAGCCCGCGTAGAGCGGATAGCGGCGGCCGCGCTCGGGTGAGGCGGGGTCGACATCGATCAGGAATGCGGCCGCGCCGGCGACGAGCGTGTCGCGCGGTGCGGCGGGAAGGCTCGTCGAGTCGAGCGCTGCGGTGAAACGGAAGAAGGCGCCGGCGGTCACGCTGAAGCCGTCGGACTCGCGCGCCGCGAGCGCCAGCACGTCGTCGACCAAGGCGACACCGTCCGGGTTGGGAAAGCCGGCGAGGCGAGGGCGGCCGTCCTCGCCGCGGCGATGATCGGAGGGAAACGGCGAATCGTAGAAGCTCGCATCCGCAGCGAACGACGTGACGGCCGTCGTGCCGCCGCCGATTTGGGAGCTGTCGTCGCCACCGCACGCCGCGGCCAACGCCACGCCGAAGATGGCGGCTCTACAGGTCGCGCGCGCGCGACCGAATCGCCGCAGGTCGTGACTCAGGGCCGCATTCCCGGCACCGGATTCGCGTCCAGTGCGTGCTGCACGGTGTGGCGCAGCTCTTCCGGGTCCTTCACCACAGCCGGCCGGGAACGTCCACGGAGCCGAGGGGAGGCACCGCAGGCGCGGCCACGTGGAACACGTCGAGCAAGGTTCCGCCCGAGCGCGCGAACGCGGCGTAGCTCTTCTCGAGATCCGTCCGCGATTTGAGCTCGTTGGCCCGCGCCTCGGCGAGCGCCACCTGTAAATCCAGCACTTCCTGGCTCGACGAGTAACCGCGCGCCAGCTTCTCCTCCTCGGCAGCCAGGTTCTTCTCGGCGAGCTCGCGGGTGAGCGCTGTCGTTTCCAAGCGCTCCTGATTGGTGTGTACGCGCCGCACGATCTCGCGCACCTCGATCTGCACCTTGCGGCTGACCGCCTTGAGGTTCTCCTGGCTGCGCTTTTCGTCGGCGACGGCCTGGATGTAACGAGATTCCGCGGTGTCGTTGCCGAGCGGTATCTCGATGTTGATGCCGACGCTCCAGGTGAAGAAGTCCATGTTCTCGAGCGCATCGAGGTAGCCGCCCACCAGGCTGCGGTCGACCGGACCCGTACCGATCAGCACCCCACCGAACAGCTCCTGGAGAAACTCGCAGAGCGCGTCGCTGGGCTGCGTGCAGTTGATGATCGACTCGGGCCGCTTCTCGGTGCCGGCGAGGCCCGTGACCTTGGCGCCCCCGACGAGGTTCAGGCTTGGAAGCAGCGCGTTGCGCGCCAGCGCAAGCGCTTCCTTGCGGCCGGCGAGGTCCTCGCGCGCTTGCAGGATCTCGGTGCGCTGATCGAGCGCACGGGTGATGCCACCCGAATCGTCCACATCTCGGCTCGGAAACTCGATCGTGCCGGCGGGAACCATTTCGCGCTCCCAGAAGCCCGGATCGGCATCGGGCGCGATGGTGTCGCGCAGCCGATCCTCCGCGTCGCGCACGGTCTTGCGCGCCAACACGACCTCGTCGTCGCGCGCGGCTTGAGCGACCTGTGCCTTGAGCAGCTCCACGCGCGCCAGGAGTCCGCGGTCGACCTGGGCCTCCACCGTCCGTTGCAGCTGCCGCGCCCGGGCGAGGCTCTGCTGCTTCACCTCCAGCAGCGCACGGGCGAGGTTCAGATCCCACAACCCTTCGAGCGCCGACTGAACCACGCTCGCGGCCCGGCTTCGGTATTGAAGCAGCGCGGCTTCGCGGGTGTGCGCGGCGATCCGTGACGGCGCTTCGTTGACGTCGAGCCCGAAGCCCTTGAGCAGCGGCTGCGTGATCGCGATCTGGGTGTCGACGCGGTAGTTCGGATCGAGGACGTTGAACGGAAAGTCGGTCTCGGTGCGCTGGTTGTTGAACGACAGGTCGTAGCTGGTGCCCGTGATGAGCGCCTGGCGCAATCCCGCCGTACCCGTCCAGATTCGCTGGTTGTTGCCGGTGAGTGAGGAGGTGGTTGGGATGTTGCTGTCGTTGTAGCTCGACTTCCAATAGACGAAGAGATCGCGCGCGCCGTCGGCGGCGGGCACTTCGGCCATGGCCCGCAGCGCCACGAACCCCTCGCCGCGCAGCACCGGGTTGTTCGTGAGTGCCAGCTCGACGACGTCGCCGAGTGAGAGCAGGAGCGGACTGCGTGCCGAGTGTGCGGCAGCCGCCGCCGAGCCGGCTGCCGCGACGTCGCCAGGCCGTGCGCCGACGACGAACGCGAGGGCGAGCACCAGGGTGAGCGCGTGTTGCGCCTTCGACGTGGCACGGGTGGCGGTGGCGCAGTGCGAAGCGGCGAGCGGGCGGAGCATGGCGGCTGCGTAGGGTAGAGAGGCGGCCTCCGATAGGGAAGCCAGCTTCCCCGTTCGGCCACCTCCCGGGGGCCCGCTCGCCGATCCGTCGGCGTGCATCGGTCGATGCACCTGGACACCGCGACTCGGCAATTGCCCTCGGGTTGTTGACCTCGCCTCGAACTCGACCCTAGCCTTGAAGGTCTGTGTCTTCTCGGTGACCCCCTGCCGAGCGAGTCGACGCAAGCCCGCCTCGCGTGGCTCGTCGCCGCGCAGGCAGAGGGAGGGCGCGTCCAGGCGTCCCGTGCGCGACGCCGCCGACGGGCCGGATGACGACCGCGAACCCGCAACACCTTCGAGAGCGAGATTCACGACGATGCGTGTGCTGGCCTTCGCCGATGCCAACTTCCTCGCTCACGTCTCGCGAGTGCTCGAAGTCTGCAAGCTGCTTCGGGATACGCACGGCCACGAGGTGGTGTTCGCAGGCGCAGGTCATTTCCTGACGCTCGCGGAGAAGGAGGGGTTCCTCATCGACTCGGTCTTCACCGTGCCGCGTGCGGCCACGATGAAGCTCGCCAACCGCGCCACGCTGGTGCGCTACAGCTGGTGGCGCGACATGGTGCTGCGCAGCGTCGAGTCCGACCTGGAGGTCATCCACCGCCATCGGCCGGACGTGGTGCTCGGTGACATGCACTGGTCGCTCTCGATCTCGGCGGAGATCGCGCGGGTGCCCTACATCTCCATTACGAACGCGCACTGGACCAACTACTTCGCGCTGCCGCTCAAGGCCTTTCACGGTCACATCCTCACCCGCTACGTCGGCGATGTCCTCGCCACCGCGCTGATTCCGGCTCTGCGTGCAACCGCCACGCGCTACTGGAGCTTGCCCTACTGGAAGTACCGCCGTGATCACGGCTTGCCGATGCGCCACTGCGACGGATTGCTCGACGTGATCCAGGGCGATCTCACGTTGCTGGCCGACGTGCCCGAGTACGGGCCCACCAATGCGGCGCGCCCGGCGCACGTGCACTACGTGGGGCCGATCCTGTGGGAGCCGGATCTTCCGGATCCGCCGTGGCTCGATCAGCTCGATCCCGACCGCCCGACGCTCTACATCACCATGGGCTCCACCGGGGACCCGCTCTTCTTCGAGAAGGCCACGCGTTTCTTCGGTGGCTCGCGCTATCAGGTCATCATGACCACCGGCGGTCTGTCGGTGGACATCCCGGAAGTGCCGGACAACTTCTTCATCGAAGAGTTCGCCCGCGGTGACCGCTTGGTGGCGAAGTCCGACGTGGTCATCAACCACGGCGGCAACGGTTCGATCTACCAGGCTTTCGCGGGCGGCGTGCCGGTGATCGGCGCGCCGTATCACGTCGACCAGGACGTGAATCTGCAGATCGTCGAGCGGCTCGGCGCCGGCATCCGCCTCGGCAACGGTCGCGAGCTCTTCCCGTCGCTGGAACGCGCCATCGAGGACGTGCTCACCAACACCAAGTACCGTCGCGCCGCGGGAGTGCTGCAGAAGAGCATCCACCAGCACGGCGGGGCGACGCGCGCTGCCGCCATCATCGACCAGTACTTGCGGTCGTAGCTGGGGAAGCTCGGTCCGATCGTCATGGCGGCCGTGGCGGAGGCGGCGTTCGTCCTGGAGGCCGTGGCGCTCACGGCGCTGCTGGCGGCGTTCTTCTGGATCGTGCGCAACCTGCGCGCGTTGCCCGCGCCGCCGCGCGCTGCGGATGTCGAGCGCGCGACACTGCCGAAGCTCAGCGTTGTGCTTCCGGTCCGCGACGAGGAGCGCGACGTCGAGGACTGCGTGCGCTCGATCCTCGCTCAGGACTACCCGGAGCTCGAGGTCTTGGTGGTGGACGACGGTTCGAACGATGCCACGCCCACCATTCTCGCCGGCTTGGCGGCGGGCGATGGGCGGCTACGCGTGTTGCGCAACGACGTGTTGCCGCCCGGCTGGATGGGAAAGAATCACGCCCTCGACGTGGGCGCGCGGACTGCAACCGGCGAGTGGATCCTGTTCGTCGACGTCGACGTGCGGCTTCGCGACGAAGCGCTGATACGCGCCGTCGCGCTCGCGGTGGAGCGCCGCGCCGATCTCTTCACGATCGTTCCCGAGATGGTGAACGTGAGCTTCTGGGAACGGGTGGTGATGCCGTTCATCGTGAACGTGATCCTGATGGTCTTCCCCGCGAAAGAGCTCAACGATCCGAACCACTCGGCGGCGTCGGGGAACGGCCCATTCATGCTCTTCCGCCGCGTTGCGTACGACGCCATCGGCGGTCACGCCAAGATCAAGGGTGAAGTGATCGAGGATCTCGCGCTCGCGCAAGCGATCAAGGCTCAAAAGCGAAACCTCGTCTACGCGCAAGGAGTGGAGCTGGCACAGCTCCGCATGTACCGCAGTCTGCGCGAGCTCTGGAACGGCTGGTCGAAGAACTTTCACGTCGCCGTCGGCGGCAACGTGATCGCGGCTGCGCTGGGGGCGTTGGCGCTGATCGCGATCTTCGTGCTGCCGTGGATCCTGCCGATCGTGTCGGTCTTCGGCTGGAGCTGGCCGGTGAGCGCCTCACCGTGGTTCGGCGTGGCGGCACTCGGCGGCGCCTACGTTCTCGCCGCGCTCACCATCCGCCGCTTGCTGCTCGACGTCTTCAAGCTCGACGACTCGCTCGCCTGGCTCACACCCGTCGCCGCCTGCATCACCGCCGGCATCCTGCTCAATTCCACGCTGCGCGCCGCGAGCGGCAAAGGCGTGAGCTGGAAAGGCCGCACCTATGGCACCTCTGGCGAGGGTGAGCTCACGGTGGGTTGAGGCGCCCGCGCGGGCGCCACGGAAGCCGCAAGCACGTTACACGCGGGAGAGCGACTGTGGATGACGAGTGCGAGGACCCGCCGAGCGCTGACGAGATCGCGCCCGCGCTCGACATGACCGACCCGCTTCGCTGGCTCGAGGAATGGGACGCGAAGCGACAGCGAGCCCTCGGAATCCCGCAGCAACTGGCTCGACGGCTGCGCCAGACGGAGCGGCGCGCGCTTCATCTGTACGCGAATCGGGGTGCGCCGAACCTCGAACGCTCAGGGCTCACCTACATCGGCGGTGCGCCGATGCTTCCCGGGGGAACTGCGTGGCCGCGTCGCGCCGGGCGACCGATGTCGTTCCTGCTCCAGATCGACCTGGGTGCAGCTTCCCGGATCCTCACCGATCCCGACATGCCCTCACGGGGTGTGCTGGGCTTCTTCACCGACATTCGTCCGTCACACGACTTCGGCGGCGAGGGAAGCTGGCGCGTGACGTATCACGCCGATAGTGACGCGCTCGTGCGCACCCGCCCGCCCGATGATCTCGAGAAGCCTCTCCGTGCACCCGAGGCGCCCGCCGATCTCGTGGCGGTGCCGAGCGACGAAGGGTTGTGGGATCGATCGACGGACGACGAGGACGTCTACGACATCGACACGTACATCGAGTGGCGAATCGCGCAGGGCAGAAGACGGCCGTCCGAGATTCATCAGCTCCTCGGTCGTCACGATCAGGGTGGCGCCGCCGACGAGATTGGAGGAGTGCCCTCCACGCGGAATCCGGGAACGAAGCCCGAGGATTGGCGACTCTTGCTCGAGCTCGGCAGCAGGGACGGCGTCTCGCGGCTGGCTTTCCAGGCGGCGGCGCCGTCTGGATGTGGGGCGACGCAGGAAAGCTGCAGTGGTTCATTCAGCGCGCAGACCTGCGCGAGGCGCGATTCGATCGCAGCGTGCTGAACTTGCTGTCCGGCTGAGCTCGTGCGGCGCGTCCGAGATGGCGCGCTCGACCCGCTGCCCACGCGTGCTCCCACGTGGGCGCGGCCCAGCGTCCCTCCGTGCCGATCGAGACACACGTGGCAGCTGGATCGGCCGTGTAGTTGAGCGAGAAAGTCACTCGATACTTGATCCGTGCACATGCAATCCGTGTACACGGAGGCGGGTATGGACCTACACACTCTCCATCGACGACCTCCATCGACGACCAGAGCGTCGCGCGCGGCCCGTCGCGGACAGCATGGGCGCGAGCGTGAATCAGCTCGTGGTTGAGTCCCTGGAGAGCCTCACCGATGTGGGTGACGCCGAGCGGGGATCGACGAGCTTCGCGATCGTTCCGAACGCGGGGCGGAGCGATCGCGCGGCCGGAAATGCTCGCGTGACCAGATTCCCGAGCGCTCGTAGCTTCTTCGACAGCAGCGTCCTGATCTACACGGACGACCGCGCTTCGCCCAGGAGGCCGCGGCGCGCGTTGGGCCTGCTGGCGAAGGCTCGCAGGGCGAAGTCGGGCGTGGTGTCGACACCGGTGTTGCTGGAGTGCTTCGTGAGGGCGACTCGGGAGCTCGGCGTTCCTGTGGAGGTCGCGCGTCGCAAGCTGGGACAGTTCGCGCACACCGATCGGGTCCTGCTGTCGCTGCCGGACGTGCGGAACGCGATCGATCTGCATCGATTGCAGGAGCTCTCATTCTGAGATGGGCTCATCGTCCGCGCGACGGGCTCGGGCCGAGGCTCGGGATGACGAGCTCGCGCGAGGCGGGGATGCGGCGCGAGATCACGACTCATTCCGCCGGTAGTTGCCATGCGCTTCACACGATTTCCCATCGCCAGCCTGGACTCGCACGGTGGCTGAGCCCATGATGGTCGTTGTTTCCCGAACGACGCGCGCTGCGCAGTGCAGCCGAGAGAAAAAGATGAGCCCTTCGATGATCGACCAGCGCGGTGTGATTGGCTGCCTCTTCCGATGCTTGCCGTGTGTGGCGCTCCTGATCTGCACCGGCACCGCACGCGCCGAGATCTTCGTTCTCACCTCGACCGCCATCCGCGTCTTCGCCGACGGCGCCAACGGCGACGTGCTTCCGTTGCGCTCGATCGAAGGCGGCGCGACCACGCTCTCCGGCGCGTCCGGATTGGCGCTCGATCTCGCGCATCGAGAGATTTTCGTCGCCAACATCAACGCGTCCGTCTTGGTCTTCGACATGGACGCGAGTGGCAACGCCGCCCCGCTGCGAACGCTCTCGGGTGGGGCAACCGAGCTCACGAGCTTTCTCGGCGGAGTGGCGCTCGACGTCGAGAACGACGAGCTCTGGGTTGCGAGCCCCGACAACGGCAAGGTGCTCGTTTACGACCGCACTGCTGCCGGTAACACGGCCCCCAAGCGCTCCATCACCGGTCCGACCACCGGGCTCTCGGGCCCAAACCGCGTGCTGGTCGATCTCGTTCACGACGAGGTCTACGTGAGCGATGGGTTCGGCTCCCCGAAAGAGGTCGCCGTTTTCGACCGGACTGCTTCCGGCGACGCCACGCCCAAGCGAGCGCTCGATGGCACCTTCGCGCCCTTCAATCCCCGCCAAATGTTCGTGGATCTCGAGCGCGACGAGCTCATCGTCGTGGACGTGGCGCAGGCGATCGTCACGTACGCGCGCACCGCGAGCGGTAACGACCCGCGGCTGCGAACGATTTCCGGTGCGTCGACCGGCCTCGAATTCCCCATCGGGCTGATCGTCACCGCGAGCGGCGAGATGCTGATCGGCGACAATGGCACGAACAGCTTCGCGGTCGACTCGGTGCTGGGATTCGATCAGGACGACAGCGGTGACGTGGCACCGATTCGTGAGATCGGCGGGACGAATCCGAACCTCTCGTTCCCGTCCGGCATCTCCTCGGATCGCGCCGTCCACTGCAGCGAAGGGTTGGTCGTGTCGAACTGTCTGTTTCGAGAGCCCTTCGAAGCACCCGATCTCTGCCGTTGGAGCGCCGCGCTGGGTGCGGCCGCTTGCTGAGCCTCGACCACCGCGCAGCGGTGGCTATTTGGGCTCGATCTCGTGGAGCTCGATCGAGGGGGCGTTGCGTCGGGCGTAGTCGAGGTGGAAGGGTGAGTTGACCAGCACCACGGGATGGCCGTGGCGGTCCTCGAGCATCGTGTAGTTGTCGGAGCGATCTTCGAGCCACGCGAGCGCTTCGGCGCTGCCGCTGACCCAGCGCGCGAGCCGGCCGGGTAGAAGCTCGATCTGTGCATCCACGTCGTACTCGTTCTTGAGGCGCTCTTTCAGCACCTCGAACTGCAGCAACCCGACGGCGCCCAGGATCGGGCTGCGGCGGTCTTCGCGGCTCTTGAAGAAGAGCTGGATCACGCCTTCCTGGCTGAGCTGATCGAGGCCGGCGTCGAGGGCTTTGCGTTTCATCGAGGTCTTGATGGAAAGCCGTGCGATGTGCTCGGGCGCGAAGCTCGGGATCTCGCCGAAGCGGATGCGGCGGCCTTCGGCGATGGTGTCGCCGACCCGCAACTTGCCGGGATCGAACACGCCCACGATGTCGCCCGGCCAGGCCTCGTCCACGATCGAGCGCTCGTCGGCGAGGAAGCTGTGCGGCTTCGAGAGCCTGAGCGTCTCGCCCGAGCGGCCGACGGTCACGTCCATGCCGCGCTCGAAGTGCCCGCTCACGATCCGAACGAAGGCGATGCGATCGCGGTGCTTGGGGTTCATGTTCGCTTGGATCTTGAACACGAATCCGCTCATGCGCTCGTCGTCGGGTGCGATGGTCTCGCCGTCCTCGGTCGCACGAGACCCTGGCGCCGCCGCGTGCTCGGCGACGAACGAGAGCAGGCGATCGACGCCGAAGTTGGTGACCGCGGAGCCCCAGAACACCGGGCTCACCTCGCCGGAGAGAAATCCTTCGCTGGTGTACGCCTCACCGGCGTGGAGGAGGAGCTCGAGCTCTTCGCTCACGCGGCGAAAGTGGGTCTCGCCGACGAAGGGCTCCGCCTCCGCCCACGGCATGCGCTTGGCCGCGAGGACACGGCTGCCGTGGTGGGCGGCGTCATAGAGCGTGACCTCGCGGGAGTGGATGTCCACCACGCCGCGGAAGTCGCGCCCCATGCCGATCGGCCACGTGAGCGGCGCCACCTTGAGGTCGAGCTTGGTGCTCACGTCGTCGAGTAGCTCGAACGGCTCCATTCCTTCGCGATCGAGCTTGTTCATGAACGTGACCACGGGGAGGCGGCGCATGCGGCACACCTCGAAGAGCTTCAAGGTGCGCGGCTCGACGCCTTTCACGTGGTCCATCAGCATCACCGCCGAGTCCACGGCGGCGAGGACGCGGAACGTGTCTTCGGAGAAGTCGGCGTGGCCGGGAGTGTCGAGCAGGTTGAGCGCGCGCCCGTCGTACTCGAACTGGAGCACCGACGACGTCACCGAGATGCCGCGCTCCTTCTCCATCTTCATCCAGTCGGAGATGGCGTGGCGCGGCGCGTTCCGCGCCCGCACCGAGCCGGCGAGCTCGATGGCGTTGGCATAGAGCAAGAGCTTCTCGGTGAGCGTCGTCTTGCCCGCGTCGGGGTGCGAGATGATCGCGAAGGTGCGGCGGCGGGCGGCTTCCTGATCGAGCTTCATGAGTGTCGAGATCCTCGGGCCGGGGAACGGCGGAGCCCGGGAGGATCGCTCGCAACCGGGGCGCGAGTCGAGAGCAGGGCCGTGCTACCCGCTGGCGGAGAGAGGCGTGGCAGGTCCGTTGGATTGACTCCGCCCGCGCACTGGTCTAAGTGGTTTCCAGAGTTTGAAAAGATCATATTCACCTACGAACGACCGGAGGAGACGCCGCCATGGCGAAGGGCATTTCGCTGCACATCGGTCTCAATCAAGTGGATCCAGCCCAGTACGAGGGGTGGGATGGAGCGCTCACGGCGTGCGAGTTCGACGCCAACGACATGCAGGCGATCGCGAAGAAACGGCGTTTCTCGACCCAGAAGCTGCTGACAAAAGACGCGACCTCGACGGCGGTCCTCGCTGGCATCGCCGCGGCGGCGAAGAAGCTCGCGAAAGGCGACCTGTTCCTGCTGACGTACTCGGGTCACGGTGGTCAGGTGCGCGACACCAACGGCGACGACACGGACGGTCGCGACGAGACCTGGGTGCTCTTCGATCGCCAGCTCGTGGACGACGAGCTCTACGCGGCATTCGGACGTTTCAAGGCGGGGGTCCGCATCTTCGTTCTCTCCGATAGCTGCCACAGCGGCACGGTGGTGCGCGCGATGCCTGCGTTTCTTTCCGGTGGACCGCGGGTGAGGCTCATGCCACCCGACGTGGGCGCGAAAGTGGAGGCCGCTCACAAGTCGACGTACCGGGCGATCCAGAAGGCGAACCCTCCTGCCGCACAGGCGAAGGTGAAGGCCTCGGTGCTGCTCGTCTCAGGCTGCATGGACAACCAGCTCTCGCGCGACGGCGACCGCAACGGGCTCTTCACCGAGAATCTGCGAACGGTGTGGAAGAACGGGAAGTTCAAGGGCAGCCACAGGCGCTTCCGCGACGCGATCGCGGCGCGCATGCCTGCCGATCAGACGCCGAACTTCTACCGCGCCGGTGTGCGCAGCACGGCGTTCGAGGCGCAGTCTCCGTTTACGATCTGAACACGTCCTGGGTGACGTGCGCTGATCGTGCCCGACTTCCCCTGCCGCACCCGTGAGGAGTGATTCATGTTGCGCATCCTCAACGACCAGGTGTGGAGCGTCGTTCCCACCTCCACCACGACCGCGCGTGGCGCGCGGGCGCGAGGTGCGACGCGTGGCGCCGGTCCGGCCGCCGACTCGGTGCTGCCGCAGGAAATTCTCCTCGACGGCGTGTCCGTCGAGGAGGTTCACCAGGTCGCGCAGGCGCCCGCGCGGCGCGGGCTCGCGGATCGGGTGGTCGATCTCGAGGTGGACGCGGCTGCGGGGGAGAGCGCGCTCATCGCCGTGCGACATCCCTCGGGCGCGGTCACGTTCCACGCGCCGGTGCTCGCGTCGTCGCCGTCGCGAGGCGGCGCACGCGGAGTTGCACGAGGCGCGAGCGCGAGCCTGCGATTTCGCGTGGAGACGCCGCTGGCCGAGAGCCAGACGCGCGGCATCGTGTCCGCGGCGCTCAAGTTCCTGGTGGTCAAGATCACCGAGCCCGCCATCGACGCCGCGCGGCGGGTTGCGGCTGAGCTGCTCGCGAAAGGTGGAGAGCGGCTGCTCTGGAAGGCGCGCGATCTGACCACGGGTTGGCATCGAGTCGTCGTCACCTCCGACGGATTGAAGCTCGCGCACGCTTCGCCGAGCGAGATCGACGTCAGCGACCGCTCGCTGCTTCTGATCCACGGCACCTTCTCCAACGCCGCCGGAGCCTTCGGCCCATTGGCCCGGACGAGCTTCTTCGATGCCGTGCGCCCGCTCTATGGCGATCGAATCTTCGCCTTCAACCACTACACGATCAGCGACGAGCCCGAGGAGAACGTCCGCGATCTGCTCGAGGCGCTCCCCGAGCGTGGCTGCTCGTTCGACGTCGTCACCCACTCGCGCGGCGGCCTCGTGCTTCGTCACGCCGTGGAGCGACACGACCTCTTCGGCGCCAAGGCCGATCGCTTCCGGCTGGGCCGTGCGGTCCTGGTCGCGTCGCCGAACGCGGGAACGCCGCTCGCTACGCCCGGTCGCTACGAGCAGACCTTCGGGCTGCTCGCGAATCTGCTGGAGATCCTCCCGGACAACCCGTGGACCACGCTGCCCGAGTTGCTCGCCAATGGCATCGTGTGGCTTGCGTCCAACGTGATCCCGGCGATGCGCGGAGTCGCGGTGATGGATCGCGACAGCGCAACGTTGCACGCCCTCGAGGCGCCCCCGGGACCGCCGCTCTCGGCGTACTCGGCGCTGTGCTCGAGTTACGAGCCCGCGAGTGGCGTGCTCACGAAACTCCTCGACGCCGGCATCGATCGGTTCTTCGATGGCGCCAACGATCTGGTCGTGCCCACGGCAGGTGGTTGGCGGGTCGACGACAGCTTCAGCGCGATCCCGCCCGAGCGCATCGGCTGTTTCGGTCCGGGCGGCAATTTGCGGACTACGAGCGGCGAGCCTGTGAGTCACGTCGATTTCTTCCGGCACGAGGCGGCGGCGGAGTTCATCGCCGCTCGGCTCGCGGGGAAGGCCCAAACCATCGAGGTCCTCGACCCGGATCGGCCGTTGCCGACGCGCCTCGCGCGACGCGGCGTGGCGCCTTCGTCGACCCTCACGCTCGGCGATCGCTCGGCAAGCGAAGCGCGAGCGAGTGGGAACGCCCCGCACGCCGAGCCGCGCGCAGGCGCCGCCGAGACGAGCGGATCGTCGTCGGTGACCTTCCCCAGCCGCTTCGTCGGCGACGACGTCCTGCACCTGATGATCCTGGAGGAGCCGCCACGCCCAGGCGAGGACACGTCACGCCGCGCCCGCATCCTCGGCATGTACAACGGCGCTCGCACGCTCGCGGATTTCCCCACGCGCAACGACGCGGCCGAGCTGCGGGCCCGCGCGAAGGAGCGCCGCGCAGCGCGTACCAAGCCAGCGGCTTCGCACGGCAACGCCGGTGCGATCGCGAAGGCCGATGGTCCCGGGGATCGCTTCCGGCGGATCATCGACATGCATCACCGCATCCGCCGGTTGCTGACCAGTCAGCCGGATGCCGCAACCGGGCGGGTGCCGGATCCGCCGTCAGCGGCCGACCTCAAGCGCTTCGGGGTCGATCTTTTCGACGCGCTTTTCGTGGGCGGAATCAAGCGGCTCTACGACGTGGCTCGCTCGGAGCAGCGCGAGCGGCCGCTCAATGTGGTGGTGACCTCGGCGGTTCCGTGGTTGGCGGCATTGCCGTGGGAGCTCACCGTCGATCCGGACCGCAAGAAGTTCTTGGTCACCGAAGAGGTGCACCTCGTTCGGAACGTGCTCACCACCGTGCCGGCAGAGCGCCTCACTCCCCTCGACGGGGACGACCCGCTACGCATTCTGGTGGTGGTCGCGCAACCCCTCGACGCGCCGGTGCTCTCATCGCAAGACGAGCTGGATCAGATCCTCGCCGGCTTTCGCCGGCTCATGCAGAGCAAGCTGGTGACCGTCGACGTGCTGACGAACGTCACGGCCGCACGCTTGCATCGCAAGCTCGAAGGCGCGGTGCGCGAGAACCGTGACCGAAGTGCGGCTCGCAGCGGTTCCGATCGCGAGGAGCGGCGCGGCTACGACGTGATCCACTTCATCGGCCACGGCGAGTTCGACGAGGAAGCGGCGGCCGGGACGCTCATCTTCACCGACGCCGTGGGTCACATGCAGCCGGTGCGCATCCAGCAGTTGCGCGAGATCTTGTGCGGTCGCGGCGCCCGGCTCGTGTTTCTGAACGCGTGCGACACCGCCGAAGACGACTACGAGTCGCTGAACCGGGGTGTTGCACAAGCGCTCGTGGAAGCGGGCTTGCCTGCCGTGGTGGCCAACCAGTACCCGGTGCTCGATCCATCGGCGGTGGCGTTCGCCGAGCATTTCTATTGGTCGCTGGCCACGGGTGCGACCCTCGGCGAGGCCGCCCGTGAGGCGAGGATTGCTCTCGGCTACGCGCTCGGTGGCGACTCGATCGATGCCGCGGTGCCGGTGCTCTACGCCCGCGATCCGAGCTACCGCCTGTGTCAGCCCCGCATGGTGCCGCTGAGTGCGCCACGACCCGAGCCCACGCATTCCGAAACGGCGAGCACCGCCCGTCGCAGGCGGGCTCCGAGCGCCGCCGCGCATCCGGTGCTGCGTGTGGGTGTTGCGGACCTCACGCACACCTTCATCGGAATCGACGCGTTGCTCGATCGGCTCAGCCGTGCGCAACAGCGCATCGAATTCGAGCGCGTCACGCTGGTCGCGCCGTTGGGTGTGTGGAACCAGAAGAGCGCGAAAGGCCGCACCTACCTGAACGCCGCGGCGTTCATGGAGCGGATCAAAGGAAAGCCCCAGGAAATCGGTGTCGATTACTTGATCGCGATCACCGACCGATGGCTCACCGACGACGAGCTCGGCGACGATTTCTATTCGTGGTGGAGCGATGCCGAGGACCAGCGTGTGCTGGTGTTTTCGGTGGCAGGCTTCGACATCCCGCGGCGTGGTCCGCTCATGCAACAGGTGCTCGGCAACGAGCTGATTTCGAGCTTGGCCGCGAAGCTGCTGGACACCGCCACACACACCGACCCGATGCACGAGCGCGGCGCCGGCGATTGTCCCTTCTACTTCAACGAGGAGCGCGACTTCGACCCGATGCGCAGCCGGCAGCGGTTCGACGCCACCTGCCGGGCCAAGCTGGTGAAGGGCCTGCCCGCGAAGGTGCACCCGCCGAGCCTGGTGGCGGCGTTCGATGCCGCCTTGGCCGCGGCAGGGGGGGAGTGAGCCGCGCGGCTCACCGCCCAACGAGCCCGGCGCGGGCGGTGATCATGGGTAGATCGAGATAGGTGCGGATGCCGGGCGTGGCGCGGCAGGTGGCGGGGATCGCGTTCACGCAGTGGACGGCGGTGGCCATCATGCCGTCGCGGGTGCGCTGCCGGCCGGTGTAGTGGGCCGGGAAGTCGATGTTCACGTCGAAGGACGGATCACCTTCGATGTGGATGTTCCAGCCGTCGAGGCGATCGCCTTCCCACGGGCGGTCGAAGCGCGTGAACGGCAGGTCGTCCATCACCCACACCTGACGCGTTTCGAGGTGCGGGCCGCCAGCCACGATTCCGGAGTAGGTGAAACGCTGGGCGGCGACGGTTCCGGCCGCGATGGTGCCGGCAGCGGTCTCGATGGGCTCGCGGGCCAGTGCGACGTCGTGGGTGAAGCCGTAGCGATCGATCCGCACGCCGAGCCCTGCGGCCACCATGTCGAGCGATTCGTAGAAGCAGCGCTTCAGGATCTCCAGCATGAATCCCGCGCGCGCTTCGGCCTCGGTTTTCCCGAACAGCATCACCTCGAAGATCATTCCTGGCGTGTCGTAGTGGCGGCAGTCGCCGTACTCGGTGACCACCAGCCGATCGATGCGACTGCACCAGCCGCTGAACGTGAGCGGAAACCGTTCGCTCACGCCGCCTGGATTGCTTCCCGAGCTGTGCAGCGAGACACCGCCGCGCTGACAAGCCGCTTCCAGCTCCGCCGTGGCTTCGGGGAATTGGATGTAGGGATGGTGGTAGCCGCACGTGGTGACGATGTTCTTGCCCGCCTCGAGGATGCGGCACATCTCGTCCACCTGCCACGGCAAAGGGCAGTACATGACGCAATCGGCGTCGAGCGCGAGGAGCGCTTCCACGTCGTTGGTGGCCGCGACGCCGAGCGGGGCGATGCCGGCGATCTCACCGGCGTCCCTGCCGACCTTGGCGTCGTCGTGCACCCACACACCCACCAGCTCGAGCTCGGGATGGCGCGCGATGGCCTGGATCGAGAGCTTGCCGACGTTACCGGTAGCCCACTGGATGACGCGATAGGGCATGTGTGCTCCATGCTCGCGTCGTCTCGCGAGGTTGCGGCGAGCGCGCGACGAGATCGAGGGTTCGCGCCGACTATCGCACGTTCCCGGTGTGCCCCAGCGAATGGCGGCCGGGTTGCGGCCACACCTTCATCTCGTGCGTACCGTTACCCGCGGGGACGCGGTGCGTGAGCGCGCCGTGTCAGTGGCGCACGTGTCGATCGGGGCGTAGTCGAAGGAAGAGGGCCAGCCCGATCGCCGAGAGCGAGGCGCCAGTCAAAAACGCCACTCGGGGACCGAAGGCGTCCCACAGCATCCCGAACCCCGCGCTCGCGATGAGCGCGCTCGCGCCGAGGGTGAGGTGATACCAGCCGAAGCCGGTGCCCTGGCCGCGCTTGGGAGCGAGCGCCGAGACCAACGCCTTCTCGGCACCCTCGGTGAGCCCCGCGGGAATGCCGTACGCGAGAAAGAGCGCGCAGACCGACGTCCGCGAGCTCGCGAACGCGAGGGCCGCGTAGATCCCGACGTGCAGCGCCCAGCCCGTGCCGATGACGCGCGCGCGTCCCAACTGATCGCTCAGCACGCCGCCGCGAAACGAGCACGCCGACTTCACGACGTGCAGCCCGATCCAGAGCAGCGGCAGCGTGGTGAGGCTCGCCGACTGGGCGCCCGCCTTGAGCAGCAGGAACGTTTCGCTCGCCTTGCCCAGGGTGAAGATGGCGAGCGGGATGAGGAGTGAGGTCAGCGCGGCGCGCTCGGCGGCAGGGAAGAGCTCGCGGGAATCCGAGCGTGGCGTCGGTGTCGTGTGTGGCTGGGGTTCGAGCGCGGCGTCGTGCTCGCGTACGCCGGCGACGATCGCCAGCACCGCGAGCGCGCCCGGAATCGCCGAAAGCAGGAACAGATGGCGCAGATCGCTGCTCACGAATCGAAGCACCAGGAACGCGATCGTGGGGCCGATCACCGCGCCCGCGTGGTCCATGGCACGGTGGAAGCCGAACGCCGCGCCGCGTTCGGCTGCGGGCACCGCATGCGCGAGCAGCGAGTCGCGCGGGCTCGAGCGCAGGCCCTTGCCCACGCGATCGGTCACGCGCACCGCGAGCACGTGCCACGGCGCCGTAGCGATCGCTACGAACGGCCGCGCTAGGGTGGAGATGCCGTAGCCGAGGAGCATCAGCGGTTGGTTGCGGCCGAGGCGATCCGCCCATCGGCCGGACACGAGCTTGAGTGCGCTCGCCACCGCGTCGGCCAGGCCCTCGATCCAGCCCAGCGCCATGGCACCGCCTCCCAACGTGGACGTCAGGAAGATCGGCAGGAGCGGCAGCACCATCTCGCTGGCGGCGTCGGTGAGCAGGCTCACCAGCCCCACCGCGACGACGTTGCGGTTGAGCCAGGCGGGGCGAGAGGCGGAACGATCGGCGGCGATGGACACGAAGCGGGCCTCTCGGGCGTGCCGAGTTTGGCCAGCCGCCGTGCGGGCAGGCAACGAACGCCGGCGCGGTGCGGGTCAGCGCTCGGCGGCGAAGGTCGTCCAGAGGCTCGTGAGTCACGGATGGTCCGCCTGACTGCGTGCGCTCGCCTCGATGGCGGCCATTACTGCGAGCGCGACGTGCTCGCGCCACGGTCGCGCGATCACCTGGACT
>CAYVDO010000024.1:0-35481 GCA_964450125.1 uncultured bacterium
GAGGCGGGCCTCACCGTCGAGCAGGCCTTCAACGCCCTCATCGAGCAGGCCGAGGCCGAGCGCGAGCGGCAGGTGCTCGCGGCCCTGCGCGGCGAGGTGATGGCCGGCTCCACGATCGCCAAGGCGCTGGAGGCCTTCCCGGGCGTCTTTCCCGAGCTGTACCGCACGCTGGTGGCCGCGGGCGAGGCCTCGGGGCAATTGCCGCGCGTGATGGCTCGGCTCGCGGACTACCTCGAGGAGCGGCACGCGCTCCGGTCGCGCCTGGCCCTCGCGCTCGTCTACCCTGCCATCGTGATGGGGGTCTCGCTCCTCGTGATGGGCTCCGCGTTCGGCTTCATGGCGTTCCTCGGGCTCATCAGCCTGATCGGCGTCATCGTCAGCCACGTCATCGTGCTCTTCGACTTCATCGAGGAGATGCACGAGCAGGGTGAGCCGCTTCTCGAATCGCTGCTCGATGCCGGCATCGCGCGGCTGCGCCCCGTGGCGATCACCGTGGGTGCCACCGTGCTCGCCCTGGTGCCGCTCGCGATGCACGGCGGTCCACTTTGGGAGCCGCTCTGCTACGCGCAGATCGGCGGCCTGCTGGTGGCCACGGTCGTCGAGCTGGTGCTGGTACCCGTGCTCTACGCGGTCTTCGTGCTCGACCTGAAGATCGTGCGCTGGAGTGCAGGCTCGAGCGCGGAACACGCGTGATCCAGAGGGCCCGCGAGGGATTCGCATGCGATTGGCGAGTCCCTCGGCGGCGGTTCGCCGCAGCCGAGCCGGTCGCTGCCCGTTCCTCGAGACTCGCGGCGCGCGAAGGCTCACACGCGTGCAGCTTCGCTCGCGCATCGAGAAGCACGGCCTCGACGACGCGCTGGCGCGCGAGCCGTGCCAGCGGCGGGTCGAGCAACGGGCACTCGCGGAACACCATCCCGTGCCCGCAGCGGATCGCGGGCGCTGTCGTGCGCGCCGTCCGAGTCGTTGCCGCGCGCGGGGATCTTCGCCAACTTGCCCGGCCAATCGCGTCCCGCGAGCGCACGCTGCGCTCTCCCTTCCCCACGCGGAACCCTCATGGTCGAAACGATCGGCACTCCTGCTCTCTGGATCGGCTTCACGAGCGCGGTCGTCTCGTTGCTCGTCATCGACCTGGTGATGCTGCAGCGTCAACCCCGCGAGATGACCACGCGCGAGGCGCTCGGCTGGAGCACGTTCTGGGTGTCGCTGGCGCTGGCGTTCAACGCGTTCGTGTGGTGGCGCTTCGGAGAGCAGAAGGGGCTCGAGTTCTTCACCGGGTATTTGATCGAGGAATCGCTCTCGGTCGACAACCTGTTCGTCTTTCTGTTCCTGTTCGGCTACTTCCGAGTACCGAAGGCCCTCCAGCGGCGGGTGTTGTTCTGGGGAATCCTGGGCGCGTTGGTGATGCGCGGTCTCTTCATCGCGCTCGGCACGGTGCTGATCGCACGGTTCGAGTGGATCCTCTACGTCTTCGGCGCGCTGCTCGTGTACACGGGCGTGAACCTCCTGCGTGGCCAGCACGAGAACATCGATCCGGAGCGCAACATCGGGCTCAAGCTGTTCCGCAAGCTCATGCCGACGCTCAACGAGTTCCACGGCACGCGCTTCATCGTGAACGTGAACGGCGTGCGTCACGCCACGCCGCTGCTCGTGGCGTTGGTCACGGTCGAGTTCAGCGACGTGCTGTTCGCCATCGACTCGATCCCGGCGATCTTCGCCGTCACCACCGACCCATTCATCGTCTACACCTCGAACATTTGCGCGATTCTCGGCCTGCGCGCGCTCTATTTCTTGCTCGCGGGTGCGATCGACAAGTTCCAGTACCTGAACGTGGGGCTCGGTCTGGTGCTCGGCTTCATCGGCGCCAAGATGGTGCTCCACGACGTGTTCGAGATCACCACCGGCGAATCGCTGGTGGTGGTGGGGCTTCTGCTCGGGTTCGCGATCCTGGCGTCGCTGCTTCGGCCGAAGCATGAGCCGGAGGGCGCGATCGAGCCGATCGAGCCACCGAAGCTCGAGCAACGATCCGATTCCGATCCGCATTGACCGCGACGAGCCGCGCTCGCTGCTGGGAGAAGCCCGTGGACTTTCTCGATTCCCCCGAAGAGGCCGCTTTCCGCAGCGAGCTCAGGAGCTGGCTCGCGAGCAACATGCCCCCTGGCTGGGCCGAGGGCGAGCTGCTCGAGAAGGTGGTGCAGTTCGACGAGCGCGTGCGCTTCCTTCAGGGGTGGCAGCGCACGCTCTTCGACGCGGGCTGGGCGGGCATCGCGTGGCCCAAGGAGTACGGCGGACGCGGCGCGACCATCATGCAGCAAGTGATCTTCAACGAAGAGATCGCTCGCCAGCGCGCCCCCGAGATCATCAACGTCATCGGCATCAACATGGTCGGGCCGACGATCATCGCCCACGGCACCGAGGAGCAGAAAAGGCGCTTCCTGCCGAAGATCCTGAGCTGTGAGGAGATCTGGGCGCAAGGCTATTCCGAGCCCAACTCCGGCTCGGACCTGGCGAGCCTCAAGACCCGCGCCGACGTTCGCGACGACGGCTTCGTGGTGAACGGCCAGAAGGTGTGGACCACGCTCGGGCCGTATGCGGACTGGATCCTGCTCCTCGCGCGCACCGATCCCGCGTCCGAGCGCCACTCCGGCATCTCGTGCCTGCTCGTCGATCTCAGCACGCCGGGTGTGACGGTTCGCCCGCTGGTGCAGATCACCGGCGAGGCGGAATTCGGCGAGGTCTTCTTCGACAACGTCCACGTGCCGCGCGAGAACTTGCTGGGCCGGCTCGGCGGCGGCTGGGACACGGCGATGACCACGCTGCTCCACGAGCGCGGCACGCTGGCAATCTCGGTACAGGTTCGCCTCGAGCTGACACTCGCGGCGGTGATCGAGCTGGCGAGACGCGTGAAAGTGCGCGGCAAGGCCGCGCTCGAGGACAACTCCATTCGCCAAGAGCTGGCGCGCTGCTACTCGGAAGTGCAGATCATGCGCTGGAACAGCTACCGCAGCCTCACGAAGATCGCCCGCGACGGCATCCCGGGGCCCGAAGGTTCCTTCGGCAAGCTTTTCTGGACCGACCTCAGCCAGCGCATGACGGAGCTGGCGGTGAACCTCGCGGGACCGGCGGGGCTCGTGCCACACGGCAACCCCGGCGCGGTGGATCAAGGCCGCTGGATCTACGGCTTCCTGCGTGCCCGCGCCAACACCATCGAGGCCGGCACCAGCGAGATCCAGCGCAACATCGTGGGCGAGCGCGTGCTCGGATTGCCGAAGGGATGACGCGATGAACTTCGATCTCAGCGACGATCAGCGCCTGCTCAAGGACACGGCGCGCACGTTCCTGGAGCGAGAGTGCGCGAGTGCCAAGCTGCGCGCGCTGCTCGACGATCCGCGAGGCTACGGCGACGAGCTCTGGAGCAGGATCGTGGAGCTCGGCTGGCCCGCGCTCGCGGTACCCGAGGCCTACGGCGGCGTCGGCCTCGGCTTCCTCGATCTCGCGGTGGTGCTCGAGGAGACGGGGCGCGCGCTCTTGCCGGGGCCGTTCTTCAGCACCGCCGTGCTCACAGGGCTGACGCTCACGGACGGCGGCAGCGAAGCGCAGAAGCAGCGCTGGCTTCCCGAGATCGCGGCCGGGCGCGCCGTCGGCGCTGCTGCGGTGTGGGAGGAAGGCGGCGCCTGGGCGCCTGCATCGATCGAGGCCAAAGCGCGCAAGGCCAAGACGGGCTACACGCTCGCGGGGCGAAAATGCGCGGTGCTGGACGCGCACGTGGCGGACTTCCTTTTGGTTGCAGCGAAGCTCGGCGCCGGCGTGGCCCTCTTCGTCGTGGAGCGTGCCGCCAAGGGCCTCGCCATCGAGCCGATGAAGACCGTCGACGGCACGCGGCGCGTGGCCAACGTGACGCTCACGGGGGTGAAGGTCGGGGAAGACGCGCTCGTGGGCGGCAATCCCGACGGCTGGCCGCTGATCTCGCGCATGCTCGACCGTGCGGCCGCGGGCATGGCCGCGGAGATGGTGGGCGGCGCCGGCAAGACGCTCGAGATGAGCGTCGACTACGCGAAGATCCGCGTCCAGTTCGGGCGGCCGATCGGCAGCTTTCAAGCCATCAAGCACAAATGCGCCGACATGATGCTGCTCGTCGAGAGCGCCCGCTCCGCCGCGTATTACGCAGCGTGGGCCATCGACAACGGCGCCGCGGACGCGTCCACCGTGGCGAGCATAGCGAAGGCGTACGCCTCCGAGGCATTCCGCAAATGCGCCGGCGATGCGATCCAGGTGCACGGCGGCATCGGCTTCACCTGGGAACACGACCTGCACCTCTACTTCAAGCGCGCCAAGCTCGGAGAGATGCTCTTCGGTGATCCCGTCTTCCATCGCGAGCGGCTGCTCGCACAGGTGCTCGCATGAGCCTCGCGCAGATCTTCCGGCCGCGAAATCGCGGCCAGCTCGCGTTCATCACCAAGATCCATCGCTGGATCTACACCAAGAGCGGGGGCTGGATCGGCGCCAATCTCGGCGGCATCCCGATGATCCTGCTCACCACGACGGGGCGGAAATCGGGAGAGCTGCGCACCACACCGCTGCTCTCGATGCGCGACGGCGAGCGCTTCATCGTGGTCGCGTCGAACGCCGGCTCGGACAAGCCACCCGCGTGGTGGCTCAATCTGCGAGCGAAGCCCGACGCGACCGTGAAACACGGTCGCAAGACGTTTCAAATGAAGGCCGCCGAAGCAACTGCCGAAGAATCGACCGCGCTGTGGCCGCGGCTGGAAGCGATGTATCCGGGCTACATCGACTACAAGAAGGGCACCACCCGCACGATTCCCATCGTCATCCTGAGCCCGGCGTAATCATCACGCTCTCGCGGACCCAAAGCCCGCGCCCGTCACAACCGTCGCCCCCTGACCCGTTCGCCCCCTCGAGTGCGGGTGAAGCGCGCCCCCACGGTCGAGCATCCACGACCTCACGCGGCTGCAAGCTCGATGCGTAGGGGCGACCGCGAGGTCGCCCGCTGATGGCGTCGGATCGAGGCGAATCCGTAGCTGCGGCTTCTAGCCCGATCGATTCATGAACGCGGCGTCCAGACACCAGGAATCGCCCCGTGGACACCTGCGATCGTCGCAAGTGCCGTTCGCTCGTGCCCGCGACAGCGCGTCGGCGCCGACGGAGCAGGGGCCGCAGGCCCCGTGCCCTCCATCGGTTCGTGCGTACAAGAAGCGTGGAGGGCCGCGGTCCGTCGCGGCCGCAGCGCGATGATCGTGAATGATCCAGGCTAGAGTCGCCCGCGTTCGCGCCGGATCGCGACCCTCCACGCGATCCCCGACGATCGCGCTTCGCGAGGCACCTGACTTTCATACGCCGGTCGCCGCAGCGAAGCGCTTCACCGAGCGTGCCTTGGCCTTGGCCCGCTCGAGGTCGCGGTCGAGCGGCGGCGCCGCCGTCACCAGAGAATCCACGAGCATGCGCGCCGAGGCGCTGACCTCGGCGACAGCGCGATCGAACGCAGCCTGGTTCGCCTTCGAGGGCTTACCGAACCCGCTCACCTTGCGCACGAACTGAAGCGCCGCGGCGGCGATCTCCTCGTCGGTCGCGGGCGGCTCGAAGTTGAAGAGCGGTCGGATGTTGCGGCACATCGCTTCCTCCCTTTCCGGCAATCTCGATGCGCTGGCGTCACGACGCAAGCGTCCTTCATCGCGACGCCGCATTACCCTCGACGACATGCAGGTCACCACGACGCGGGTGCGCGAGGTCCTGACGCGCACCAGTGGCTTTCTTCACGACGTTTGCTCGCACTCGCTCCAGCCGTATCGCGGCTGCAGTCTGGGTAGCTCGCTCTGCGGTGTCGGCTGCTACGTCCAGCACAACGGCTGGCTCACGCGGGGTGCGCGCTGGGGAAGCTTTCTGGAAGTCCGTGAGAACGCAGCCGAGGCATATCTCGCGAGCGTCGAGCGGGAGCGGCGATGGGCGCGCTCGCGGCGTGGCCGCTTCGCGATCTTCCTGTCGAGCTCGACGGAGCCGTTCCTACCGCAGGAGCGCCGCTACGGCATCACCGCCGCCGTGCTGGGAGCCATGCATGAGTCGCCGCCGGACGCGCTGATCCTGCAAACGCATTCGCATCACGTCCTCGATCGCCTCGATCGGCTACGAGATCTCGCCGCCTGCACGGCGCTGCGCGTGCACCTTTCCATCGAAACGGATCGTGAATGCCTCGCGGGGCTGCCACCGCACGCGAGCCCCGTGGCCGCGCGCTTCGAGGCCGCGGAACGGCTTCGTGCCGCAGGAGTCGCCGTGGTGATCACCGTCTCGCCGCTGCTGCCGATCGCCGATCCCGAGGCGTTCTTCGCGCGCATCGCCACGTGCGCCGATGCGGTCGTGATCGATCATTTCATCGAGGGCGACGGCACGCCCGATGGCCACCGCACCCGCGCGACGATCCTGCCCGCCGTCATGGAAGCGATCGAGCCCGGCTCGACGAGCCTCGCCTACCGCGAGCGCATTCTCGGGGTGGCTCAGCGCTACTTGCCCGGGCGCGTCGGCGTTTCTCGCGACGGCTTCGCCGGGCGGTTCCTACACGCGGCGGAGCTCCCCTCATCGCAACCGAATCCGTAGGGGCGGGCGCGAGCCCGCCCCGGCGGCAGCCGCCCGGAAGCGAGTTGCCCACGCTGCCCGCGCGTGGCAACTCTGCATCTCCGAGGAGTCGCTGCATGTCCTACGACCCCGACGCGCTCGACTGGACGCTCGACGAGGACGGCTACGCCCGCACCCTCGCGGCTGCGCGTGTGCTCCGTCCGTACTTCCGGCCGCGATTCTTCGGCTTCGAGCACCTTCGCTCCGAGCGAGGGATGATCATCGTCGCAAACCACGGGCTCTTCGGGCTCGAGCTGATGCCGCTCTTGCTCGGCGTGCACGACATTGCCCACCGCACCTTGCGCACGCTTTCCGATCGCGTGCTCTTCCTGACGGCGTTTCAGCGCCGCGCGCTCCGCCCGTTCGGCTCGTGCCAGGGCACGCCCGGCGTGGCACACAAGCTGCTCACCCGCGGGGAGCTGGTCTACACCTGCCCGGGTGGCGCCCGTGAAGCCCTCGCACCCGCCGCCGATCGCTACAAGCTCTTCTGGAAAGGCCACGACGGCTTCGTGCGCGTGGCCATCCGCGCCGGCGCGCCGATCGTGCCCATGGCGATCATCGGCATCGACGAGACCTACCGTGAGGTCTTCACCCGCAATCGCGTCCGTCGCTCGCAGCTCGGCCAGCTCATCCTGCGGCTGCTCGGCGAGAAGTACCTGACACCGATCTACGTGGGCCTCGGTGCCCTACCGATCCCGCAAGAGCTTTCGTTTCATTGCGGCCAGCCGATCGAAGTGCCCCATAGCCGGAAACGCGCCGACGACGAGAAGCTCGTGCGCCGGCTACATCGCGCTGCCGAGCGGGAAACGGCCCGCCTCATCCAGCTCGGTCTGGGCGAGCGCCGCGAGCACCTCGCGAACCTGCCGCCGGCGAGCCGCTGGTTCAACGAGTCGCTGCTGCGCTACGCCGCGGGCGGCCACGAGATTGCCGTCTCGGCAACTTCGCGGCGCGCTGCCTGACGGCTGCCGACTCAAGGCTCGCTCCCGCCGTCCATTTCGCTAGACGAGTTGCGCTCTCCCGAGGATCTCTGCACCCACCGGCCCTGCCCAACGTCTGACTTCAGCCGTAGTCGGCCGTCCGCTGCTCAAAAGCAAGAAGGTTTCCATCTGGGTCTCGCGCCACGAACCAACGAGTACCCCAGTGTGTTGCCTCTGGCGGAAAGAGCGCGAGCCCCCGGCGATCGAGCTCGGCGTACCGAGCGTCGATGTCCTCGACCTGTAGGTGCATGGTGGGACGGGTGCCATTGATACCGTGGGACTTCGAATGGTCGTGCGCAGGATGAGTCTCTGCCAGGACGACATGCATTGCCCCAGAGCTCAGGCGAGCGCCGCGCGGCTCGCCATTGCCGCCCCAAGAGAATACGACCTCCCAACCAAGGCCATCCCGATAGAAAGCGAAGGAGGCGTCATAGGACGACGGTTCGATGAAAATGTGATCGAAACGATCGTGTGCCATGCCTGATTCTCGCCTGCTAACCCGGATCTCAGAAGCGGCCACGGACTACCACGGAGCGTCACCTGACCGCCGCGGGTGCGGGCCGCGGGGTGCACGCTCGACGGGCAAGGGCTCTCCTTACGGCGTCACCGCCCGAGCAGGCAAGACAAAGGCGACCGCCTGCGGCTGACACCGGATGTCTCCGGCATATCTTCGAGCACCTCGCCCGGCTCTGCTGTCGGATCCATTGGGTCGGCGACCCAGGCCGAGAACACCGGGACCCCGTGCCAGGGACCCGGAAGGAGCTTTCCAGCGTCGTCATTCCACTTCTGATCCCACGTTGTGGCAACGACCGCAAAGGGGTGACCGAAGCGCAGCTCGACGTGGCGCTCGATGCCGCGTGTCCGGGGAGGCATACCTGTGAGAGCGCCTATCGCGGTGACCGCCGCTGCCTCGAATCCGAGCCGAGTGTAGCGCGCCAGCGCTGATTGCTTCGCGTCCAAGCCCTCGAGTGGAAGACCTGCGATCTGGGCGAGTACACCAGCTGCTTGCTCGAAGCCAAGCTCACGACCAAGCAGATCGTGATCGCTCTGTGCTTCCCACGCTGGGAGTAGCGCGGAATACGATTCAGCCCGCTCGTCGGGCCTATGGGTGTGAATCTTTCGCTCCGTGAGGTCCCAAGTCGAAGTCTCTCCAAGCGGTAGCTCGTAAAGCGAGAGCCGGTCGACGACCTTCCCCGCACCGAGCCGCGTGGCGATGTCATGTGCTACCGCGATGACGTCCGGTGGCGGAATATCCGGGGCTGCGATCACCGACGTGACGCGTACATCGCCGTGTGACCATGCGGAATGGACTGCCACATCGCCGGCCGCTGCCGTGCGGGCGAGGAATTTCACGTGATCCGTGTTGTCCGATGTGCGCAGCACTCGCTTCAGCGCTCGTGACCATTCGCTTCGCGCTCCGAGCTCGGTTGCTGGCGCGATCTCGAACGGCTTGAGCCATCGCACCTTCGTGGCCAGCGCGTTGGCGAGCAGAAGCGACGCGCGCGGGTCAGGAGATAGGGGGAACCTCGGGATCAGACCAAACGTGTGTTCTCGCGCCCAGGCATCGAGCTTCGACCGCGGCGGGATGCCGACCCCGCGCTCCACAGACGCTGGCAGCGACGCAAGGAAAGGCGCGAGGCTCTCCGCGTCGCGTCCCTCTCGTACCCAGACCGCCGCCGCACATGCGACGGCTCGGTGACCTGCCGCCAGCATCCGGTCCGCCCACGACGCCGCAGTTCCCGGATCAACGCCGAGAATGGTCGTGAGCTCTTCGCGTGGCCGCCCGCTCGCGGCGCGGCTGGACAAGGCGAGCAGCAGCCAGGCGCCGAGTGGTGATGCCGCATGGTGCAGGCTGTCGCCGAGTCGGTGGAATCGGTCCGAGTAACGACAGATGATCTTCGGCAGGTCGATCATCTCTGCGGGAGCGGTCACGGACCCTCCTACACGCCGGCCGGTAAGTACCGGAGTGACCCCATGCCCGACACTTGCGGTCTACGACAGAACGCCGAACGGAGTCGTGTGCAACGACCTCAACGCCGAATTCCGACGAAACGCTGAGGAAGGCGCCGCCCAGAAACGCGATGCGCGCACGGACGTGATCCCAGGCCTATAAGCGTCTTCCCCTATAGGGATTGTTGGGGAGGACGATCCCGCGGTCGAGAGCACCGGCTGGGCTTGTCGGCACAGGGAGGGCTTGGGACGCACGGTTCGAGCGCTGGATCCGCCGAGAAGCGTGGTCGCGAGGGTCTCCCCTGGAGTGTGGTGGGTGGAGCGGTCCGGTGCCGGTCGATGCGCCAGGTGAGACAACGTCGGGAGCGAGGATCAGGATCGCGACCACAAAGCGCGGCTCTGGTTGTCAGGACGTGTCGAGAGGGATCGCTGCGATGGGTTTCGGCTTCAGGGACCGGAGCTCGGTGGCGACGAGCGCTTGGATGCGGTCGATGAGGTGAAGCGCGAGCAGTGCGAAGCGGGACTGGAGATCGCCGCGCGCACGATTCTTCCCGAGTGGCGGGGCGAGCGGATCCTCTGGTCGTGGGCGATCGACATCTTGCTCGATCGGACCCCGCCGGGGCGTGCCTGAGTTTGTGCCGCCGAATTCAGCGTGACGCCGAGCTCGGCGAAGACCGCGCTCACTCCGCGGGGACTTTGTCGACGCCGTCGAAGGGTGGCGAGTAGATGGCGTAAGCGATGGCCGGCTCACCGGAGGTGTTGCTGAAGGCGTGCACCGTGCCTCGCGGGACGTAGAGCACGGACCCTTCGCCCACGGCTCTCGATTCGTTGCCGATGCGCATGGTGCCGTAGCCACGGATGATGAACACGAGGAGGTCGTGGGTGTCGTGGCGATGTGGGGACTCGCGGTCGCGAATCGCCACGAGATGATGACTGGTGCGCCCGTCGCGGCCGACGTCGGTGATCTTGAACGCTTCACCGTCGCTGAGCTCGACGAGCGCCGCGAGCTGCGCGAGCGACTCGGTGGTTCGAACGTCGCCGAAGAGCGCATCCATCACGGGATGCGGCGCCCCCGCGGGCGCGGTGCCGAGGCCGGCGCATCCACTGGCCCACGGCAGACCTGCGACGAGAGCGATCCCCAGCCAGCGTCGTGGTCCGCCGATGATGCTCTTCATGATCGCTCTCCTCGCGCGAGTCGTGGTGGCCGACTCACGTCAGTCTGGCATCGTCGCGAAGATCGAGCCACGCGATCGCTTCGGACAGGCCTCGCGTGCAACCCGCCGCGCCCTCAGATGACCTGATACGCGATCAGCGCACACACCAGCGTCATCAACGCCAAGCCCATCAGGAAGCATGCATCCGCCGCTCGCTCCAAGCGGCGGTATCGCGCCGCGGAGCGTGCTCGCAACGCCGCGTACGCGCACGCCGTGGCGACGAGGAGGATCAGCGCGTCGAGTGCCAAGAGCTCGTCTTCGACACCCTGGATCTTGCGCAGCTCCTCGATCACGCGAACGAGCCCGATGACCGTCAGGCATACGCCGACGAGCGTCGCAGAGACGGTGAGGATGTGGGAGCTGAGCGCCGAGTCCTCGGCACTGAGCGCTCCGCTCGCACGCTCGTCGTCGCGTGGCGTGCTTTCGGCCGATGGCTCCGGTGCCGATCGCTGCGGCGGGTCTACGCGGGTCGACACGACGGGCGCCTCCTCGTCCACCATCGCAAGACGGCGGGAAGAGTACACGCACTCCGGCGCTTCGTGAGATCCGACGCCGCGTTCGCGCTCTGCCACCCGTGCGCGGTGGCAGTTCGCCACATGTCCCGCCCGCGGCGAGCGCCCTCGCAGCGACGCACGCGCGGCCGCGGTGGGCCGAAGCACCGCCGATGGCGAAACTGCGAGAGTTTCCGCGTGAGTCGGAGTTCGACGCTGGCCCCGGCTCATCGAATACGACACGTTGTCTCCGGCGGGCGCCCCACGCGGCTCTCGCCCGCATCGATCAGGACGTCCGGCCACGGCGCGGCACCGAGCGAGGAACGACGTGCATCGAGTCCTGGACCCGAGTCACGCGAGGCTCGACGAACGGCAGGGAACGAGCCATGGGCGTGCGAACGTGACACTGGCCGCGATTTCGAGTCGCGGCCGCCGATTGACGCGAATTCTGGCGCTGGTGCTGCTGTTCGCAGCCGCGCGCGCGAATCCGTTGCGTGCTGCCGACGATGACGACGAGGGCAACGAGCCCAGGCGCCTCGAAAGCAACACGCGCATGGGCGAGATCCGCCTCTTCGAGCCGGACGACAAGAGTCGGGCCTTCGTCTTTCTCTTCTCCGACGCGAGCGGCTGGTCGCCAGCCGACGACGACGTCGCGCACGAGCTGGTGGACCGCGGCGCCGTGGTGGTCGGCGTGTCCCTCGACACTTACCTCGCAAAGCTCCGCGCGAGCTCTGACGGCTGTCACTACGTGATCTCGGAGGTGGAGGCGCTGAGCAACGAGCTGCAACGCCAGCGCGGAGCGGAGGTCTATCGCTCGCCGATCCTCGCCGGCCGAGGTGCCGCCGGCACGTTCGCGTACGCGGCGCTCGCGCAATCGCCCGCCGCCACCGTCGCGGGTGCAGTGAGCTTCGATCCTTCGCCCAGCCTCGCCACGCGTGTGCCGCTCTGCGAGGGCGCCCCGGCTCGGCCGCTGGTGGGCGGCGGCTTCGCGTACGGCCCGAAACGCGAGCTGCCCGGCTGGCTGCGCGTGGCTGGGCGCGAGAACGATCCCGCGCTCGCGTTCTTGATGCCGCGCATCCCCAAGGCGGCGCTGGTGACGCTCGATCCGAGCGCGCCGCGCACGGGAGCCTTCGCGGCGCTGGTGCTCGACGAGCGCGTCCTCGCCGACTCGCCCGCACCCGAAGACCTCTCGGACCTTCCCCTGATCGAGCTCAAGTCTCTGAAGCCACCTCGCTATCTGGCGATCTTTCTCTCCGGCGACGGCGGCTGGCGCGACATCGACAAACAAGTCGCCGAGCAGCTCGCGCAAGGCGATGTGGGCGTGGTGGGCCTGGACAGCCTGCGCTACTTCTGGACGCACAAGTCCCCGGCGCGCGTGGCCGGCGACCTGGAGCGCATTCTCTGGCACTACCGAGGAGCGTGGAGCGTGGAACGCACGGTGCTCATCGGTTACTCGTTCGGTGCGGACGTGCTGCCGGCGGCGATGAACCACCTCTCCCGAGAAGCCCGGGCCACGATCGCGCAGATCTCGCTCATGGCCATCGGCACCCGCAACCCATTCGAGGTGCACATCACCGAATGGCTCGGCGCAGAGGAAGACGAGCCCGAAACGGGCGATCCGATCGCACCCGAGGTGGAGAAGATCGATCCGTCGCTGCTGCAGTGTTTCGTCGGCGAGGAGGACACGGACTCGCTCTGCCGGGCAGCACCCTTCGCGAAGGCAGAGCGCGTGCAAACCAGCGGCGGGCATCATTTCGACGGTGACTACGCGGCGCTCGCTCAGCGCATCCGCGACGGCCTCACGCGCCGCGAGACGCAACGCGCCGCGGCGGACTCGAGCGCAGACGCGCGCGCAGACCCACAGGCCGCGGCCACCCCCGAGCTCGCGCCCGCGAGCGCGCCACCCAACGCCCCCCGCTCCGCTCCGCCACGCGACACGTCCGCGCTAGCGGGGCCGACCGTCGAGGTGACGCAAGGCGAACGGCTGCTGGTGATCGCCCCCCACCCCGACGACGAAACCCTCGGCGCCGGTGGTCTCATCCAGCGCGTGCTGGCGGCAGGCGGTTCGGTGCACGTCGTTTGGGTCACCGCCGGCGACGGCTACGTGGAAGCGGTCGAGCATTCGACGGGCGAGCTTCACCCGCGCGCGGCCGAGTTCGTGGCGTACGGCGAACGCCGCATCCACGAAGCCGAGAACGCGGAGCGCACGCTCGCGGAGGGCCTGGCGCCGCTGTCGCGAGCCACGGGCGAAACCCTGGGCTTCCCGGACGGCGGCTTGCGCGCGCTGCTTCGCGATCACTGGGCACGCACGCGACCCGAGCGTTCGCCGACCACCGGCGCCGAGCATCCGCCCTACCCTGAAGCGGCCGATCGGCGCGCCAAGTACGACGGCGCCGAGCTGGTCCGCGAGCTTTGCCGTGTGCTGCGCGAGACCCGTCCCACGCGGATCGCCTTTCCCGATCCTCTCGACAAACATCCCGATCACCACGCCACGGGGATCTTCGTGACGCTGGCGGTGGACGCGTGGCGGAACACGGCGGACGGCGCGCACGCGCCGCTTCCCCGCATGCTCGCGTACCTCATCCATTGGCCGGGCTGGCCCCCAGGCTGGGATCAGCCCCCCGAGCGTCAGGACTCGCGGCAGCCACTCACGTTGCCGACGGCGTTCCCCGAGCGAGGGCTGGCGCACGCCACGCTCCCGCTCGCGACCGAGGACGTCGAGCGGAAAGGGCGGGCGCTCGCGCAGCACGCCACCCAGCAGACAGCGATGCCCGAGCTACTGCGCTCGTTCGTGCGCGCGGACGAACCGTTCACGGTGTTTACCGAGCGCTCGCTCGAGAACGTCGCCGATTCCGTGGAGCGCGCGCTCGCGGAGTTCGCTCGCGGGAAATGACGCGGGCCGGTCGCCGCGTCATGCGCCGTTCCTAGGCGGGCTCGCGCCCGTCCCTACCGCCGATGGGTGATCGAGCCTCGGCAACGGAGCCATGCGCTCAGCGCATGAAGATGCGGCGGTAGCCGCCGGCCACCAGCGCGCTCACGTCGGCCATGATCCGCGGCAACGCGAGCCCACCGGGATACGCGAAATAACGCGGCTCCCAGATCGGCGCGTACTTTTCCTTGTACGCGCGCAGGCCCTGGAAATTGTAGAAGCTCTCGCCGTGCCGGAACAGGAACAAGCCAACCTTGGTCCAGAGCGGAGCGATCGCGGAGGTCTCGAGGCCTGAGAGCGGTGCCATGCCGAGGTTGAAGCGCGTGAAGCCGTTCGCCTTGCCCCAGACCATGAGATGCACGAAGAGCGCGTCCATCGCGAGCTTGGGCGCAGACTCGCGGAACCGCATCAAATCGACGGAGAGCTCACCGCCTGCTGGCGCGGCCCACAGGTTCGCGAAGGCCTCCACGCGTCCGCCGCGCTCGATGAGCGCCATGGGAAAGCGCGAGAGGTAGTGTGGATCGAAGAAGCCGAGCGAGAAGCCCTTCTCGGCAACCTGCTTGTGGGCGAGCCAGTCATCCGAGACCTCGCGCAACGCATCGAGCAAGGCCGGAACTTCCTCGCGCGGCGCTACGCGGAAGGTGGCGCCTTCTTTCTCGAGGCGACGCAGCGTGTTGCGGTGCTGTTTGGCCGCCGGGCTCGCGAGCTCGAAGGTGTCGAGGGGTATGAGCGCTTCTTCCCCGAGCTTCACGAAGGTGAGCCCGAAGTCGGCGTAGTGGTGAAGGCGTTCCTTCGAGACCTCGTAGAAAACCGGATTCCCGTCGTAATCGTCGCAGCGCTCCAGGAACTCGCGGATCAAGCCGGGCGCTTCGTCGGCGGGCCCGGCGGGATCACCGAGCGCCACCCACGTGCGTCCCTGGACGCCGTACATCACGAAGGCGCGGCGCGCCGCGTTGAAGAGCAGCGACTTGTCACCGAGCAACGCCAGCGCCGACGACGACGAGGCATCGTTCGCGATCACGCTCGCTGCCGCGTTCAGGTCGTCCTCGCTGGCGAGCTCCACCTCCGGCGCCGCGGGGCGGAGCAAGCGCCGCGCGCCGATCGCCAGCAACAGCACCGAGGCACCCACCGTGGCGCGCAAGAAGCGCGACGCCTCTTGCTCGATCTCGAACTGCCACCACAGCTCGTTCGAGTACTCCTGGTGCTTGAACGAAAAAAAACCGAGCCAGATCGACGATCCCAGCACCGCGAGCGTGGCGGCCAGCCAACCCACCGAGAAGCGTGATGCGAAGAACGCCGCGCGCCGATCGAAGCGACGCCTGCTTTCCAGCAACGCCCCCAGCACCAGCGACACGATCACCGCCTCTTCCCAGTCCGCCCCCTTCAAGATCGACGCGATTGCGCCCACACCCAGCGCCACCACGGCGAGGTAGAGGCTGGCGTCGAGGCGGCGCGCGATCCCTTGCGAGAGCACCAACAGCGCAACGCCCATGATGCTGCCCACGAAGTGCGACGTTTCGAGGACCCCGAGCGGCACCAGCTTGGTGAGCGCATCGAGGCGCCCGTGAGCCGCGGGCGTGGCGCCCGAGAAGAGCAGCACTGCACCCGCGAGGAACGTGAACACTGCGAGGATGCGCGGCGTGACCTCGGCGGTGAGCGCACCCAGCACGGCGCGGGCTCGCGCCACGTGCGCGCGGCGGACCCGCAGCTCGTCACCACCGAGCAGCGCCAGCGCAGTCGCCAGCGGCAACCAGTAGTAGACCGCGCGGAACACCATCAGCACCGGGACCAGCTCACTGGCGGAGATGCGCGAGCGCAGCAGCACCACCACCGTGGACTCGAAGACACCCACGCCGCCCGGCACGTGACTCACGATACCGAGGAGCTGTGCAGCGATGAACGCGGTGAACACCGCCGCGAACGGGACCCGGTCGGGTGGAAGCAGCGCGTGCAATACCGCCGCTGCGAGCGTCCAATCGAGGCTCGAGAGCAGCACCTGACCGAACGCGATCGGCGGGCGCGGCACGGTGAGCTCGAAGCTGCGAACCGCGAGGGGACGAGAGCGCACGACCGAGAGCACCAGGTACGCGATGCACGCTGCCGCCATGGCCACGCCGAGTGCGCGCGGGAATGCCGAGAACACCCCGAGCTGGAACGCGTCGAGCTGGCCGGTGGCCAGACACACGCCGCCCAACAGCAAGAGCCCGAGCCAGAACGTGCTCGAGTAGAAGAGCACCACACGTGAAAGCTCGGCGGCATCGAGGCCCCAGCGCGTGTAGAACCGGTAGCGCACCGAGGCCCCGGAAATCATGCCGAGCCCCAAGTTGTTCGCGACGGCGTAGGCGATGAACGACGCGAACGCCACTTTCGCGTGCCCGATCTGCTTGCCCAAATAGGCGAACGCGAGCTGGTCGTAGCCCGTGAGGATCAGGTAGTTGAGGGCGGTGAGCGCGATCGCCAGCACGATCCGCGACGCCGGCAGGGCCGAAAACTCGGCGGAAAGCTGGTGGTAGCCGACGTGCTTGAGCTCGTGGCGCAGCGCTGCGAGCGCCGCTGCGAGCACGCCCAAGCCGAGAAGCGGCGGCGCCCAGCGGCGCGCGGCCTCCTTCAGGGGCGAGGGGGATGCGGCGCCTTCGTTACTCGAATCGGCCATGGTCGACGGTCATTCGACGATCTCGTCTCGAAGAAAATGCGGCTTCGACTCGTCTTTTCTGGGAGTGCTCGAGCGCGTCGGGGCGGATCCGATCTCTCGATGGGCAGAGGCGACCGCTTCGCGACGCGGGCTCGAGTGACTGCGGGGAACATGCCATGAGGCGCAGAGATTGGGCGCATCTCGTCGTCGGAATGTTGCTTCCGATCGCAGGCGCCTGCGGGCCAGCCACCCAGGCGCTCGCGCCGCCGCCCATTTCCACGGCGCCAGCGACCGCGCCAACGGCAGCTGCTGCCCCGCCCAGCCCGGCGACGGTGCGCGACGAGCGTATGGACATGGGGCGCTTCGGTCACGGCACCTATCTCGAGCCCACACCGGCCAATGGCTCGATGGTGCTGCTCCTGGCGACCAATGCCGCGTGGCATGGCGCCGCGGGCTCGCTAGCGTGGAGCCTCGCCGAACGCGGAGCGGTGGTGGCGGAGCTCGACCTCGACGCCTACCAGCAGCGGCTCGCGGCGGGTGCGCAAGACGCCTGCTCGTGGCCCACGATCGATTTCCAGGCGATGACGAAGAAGGTCGGCAAGGCGGCCGGCTTCGGACACTTCGTGGAGCCGGTGTTGGTGGGGCTCGACGAGGCGGCACCGATGGTCGTGGCTGCCGTGGCCCAGGCGAAGCCCGACATGTTCCGCGGTGTGGTGACCACGGGCTTCTGCGCTCGGCTCGCGTTGCCGCGCCCGCCGTGCGCAGGAGCCAACGAGCTGGGTTGGGAGGCGTCGAGCACGCCGGGACGGGGACGCATCGTACCGCCGAAGTCGATGCCAGCTCCGTGGCTCTCGTTCAAATCGCGCGAGCGCGTGCGCTGCCCCAGCGCCGAGTCGGGGGGCTTCGTGAACAAGACGCCGGCGGCGACGCTCGCGCGGCTGGATGCAGCGTCGGGCGAAGCGCCGACTGCGCTGGTGGAAGCCATCGCGAAGCTGGCCGCTGCGCCACCACGCGCCGCGACGGGTGTCGACGCGCACGGCGACGTCGACGATCTGCCGCTCATCGAGATGCCCGCCACGGCGGACGAGACCGACGCGTTCGCAGTCTTCGTGTCCGGCGACGGCGGCTGGGCGAGCCTCGACGAGCAAGTGGCGGCGTACCTGAACGCGCACGGCCTGCCTGTCGTGGGGTTGAGCGAGGTGCGCTACTTTTGGACGCAACGCACACCCGAGGAAGTGGCGCGCGACTTCGCTCGCATCACCCGCCACTACTTGCAGGCTTGGGGAAAACGGCGGGTGCTGTGGGTGGGCTACTCGGCAGGCGCCGACGCATTCGGGCTGGTGACGGCGCGCATGCCCGCCGAGCTGCTCGCGAAGGTGGCCGCGGTGGCGCTCATCGGGCCGGGGACGCGAGCCGATTTCGAGTTCCACATCACCGACTGGTTGCCCGGCGAGCGCCCTCATCGCGGGGTGCCGCTCTTGCCGGAGGTGATGAAAATTCAGGGATTGCCGCTGGTGTGCGTGAGCGGCACGGAGGAAACGGTATCCCTCTGTCCGCTACTGCCTGCTGGCCACGCCACCCACGTGGTGCTGAGCGGCGGGCATCATTTCGGCGGCGACTACGACGGCATCGGCAAGGCGATCCTCGACGCCGCCAACGTGCACTGATCGCCGCCGCGGGTCGGCGCGGTCAGCGGTGGCGCAAGGCTTCGGCGAGGTCGGTCAGCAGATCGATCTGGATCTCCTGCAACTCGGCCATGCGCTCGAACTGGCTGTGCAGAAGGTGATCGACCTTGTCGTGCAAGCTCGCGATCTCGAGCTCGGCCTTCAGGTTGGTGCGGTAGTCCTCGTCGGCCTGCATGCGGTCGCGAGCCGCGGCACGGTTCTGGGCCATCATGATGATGGGCGCCTGGATCGCCGCGAGGCACGACAGCACCAAGTTGAGCAGGATGAACGGGAACGGATCGAACGCGCGCTCACCCAGCCGCGAGTTGAGCATCATCCACACCGCGATCACCACGCCGAACGCGATCACGAAGCTCCACGAGCCGCCCACCCGCGCCACCGCGTCCGCCGCACGTTGCGCCCGCGTGACGCTACGCCGGAACTGCTCGTCGATGTTCTGAGCGATGGTGAGGTGCTGGCCCGCCTTCTGCGCCACCTCGTGCTCGACCTTGGAGAGCTCGCCGCGCTCCTGCTCGAGCCGTTCGAGCACGTAGCCGGTGCGCGCTTGATTGAGGCAGCGCCGGCAGACGTGGCCTTCGCCTGTCCACTTTCCCGGGAAGTGCTGGCCGAGATGCTGCGCGAGCTGGGAACGCACGCTCGCGGCGCGTACCACGTCCTTGCGTGGTAATACCCGCCCGCAGATCACACAGGTGCGTGGCTGAATGTGGGTCACCAGATCGAACGACCCGGTGATGCTCGACTCCTCGAGGGATGGGTTCGACACGGCAGGCTCGATTCTCGATGAGGTCATTTCTGAGCGGGTCTGCGCGCGCGCAGCTCCCGCCCGCCGCGAGCGGGCGACGCCGGCTCGGGGTCGTAGCGGATGTCGCCGGTGTGGCTCACGTCGTAGCCAGGAACCTCGGCGAGCGCGTCCCGGAACTGGCGGGTTTGCGCGATCTCACAGAGTCGCGTGACGATCGGGTTGCCGAGCTCGCCCGCGAAGAGCGCCAGTCCATACGGCTCGGTGGCGATCGAACGGAACGCCAGCCCGAGGCGCTCGGCCCACGCGCGCGTCACGATGCCTGCGTCACAGTCGCCGCACGCGACCGCACACGCCACCTCGCGATGCGACGCGAAGACCTGATGCTTGCCGAGCTTGGCCTTGGCGCGGGCGAGCGCCGCCGCGAGGTGGACCATCACGCCTGCGGTCGGCGGCCGCGCGGCGAGCCTGAAACCCGCGACGTTCGCGACCGTGACCGCGGAACGATCGCGGCGCCACGCGAGCCCCACCTCGCGGGTGACGAGGTGCAATCGCGCGAGCCGCTCCGCTCCCACGCGCGGCGGCGGTCCATCTCCGTGGCAACCGGCGGCGAGCACGCGACGGCTCGAGAGCAAGCCCAGCGCACCGCCGCTGTCGGCTTGCACGAATCCCACGAGTGGCTCATCGGAGGCGCGATTCACGTGCGCGAGCAGGATCTCGACGACCACATCGCCATTGGCAGCGACGAGAGGCGGAAACGCGTGCGCGGCGTCGGCGCGTCGCGGCGCTGCCGCGGGCCTCTCCGCGCCTGCCCAGCGCAACACGTCGTCGCGATCGAAGCGCCACTCGCCACCGATTCGCCGTCCCGGCAACCCGCGGCGCAGAAGGCGGTAGACGTGCTTCGGATGCACGCGCAAGAGCTCTGCGACCTCGGCGGACTTGAGCAGCGCGGGCTCGTCGCTCATGGCGCGAGAGGGTAGCAGGCGCCGGAGAGGCGTGTGAGCGTGACCATCGCAGGAACACGCGCTCTGGCGAACGGCACGAGCCCCCGGCTCGCTACGCGCCAACTGGGCGACCTGGCGGTCGCCCCTACGGATCGCCGCCCGTCGGCGCCCCGAGCCACGCAACCCGCTCGCGGTTGGTTGACACCATGGGTAGCGATAAGTAACAAGAAGAACGATTCACCCCAAGCAGTGGATTGCACGTGACTTCACGGCCCCGAGATCGCGACTCGCCTCGGCACTCCCTCTTCTCACTCGTCGCGTGGATCGGGCTCACGATCGCCGGCCATGCGGACGCCGCCGACACCAGCGAAGGCCCGATGGTGCTCGCCGCTGCGAGCCTCGGCGAAGTGCTGCCCGAGGTCGGAGAGGCCTGGGCCCGCGAAGGGCACGCGGCGCCGCGCTTCTCGTTCGACGCGTCCTCGCGCCTCGCCAAGCAGATCGAGGCGGGGCTCGCAGCCGACGTGTTCGTGTCGGCGGACCTCGACTGGATGGACTATCTCGATCGACGAAGACTCCTCGCCGAAGGCAGCCGGCGCGTGATCGCCGGCAATCGCCTGGTCGTGGTGTTGCCCGCGGCCTCCACGCTCACCCTCGCGGACCCGAGGCCGCTCGCCTCACCGGCGCTCACGCACTTGGCACTCGCCGCCGACACCGTTCCCGCGGGCAAGTACGGCCGCGCGGCGTTGGCCTGGGCGGGAATCGCCGGGGCCGTCGAGCCCAAGGTCGTGAATGGCGAGAACGTGCGCACCGTGCTCGCCTGGGTGGCCGCCGGCGAAGCGGACGCTGGAATCGTCTACGCCACGGACGCGCGCGCCGAACCGCGCGTGAAGGCCGCGTACACGTTTCCGGTCACCGCGCATTCCCCCATCGTCTACCCCGCAGCCGTGCTGGGCGGTGCCGCAGACCCACCCGCAGCGCGCTCGTTCCTCGACTTCCTGAAGAGCGCCGCAGCGCGGCCGATCTTCGAAGCGGCCGGTTTCACCTGGCTCGCCGGCGGCCATCCCGCCACTCCGTGAGCCATCGATGAGCCCATTCGCCCTGTCGCTCTCCGTGGGACTGGTCGCGACGCTCGTGAGCCTGCCACCGGGTGTGGCGGTGGCGTGGTTCCTGGAGCGCAGCCGCAGCCGCTGGCGATCGCTGGTGCAGACCCTGGTGATGCTGCCGCTGGTGATGCCGCCAGTCGTCACGGGCTATCTGCTGCTGCTGATCTTCTCGCGGCGCGGGCCGCTCGGGCGCGTGTTGGAGGCGATCGGCCTGCCGGTGGCGTTTCACTGGCTGGGTGCCGTGGTGGCGGCGGCGGTGGTGGGCTTTCCGCTCTTGGTGCTGAGCGTGACGCTCGCCATGAAAGGCATCGACCCACGCCTCGAAACCATCGCACGCTCGCTGGGCCGGTCGCGTTGGCAGACGTTCTGGCGCGTCACGCTGCCGCTCACGTGGCCCGGGATTCTCTCGGGTGCGGCACTGGCCTTCGGCCGAGGGCTCGGTGAGTTCGGAGCGACGATCGTGCTCGCGGGGCGCATTCCCGGCCGCACGGAGACCATCCCGCTCGCGATCTATGCACGCCTCGACGCACCGGGGGGCGAGACGCGCGTGATCGGCCTGCTCGTGGCTTCGGTCGCGCTCTGTGTGGCATGCGTGGTCCTGGCGCGGCGACTCGACGACACGCACCGTCGCCGCCTCGAGCTCTTGCGATGAAGCTCGCGGTGGAAGCGCGGATCGCACGGGCCACCGGCTTCGCCGTGGACGTGCGCTTCGCTTGCGACGCCGCCGTGCTGGGCTTGGTGGGACCGAGCGGCAGCGGCAAGACCACGCTCTTGGACGCAATCGCCGGTCTCGAACCAGGCGCGCGGGTGGTGATCGACGGCGACGATTGGTCGAAGCGGCCGCTCGAAGCCCGCCGCGTGGGGTACGTGACGCAGGATGCGTTGCTCTTCCCGCACCTCGACGTGCGCCGCAACCTCACGTTCAGCCCGCGAGCGGGCGAGATCGACGCGGTTGTGCAGGCTCTCGGGCTCACGCACCTGCTGGATCGGATGCCGCGCCACCTGAGCGGTGGCGAGCGGCGCCGCGCGGCGCTCGCTCGCGCGCTGGTGAGCGACCCGAAGCTCCTGCTCCTCGACGAGCCCTTCGGCGGCCTCGACGAGGCGAGCCGCCGCGACGCCATCTCTCTCCTCGACACCGTGCGCCGCCGCTTCGGCGTGCCAGCGGTGCTGGTGAGCCACCTCGCCGATGAGGTGATCGGTCTGGCCGATTGGGTGATCCGGCTCGACGCCGGACGCGTGGTCGCCGAGGGCGCTGGCCCCACGGTGCTGCGCGCCGGTGAGACCCACGTGGACAACTACTTCTCCGCCGAGGTCGTCGGTCCGGGACGCGTGCGCGCTGGCGACGTCGAGCTGGTGGTTCCCGTTCCGGCGGAGATTCGCGGCCAGGTGCGGCTCGCGTGCTACGCCCACGACGTGCTCTTGGCGTCCGATTTCGTGCCGGGACTCTCGGCGCGAAACGCGTTCCTCACCAAGGTCGCGCGCATCGAGCGCAGCGGCGCGCTGGTGCTGGTGACGCTCACGGCGCCGCCGATCCGCGCGCTCGTCACCGAGGAAGCGCTGTTCGTGCTGGGGCTAGCGGAGGGAGTCGAGGTCGTGGCGATCCTGAAAGCCACTTCCATCGACTACCTCGGTCCGGCGTGATCGACGATTGCCGAGGGATTCGCCCGTCCACGATCGGGATCGCCCTGACCGTCAACCCGTAGGGGCGGGCGCAAGCCCGCCCGCCGACGCAAGCGCTCGAGCGCGGCCTCGCGGCCGCCCCTACGAACAACTCGCACCGAATCGTGAATGACCATTTTGCAGCACTTCACGACGAATCCCGAAACCGCACTCACCGGTGCTGGTTCGAGGCTGGCTCGAAGCGCTGGTCCTCGGCGGACGGCGCGTTGCTGTCGTCGTCGAGATCCCAGGAGTACGCGAGCGACACGAACGTGTTCACCAGGGGCGCTTCCTCGGTCAAGCCGAAGAGCGCCGCGACGTCGAGGTGCAGATCGTCCGTGAGGCGCCACTGGACGCTGGGACCGAAGGTGACGAGAACCTCCCACTCGTCCTCCTCGCCCTCTTCCTCTTCGGCCTCCACGTCGGCGGCCGGCTCTTCCTCCTCGCCCGTCTCCTGCTCCGCTGCGACCGTCAGCTCGACGCCGCGGCCGAGGCGCCGATCGACGAGCGAATAGCCGAGGGCCTGGCTGCCGACGATCTCGCGCTCCCGTTCGCCGCCGGTCTGTTGCTCGAACGCGAAGTTGAGCCCCCAATGCCAGCCGGGCGCCAGCTCGTCGCCCAAGAGCAGCTTGGCCTCGTACTCGTCCGGCTCGCCGACGCCGAACGTGTACTCGAAGAGCAACGCCGGATTGAGCGGGATCACTCCCCAGTCGGCGAGTGCTGCGCTGCCTTCGAGCGAATGGCCGACCACCTCGAATCCGTCCTCTTCGCTCGCCTCCTCGCGCAGCACGTAGTCGATCTGGCTATGCCACGGCAGGCCGATCTCGAACTCCTGGCGAACGGCGTGGGTCACGTCGCCCTCCTCGGGCACCGTGGCGTCCCACCCCAGCTCGGTCGAGAGCTCCCAAGGTGCGAGCACGTAGATCTCGACGTCCGAGAACCGATGATGCTTGGTCCATTCCGGCTGCCGATTGGCGCCGACGCGCGCTTCCTCGTCGAGTGGTGCGGCGGTGACGGTGTGATGCTCGGTACCCGTCGGTGGCGGCGCGACGGTGTCCGCGGCGCGCGCGACGGCAGCGAATCCGAGCCCGAAGAGCGCCAGCCCAGCAATGGCACGCGCAGCGAGTGACCGAGCGAGGATGAGAATGTTCATGGCGGCTGCTTCTAGCTGGGCCGCGCCCCGAAACGCAATCGCAGGACGTGCGATCGCTCGCGGCCGGCCCGCGCCGAGCCTCAGCCGCGGTGGCCCGCTGGCGTGAGCCAACCGCGGCGGGCGAGCTCGGCGGCCGTGACTTCCGCGACCACGCCGTTGCCGAAGCGGTTGAGGTGCTCGCCGCGCGGCGACAGGCAGAGCTGATCGTGGAGCAGCGCGCGCTCGCGAAAGATCGGAAAGAGATCCACGGTCTCGATTCCTGCTCGCGTGAGTGGCGCGGGCAACCACTCGGGATCGATCCCGTTCCGATAGGTGTCCGCGGTGAGCGCGTAGGTGCTCGGGCTCACCAGCACCAAGGTGCGTGCGCCGAGCGCGCCAGCACGCTCGGCGATGCGCTCGACCAGCGCCACCGAGATCGCGGACGGGTCCACGCCCGGCGGGGGCCGTTCCTCGGGAGGATGCGCGCCGATCTTGGTGAGGCGCGCGAGGCCGACACGATCGAGCATGCTCGCCAGCGCGAAGCTCGCATGCGCGCGCGAGAGCAAGATGCGGCCGAGGGCCGAGCGCGGCCACGGCCCACGCGGCTGGAGACGGAAATAGCTGGCGCCGGCGTGCAGCATCCGCGGCACGGTCGGCGCGGCGCCGCGCGTGGCTGCGGCGCTTGCTCGTGTCAGGCCGCCGGCATCACCGAGCACGACGCGGAAATCCGGCCGCGGATAGCCGTACTCGAACCCCACCAGATTGTTCCGCCAATCGTTGCGGTAATAGAAGAGCACCACGATGTCTGGCTCGACGACGCGACCGATGCGATCGAGCCACAGAAGCTCCTGCACCGTGCCGTAGCCCGAGACACCCCCGTTCACCACCTCGATCGACTGGCCGGGATGCGCGGCGCGTAGCCGCTCTTCGAGCTGGCTGGGAAACGTCGCGTCCGAAGCGACGCCCCAGCCCCACGTGAACGAGTCGCCGAGCGCCAGAATGCGCAGCGCCCCGCTCGGCTTCGGCGTGACGATCTCGCCGCCGCGAAAGCCGAGCCGATTGGTCGCCACCACCTCGTCGTGACAGCGATCGACCGAGCCCGCGACGTTCTTCCAGCCGAGCGTCTCGTCGAAGGCGAGGCGACACTCGGTGCCCGCGATGCGCAAGAGCGTGCGATCGAGAGGTGCGCCCAGCGCCATCGCCGTGCGCGCGCCGAGCTCGGCGACGAGCAGAGCCACGCACGCGGCGAACGCCAGCGCCACGAGCGCCATCGCGGCCCGGCGCGGCCCGCCGCCACGCGGAGACCCGCGGCTTCCGATCTCGCGATCCATGACGCCGCGCGAGTCTGCCGAGCCGGCGCCGGCCTCTCAAGCGCGTTCGTCGCAGTTCCCGGGCGACGCGGAGTCGCCACCTTTCGTAGCGAACCGGCAGGCCGGCCTCTCGGGAGCTTCAGCGCCGAACGGCCGGGATCACCGAGCCTGCGGGATACGACCAACACAGGTGCCCATCGGCATCGAGCGCCACCGCCGCCCAGCCGGGCGTGCCATCGGGCAGCGCGAGGCTTTCCACGATGGAAGCGAACATGGCGATTCGGGAGTGTTTCATTCGATTCTCCCAGACGAGGGCGACCGTTCACCCATCCTCGCCCTCATCGGCACACCTCCAGAAGGACTCGAGTGCCGGCGACGAAGAGGCTCATGCGGCGCCGTGATCGAACGCGACTTTGATCGCGCCGGTGCGCTTGTCGAGGGTGGTGTCGATCGCCTCCCGCCAGCGCGCCAGCGGGAACCGATGGGTCACCAGGCCGTCGACGGTGAGCGCGTTCCGCGCCAGCTCGGCGAGCACCACGTCGTAGGTGCGAGCGTGACCACCCTGCCAGTCTTCTCCGCCGTGAGCGTAGATGCCGACGAGATCGATCTCCTGGTGCCAGATCGGGTTCAGGTCGAGCTTCTGGCGCGCCAGCTCGAACCCGACCATCACCACCGAGCCACCCGCGCGGGCCCAGCGCAGTGAATCCTGGATCGTCTGCGCCGAGCCGATCGAGTCGTAGACCACGTCGAAGCCGCCGAGCAGCGTGCGGTTCCCGAAGAGACCGGTGTAGAGCTTGGCGTCGGTGATGCGCTGTGTGGCGAGATAAACGTCCTCGCCGCGAATGACCTCGTCGGCGCCGAGACGCTTCGCGGCTTCCGCCTGATGGGGATGGCGCGCCACCGCGCTCAGATGGCAATCGGGCGCAACGGCGCGCACGCTTTGCAGCACGCAGAGCCCCACGATCCCGCACCCCACGACCAGCGCTTTCTGGCCCTTCTTCGGCGTGCGCTTGAGAGCGGCGTGCATGCCCGTGGAGAGCGGCTCGACCATCATCGCTTGGTCGGCGGAGAGCCACTCGGGAACGGCGTAGATCTCGCTTTCGTGTGCGGTGTAGGAGTCGCTGAAGCCACCGCCCACGCCGCGCGGGCCGATGCCTGCCGAAGCGTTCTCGCAGCGCGTGTAGTTCTGGGCCGCGCAGTGAACGCAAATGGGCGTGATCTCCTGGCTCAGGCACGTGGCGCCCTGAAAGCGGGTGTCCATCACCACCCGATCGCCGACCTTCACGCGCGTGACGCCGGAGCCGATCTCCACCACCTCGCCCACCGTCTCGTGGCCGAGGTAGATGCGCTGGTAGCCGGGCAGCGCCACCGGCGACACGTCGGGATCCGCCTCGACGAAGAGCAAGCTCACGTCGCTGGCGCAGATGCCGCAGACCTGATTACGCACTCGCACCCAGCGCGGACCTGGAAGCTCGGGCTCGGGGATCTCCGCGAACTTGGAGGGCGAGATGGAGCTGAACGCCACGCCCGGCCACACCGGGCGCAACGCTTTCACCACCAGCGCCCGCGGGATGTCCTTGTCGACGTAGATCGTGCGCATGCGCAAGGACTACCACACCCGCGCGTGGACTCGGCGTGGCTCGGATGCAATCCGAGCCAGGCAGCCGCACCAAGACGCTCGAATCGATCAGCGATTGGAACTGCGCGCCGAGCGCGCTGGCCATGCTCACGTCCTCGACCAATGCATCGACCTCGATGTTTCGCCGCTGGGCATCGTCGTCGAGGTACGAGACCCGAATCAGTGGGTGTTCGCCACCTGCTGGTGGTAGCGAGACGACGACCGCGACTCGGTACCGCCGGCTGCGAGCGTGGACGACCTGGACGGGGACACGAGTCATCGGATGACACGCCGACGCGGGTCGCGTCGCGTGCGGATCCAGCGCGCACCGCGAGAATCAGGGCGCCTTGCTCGACCACGCGCGCAGGCTGCCGCCCTCGAAGTCGTCGCGGAGCAGAGGCGAGAACGAGAGGCTGGTTTGAAACGCGCCGGCGTCACACTCCGACGGGTCGCGCAACGCCGCTCGCTCGTCGATGGGAAGACACGTCGCCGCGAGTGCCGCTGCGACTGCCACGCTCCCGTCACCGAGCCCGATCGTTTCGGCGGGGCCGCCACGATCCGCCAGGGTCTCGAGCGCGAGGGCCTCGGTCGAGACGTTCTTCAGGTCGTCGCCGTCCCACAGGCGACAGGTATCGGCAGGGCTCTCGAGATTTCCACCGCTCGACTCGATCGTGACCGTCCCGCCGCCGGAGGTGCGAAACGCGCAATGCCCCTGGACGATCGAATTGTCCACGTGCACCACGAGCTGCCCATTGGAGTTGAAGTACACAGCATCGCCCACGGCCGCTGCATTGCGAGCGATCGTCGAATGGACGATCTCGACCTCGTGGATACCTACGGGGCCACCACTGATCCACATCCCACCACCCTCGAGCACGGTCGAGGTCGAGACGTTCTCGGCGATCGTGGAGTTCTCGATTCGGATCAACTCGCCGGCGTTGGCATCGATGCCCGCTTTCCACTTCGCACGATTACCCGCCACGGTGGATTCGACGAGCGCGAACAAAGCGGAGCTCCCCAAGGTCGACAGACCGCCACCCGACTGGCCGGCCTCGTTGTCGCGCACCGCCGACCGGTAGATCCTGAGCTCGCCGGGTCCACACAAGCCGATCCCTCCGCCGGAGGTAATGGCGTGATTGCCTCTCACGACGACCCCCGACATTCGGGTCAACTGGGCACTGGTCTGTGCCCAGCCACAGGTAAGCAATCCGCCACCGCTCGCCGCGAACGACCCGCCAGCCACCCCCGCCTCACCCCCGGTGATGGTCAGGTCGGAGAGGTCGACGACCCGTTCGATTGCTGATGTGGGGTACTGGATCAGGCGATCCACCCCACCAGCATCCAGCACCGTCTCGCGAGCACCGGCGCCGCGGATCGCGAGGCGATCGAGAATGTCCAGATCGCCGGTAGCTCCTTGATCCTCGGTGTTCCCAGGAATCGACAGGCGGAACCGACCCTCCGGGATCAGAATCGTTTGCATGCCTGGCTCGGCGTTCGCCGCGAGCACAGCCTCGCGCAAGGAACAATCGCTGCCGGAGAGACATCCGTCCGGTGGCGGATCGTCCGTGCGCGTCACGCGAATCAGCGGGTTGCTCAAGTTGAGACGCAGGCTGCCGGTCAGACGGAAGTCCACATCGTGCAACTGGAACGAGAACGGCCCGATCGGTCCCACGAGCTCGACGAGATCGAGCGATCGCACAAAGCCGTCGGCCGAATCGACGTGACCCTGCAACACCACGCTGCTGGTCTCGCGAAACGGAGTGCTCTCGACCATCGCCTCGAAGACGAACGGAATCTCGAGCGTCACGGCGCCCGTCGCCGCGTCGACGAATGCGGAGGGCCGAGGCAAAGCCCCATTCAGCGTGACCGAAATCTCGGTCACGTCGATGTCGAGGAACGGAAAGAACGCGACATCGCTCGCGGTCAAGCTCCAATCGTCGATCGTGAGCTCTCGCGTATCCGGCGAATAGATCACGTCTACGTAGCTGGCGATCCCAGCAGCGCTCGACTGGGAATCCTCGGCCGCGAACGTCAGATTCTCGAGCCGCAGCGTCGCGGCGGTACCCGTGCCCGGGGTGGGCGGTTCGGGATAGAGGCGGGCGTCGAACGCCCGCGTCCCGCTCGCTGCCGAGATCAGAAACAGCGAGCCGATCGCCGATCGCAACCGCCGAGCCGTGCCACCCGCGAGCATCGACGACGAGTCCGCGATCACCGGTGACGCCAGCGCTCGCCCCGCGAGCGCTGCCGGTCGCGCACGCGACGGTGCACACCAAGGCTCAGCAGCGCGCACACGACCGGCGCCCACAGGCTGAGCCTCCCCTCCCACCCGCCGGCAACGTTCGAGCAATCGGTGGTGTCGCAACCGTTTCCGATGCCGTCGCCATCGGTGTCCTCCTGCAACGGGTTCGCGCGCGTGGGGCAATTGTCGAGCTCCGCGCAGAATCCGTCGCCATCCACGTCGTTGGACGCGTCCGACGGACACGGGTCCACGTCGGCGCACCGTCCGTCCTGGTCGAGGTCGTTCTCGGCATCCACGGGACACGGGTCGCAGACGTCTCCAACGCCGTCGGAGTCGCCATCCAGGTTTCCGGGCGAAGCGACGGTGGGGCAGTGATCGCAGATGTCTGGAGCGCCGTCGCCGTCACCGTCCTCCGTCCGTGAAACACCGATCCCGATCGGCGTCGATCCGGTTCGTAGCTCGCCCGCGGTCCCCGTGCCGGAGATGCTCAACACGGCCGCACCGGGCGCCGGGAAAGTCCCGGGTAGCTGGCGGGTGGCATCGAGGCGTCCGCTGGAATCTGCCGTGATCGCACCGAGCCCGGCGTGAAAACCCGCCGGGATAGACGTTGCATCCGCCACCACCGAGGACCCGGGTGCGAAGCCATCGGCACGCAGACGCAGACCCTGCAGCGGCGTGAATGTGTCTCCCGCGTCACATGGCCCGGCCTCAGTCGCGGTGATCGACAAGGATGCCGTGGTCGAGGGTGGCGGAGCGGAGCTCGGCATTGCCCGAGCGTTGCCGGATGGCGGAGGGTTCTTCGGGACGCCAGCCCCGGTGAAGCCTGGCCCCCAACCGCGGACACGCTTCTCGTCGATGTAGCCGTTCAACGCCGAGGCATAGGCCGTATGGCCGCGACTGTTGGGGTGGAAGCTGCCTGGGTCGATCGGGTTGCTCCACGACCAGTCGAAGCGGGGCCCGTACACCCAATCGTCTTCGGCGCCGCACACCTCGTGCCCCGCGAAGTCGACGGGAACGAAATGCACCCCTGCGTCTTCGGCGGCCTCGGTGATCGCCTGATTAAGCTGGGTGGTCTGCGAACGAAGGAAGTTCTGTTCGCCGGGTGAATAGAATGCCAGCGGTGTGCAGCCCTGGTTCAGGAACCCCGCAGGGAAGAGTTGTGGGTAGCCGAGCACGAACACCGGCACTTCGGGGACCCGCGCGTGGATGGCGGCCAGCGTCTGCGGGAGGCTGTTCCAGCGGATGTAGCTGATCTTGTCAGCGAGTATCGCTTCGAGTGAACGCCCATCGGAATACACCTCGTCCTTGCATCCGAGGTGCTTGGCACACTCGCTGAGCACCCACACGAATCCTGCGTCATTGCCGCTGATGGTGAGCGTGACCATGTCGGCCAGGGGATCCATCTGCTCGAGCTGGGGAAGCTCGGGCCATCCCGGCTGGGTCGGGCCGGTGACGTCACTCGTCAGCGCGCCGCTGCACGCCACGTGCTTCCAGGAGAATCCGAGATTCGCGTCTTCGAGCGCGAGGATGGTATCGAGCTCGCCGGGCACTCGAACGGCGGTTGGATAGGCTCGCGTCGAGCGATGGCAGCTGTTCGTCGAGCTGAACGGCTGGACTCCCTCACCCGAGGAGAACGAGTCGCCCATCGCCACGTAGTGCACCGGTGGCGGATTGATCGGATGTACGAGAACCGTTCCGCGATCGCCATTCGAGACGTCACCGAAATACGAGAATGCCGTGTGAGTGCTGAGCGCCGTGTACTCACCGGTGCTGCTTCCCGAACTGCGGCCGTGACCGACGAGGCGATTGATCTCGGTCCAGGAGCCCGCGATCGACTCGAACAAATACGAAGTGCCGATGAACTGGGACGTGAAGCTCTCGAATGGCGAGTCATCCTCTCCCGAGGCACCCACCAAGACGTAGTCGCCGGCCAGCGAGACGGAGCGACCGAACCAATCGCCGGTGCTTGCGTCGGAGGCCTTCAACTTCGCGACTTGAGTCCAGCTGGCCGCCACTTTCTCGAACACGAGCGCTGCGCCGGAGTTCGAGACCGTCACCGATGGATAGATCCAATCGTCGTACGGGTCGCCAACCACGATGCGGTGTCCATCCGTGTCGACGGAAGAACCGAAGCCCTCGGAAACTGCCTGGAGCGGCGCCAACTTCTGCGTCTGGACCCACGAAGCGCCCGACCGTTCGAAGACGAAAACCATGGGTGGGGTGCCCGACGTACCATACGGCCTGACGAGGATCGTGTTCCCCCCCATGGCCACTCGAAAGATCCCCGGCAACGCGTAAACCGGATCCGAAGGCTCGAGGGTGGCGTGATGCGACCACGTGCCGTTGGATCGCGAAAAGACGTATACAACGTCACCGCCGGTACCGGTCGTTGCCGCGAGCGCGAAGTCTCCGGCCAGGCCAACCGCATACCCGAACTGTGCCTCGGCCGGTCCCGGTGGCGTGAGCGTGGCTTCGAGCTGCCAGTGTCCAGCACTTCGCACGAAAACGAACGCCTTACCAGGTCCGGGATAAGTCGCGAAGCTGATTCGGGGGGCGCCGACGATCGCGCGTGACCCATCGACGTCGATCGCGAAACCGAAGCGATCCTGAAAATCTCCGCCGGGCGGCCCCGGTGCCGGGTTGGGAATGATCTGCGTCGAACGCCAGAGCGTCCCACTCCGCTCGTAGGCGTAGACCGATCCTGTGTCCGGACCTGCCAGGTCGTCGTAGGGCGCGCCGACCAGAAGCTGAGTTCCGTCGGTCGCCGGAATCAGCCAACCGGATCCGCCGATCGGCTCCAACCGCTGGTACTCGCTCGTTTGCGTCGTCGCAGCAACACTCCCTCCGACGAGAGCGCCGACGAACACCACCGCCGCGATGGCGAAGCAGCGAAGCGTCGGCCATTTCATGGAAGTCGTATCCAGCAGCCATCGCTGGCGGACGCTCGCATGGACTCCGCGAGAGCGTGGCGAGCAACGCGCGACGAGCTAGGAACAACGACTATAGCAATCGCCAGCCTGCACACACGCGCAATCGTGCCGGCGCTGAATCGCGGAACCTGCGTCGGTGACACGACGCCGGGCTCGGCCGGGTCGAGTGAAGAGGGTTACCGCTGGGGCTCGATGACGACTTTCATCGAGTTCTGGGGCTTGGCGGTGAGCATGAAGCCGACGCCGATCTGGTCGAGCGGCAGCTTGTGGGTGACGAGCCGCGCCACCGGCACGCGCTTCGAGCGGATGAGCTCGGTGGAGATGGCGAGATCGTTGGGTGCCGCACCGTAGGACGGCATGAGCTTGATGCCGTTTCGCCAGAAGTCGTTGACGGGAACGGGCAGATCCACACCAGGATCGGTGGGTGCGAAGAACATCACCGAGCCGCCGCGATCGACCGAGCTGAGCGCCTGGGTGAAGGCCGGTCGTGCGCCGGTGCAGACGATGACCAGATCCGCGCCGCGGCCTTCGTTGAGCTCGCGAACCCGCGCGGGCACGTCGTCGGTGGCGCGGATGGTGTGCTCGGCGCCGAGATCCTTCGCCATGTCGAGACGGAAGTCGGCGACGTCGGTGGCCATGATTCGACCCGCACCGAGCGCCTTGGCGAGCATGATGTGCATGAGACCGGAGATGCCGCTGCCGAGCACCAGCACGCTGTCGCTGGGCCGCAGGTTCGCCACGCGCTGGCCGCGCACCACGCATGCCAGTGGCTCGACGAAGGTGCCTTCGTCCCAGCTCACCTCGTCCGGAAGTTTGATGATGCCGCGATCGGTCTGGAGCGACGGAACGCGCAGGTACTCGGAGAAGCCGCCGGGATCGAAGTTGGTGGTGTGCAGCGTCTCGCAGGCGGTGTGATCGCCCCGCAGGCAGTAGCGGCAGGTGTTGCACGGCACGTGGTGAGACACGAACACGCGATCGCCAGGCTCGTAGCGGCTGACGCCTGCGCCGAGCTCCACGATCTCCCCGGCGATCTCGTGGCCGAGAACGAGCGGCGCCTTCTTGATGCGGTACCACTCCATGACGTCGCTGCCGCAGATGCCGCTGGCGTGGACCTTCACCAGCGCCTCGCCCGGGCCGATCTTGGGCACGGGTAGCTCTTGCACGCGAACGTCGTCGTTTCGGTAGTACATGCCGACGCGCATCGGGTCACTCCTCGAACGAGACGGGCGGCCCGAACCTCAGGCCGCCCATGAGAGATCCATCGTGCCGCAGCGCTGGTCCTGTCGACCAGCGGCGGGAGACCGGAAAGCTCACTTCTTCTTGGCGGCGGCTTGCTCGTCGGCGACGGCGCCATTGAAGACGTCGAGCGTCTGCTCGACGCTCAGGCTCTCGTGGATCATTGCCGCGAGCGCCTTCATGGTGGGCACCGGGTGCGGTGCCTGCCACACGTTTCGGCCCAGGTTCACGCCGATGGCGCCTTTCGACATGCCGTCGTGGATGAACTCGAACACTTCCTTCTCGGTCTCACACTTGGGACCGCCGGCGATCACCACCGGCACCGGGCAGCCGTTGACGACCTTGTCGAATCCTTCCTCGCACCAGTAGGTCTTGACCACGCGCGCACCGAGCTCGGCGCACACCCGCGAAGCCAGGCCCAGGAAGCGCGCGTCGCGCTTCTCGAGTTCGCGGCCGACGGCCGTCACCGCCATGACGGGGATGCCGTAGTCCTCGCAGTCGTTCACGAGGTCGGCGAGGTTCATGAGTGTTTGGCTCTCGTACTCGCTGCCCACGAACACCGAGATTCCGACCGCGGTGGCGTTCACACGCAGGATCTCCTCGATGCTCGTGGTGACGCCTTCGTCGGCGAGGTCTTTGCCCACCATGGTGCTGCCGCCGGACACGCGCAGGATGATCGGCACCTCACAGCCCGCGGGCACGGCGGCGCGCAGCACGCCACGGGTGCAGAAGAGCGCATCCGCATAAGGCAGGAGCGGCGCGATGGTCTCGCCCGGGCGCTCCAGGCAGCGCGTGGGGCCTTGGAAATACCCGTGGTCGATCGGCAGGAAGTAGCACTTGCCGTCGGGCTTGATCATGCGGGCCCTGCGATTGGCCATTCCCCAATCCATCGTCGTCCTCCTCGCGTGTTCGTTGTCGTCGTCGTGCACGTGGTGATCGGCGCGGGGCTCGTACGGCCAGCCCGCGGACGCAACTCGCGCCGCCCGGGCCGTGGATACGAGCTCCCGACCTACTTGGGATACGCCTGCCGGAACGGATGAACCGAATAGCTGGCAAAGACACCGCCCACCACGTAGGGATCGTGGGCCATGACCTGCTTGGCGGCGTCGAGAGTGTCGGCGTCGATGACGATCACGGCGCCGATCGACGCGCCATTGGCGTCGTCGCGGATCGGACCCGCGAACGCGATGCGGCCTTCCTGATCGAGCTTGTCGAGCGAGGCGACGTGCGCCGCACGGTACTGCTCCCGACGGGCGGATCCGTCGGGACCATCGTGACCGATGAACACGAATAGCGCCACGGGATGCCTCGCTCGTGGTACCAGCCTGCGGCGCGCGTGAAGGCCTGCGCCGCGATCGGTGCCGACGTCGAATGGGGGAACGGAAACGAGCCTATCGCGGGCCATTCTGACCAGCAAGGCAAGAGCGGGCGTCGCCACCGCTTTCCGAACCCTTGGAAGAGCGAGTTAGCCTCCGCGCTTTCGCGTGGAGGGATCGCCATGGCCCAAGAGCGCTTCGCCCGGCCGGACTGGATCACGCGGGCGTTCAATCTACTGCCGTTCTTGCTGTCGCGTTTCGGCATCGCGTTCTTCGGCTCGCGCATCCTGGCGGTGCGCGGACGGAAGAGCGGCGCGTGGCGCACCACTCCGGTGAACGTGCTGGTCCACGAGGGCGCGCGCTACCTGATCGCGCCCCGCGGCGAGGCCCACTGGGTGAAGAACCTGCGCGCGAGCGGCGGCGGCGAGCTCAGGCTCGGCACGCGTGCCGAAGCGTTCCGCGCGAGCGAGCTTCCCGACTCGGCAAAGCCCGCGCTCTTGCGCGCCTACCTCGCGCGATGGGGGTGGCAGGTACGGCCCTTCTTCCCCGGGCTGAGCGCGAAATCGAGCGATGACGCGCTCGCTGCCGCCGCGCCGTGTTACCCCGCGTTTCGTCTCGAACCAGCCCGGGTCTCAGCAGGCTAGAGAAAGGTACGCGCCTCGAGGCGCGTCGCCGAGCGCAGCGCGTCGACTTGGGGGTGGGGCCCCACGAAAACCGCGCTTTTCGGGGGGCGGGGGTCTGGAACAGACCCTCGAG
>CAYVDO010000025.1:0-5166 GCA_964450125.1 uncultured bacterium
GCAGGCCTACGCGCAGATCCTGACGCATCCGGGCGTCCCCTGTGTCTACTGGAAGCACTACTTCGACTGGGGGGATGATCTTCGTGGCAAGATCGCGGAGCTGATCAATGCGCGCAAGGTTGCTGGCGTGCACGCGGGAAGTACCCTTCACCTTCAGGACAATGCCCGCGTGAAGGGCGTGTACGCGGCTCGCGTGGACGGTCGTCACGGCTCTCTCTACGTGCGGATTGGTGGTGGCGATGGGGACTGGCAGCCGAGCACGTCCGGCTACCAAGACTATCGAGCGTATGCGTCGGGCGCGGGGTGGAGGGTGTGGGTCGCTTTGCCCGGCAATCCGGAGGTTCGGCACGCCCAGCTCGCCGCGGCGCTGGCGGTACCCACGTATCGCAACGCTGACGAGATCGCGTTGCCCGCCGGCTTGGACTGAACGCGCGCGTCGGGTGGCGTCGAGACTGCGCGACCCGTTCGCGGTCTCGGATGTGGCGCAGCGACGACGGTTGCGGCGAACTCTCGGCGGCGCTCCGGGCTTGGGGGCAGCGGTTGCTCACGAACCGGCACGGTTCGAATCTCGAACGCCGGCCACGACTGCCGTTCGTTTGCCGAACGATTGAATACGACACGCCTGCGGCGGTGAACGAATCATCCACGATATCCGGAGCAGATTCGGCAGGTCGTCCTGGCGCCCGACTTGCCCAGCGCCGCGGGTTGTGGAGTGCAGGTACGCAAGAACGTGGGCCGCAGCGCTGCGCACTCGCTCGCGGCTTGGGCGAGCTGACTCGGTCTCGGCGCTGCGCGCGTCGGACTCGGAGATGCGGGTCTGTCGCGTAGCGCCGGGGTGCCGTCGTGCGCCGCGCGGGGTCGACCGCGTGTCGCGTTCGCCAGGGGGAATCGAATGCGTCGGATGACGTGGATCGCTCTACTCGCGCTGCTGTGCTGGTCGACGTGGGCGAACGCCCAATCTGTCGAGGTGATGAGCTGGAACGTCGAATCGGGTGGTTCGAGCCCGCAGGTGATTGCGCAACGTATCGCCGCCCACGACGGTGCCGACCTCTGGGGCCTCTCCGAGGTTCAAGACGATGGGTGGGCGCAGACGTTCGAGCAGGCGGCGGAGCAGGGTGAAGGCGCGAACTTCGAGCGGATCGTGGGCACCACCGGCGGGGCTGACCGCTTGGTGATCCTCTACGACGCGGACCGCTTCGAGCGAATCGAGTGGTTCGAGCTCGCGGCACTCAACATCGGCGGCAACGTTCGTGCGCCCCTTGGTGCGCTACTGCGGCTTCGCGAGACGGGCGAATCGTTCATCTTCATGGTGAACCACCTGTACCGCTCGAACGCGACTCGGCGCCACGAGCAGGCGCGGCTACTCAACGAGTGGGCGCCGACCGAGCCGCAGCCGATCATCGCCGTCGGGGACTACAACTTCGATTGGGATGTCGCCAACGGCGATGCGAATCACGATGCGGGATACGACCGCATGACCGACGGCGACGTGTTTCGCTGGGTTCGCCCCGCCGCCTTGGTGCGGACCCAAGCGAGCTTCAACAGCGTGCTCGACTTTGTATTTGCAGCAAACGGTGCGAAGGCCTGGTCCGCGACGTCGGAGATTCTTGCTGTACCCGGGGATTTCCCGGACGGTCCGACGACGAGCGATCACCGGCCGTTGATGGCTCAGTTCCAGCTCGGCGCGACACCCGTCGATCCGCACGAGGAGCTGCGCACGATGATCCAGCAGTTCGAGGATCGGCTGCGGGCACTCGAGCAGGACCTCACCGATCTCAAGGCTCGCATCCCACCACCATGACGGACGAGAAAGGTTCTGTTGTGACACCCCCAGGAACGACTCGATCGAAGGAACCCCTCAGCGTGAATGCGTCGCTCGACGCGTCGACGGAGAACGAATCATGACACGAGCAAGCTCAAGTCGTGCAGCGCGCGGACCGTCCGACGCCCGTGCTCCTGATGACGCAAACGTGGCGCGTCGCCGTTGCACGCTTCGCGAGGGGCGACCCCGGACATTCGCACCGTCCGTCGGCGGCGAGCGCATGCGCCTTCTGCTGATGAACCAGGACAAATGGGTGAACGGCACGCTGCTCAAGTACGCGTTCTTCGAGGACACCCGGACCTTTCGCCGGTGGGTGGGTACCGAGGCTCTCAAGGGTCAGGTGCGCAGGGCCTTTCAACGCTGGATGGATCTCGGGATCGGATTGCGCTTCGAGGAGGCCCCGTCTCGAGCACTCGCCGAGATTCGCATCGGCTTCGAGGCCGGTGATGGCCATTGGTCCTACATCGGACGCCAGATCGGCGATCAGGGGCCGGACGACCGGACGCTGAATCTCGATCCCGACGATGGAATCGCGAGCGGCGCGTATGGCGTGGACGTCGCGTGCCACGAGATCGGCCACACGATGGGTTTTCCGCATGAGCATCAAAATCCCAACGCGGGGATCGTTTGGGACGAGGAGGCGGTCTATCGCGCGCTGGCCGCCCCTCCGAATCGGTGGTCGCGCGAGACGACCTTCCACAACATCATCCGGAAGATTCCGCCTGACACGGTGCAGGGATCGAGTTGGGATCCAGACTCGATCATGCACTACCCGTTCGAGCCCGGGCTCATCGTGCAACCCGAGAAGTACCGAGACGGCCTCCAGCCGGCGGGTGGACTGTCACCGCGCGACCGGGAGTGGGTTCAGACGTTCTATCCACCGTTGACGGTGAGCGACGAGAACGAGTTGCCGCTGCTCGAATCGCGTCGCCTCGAGATTGCCGCTGGACAGCAGCGCAACTTCGTTCTCAAGCCACAGGCCACGCGCTACTACGAAATGCGCACCTTTGGTGCCTCGGACACCGTCGCGGTTCTTTTTGAGCGCGACGAAACGGGCGAGGAACGGTACGTCACGGCCGACGACGACAGCGGCGAAGAACGCAACGCGTACATCCGTCGCCGCCTCTATGCGGATCGTCGATACGTGCTGCGGCTGCGGCTCTACTACGCCACGGATGCGGGTTCGACGAGCGTGATGTGGTGGTGACGCGGAACGTGACGCGCGGCGCTGCGGCTCCGCCAGCGTGCCTGGGCGCCGGCCACGAACGTCCCCATGTTCGGCGGGGCTACGTCTCGTGCGCGGAGGATCTCGACGCGTCGGGCTGATCGAGTGTTGGGTAGGCACCGGGGGACCCGCGAGCCGGCGATACCCAGGGGCCGACTGCATGCCATACACGCTGGCGGAAAGGACATGCCATGGCAGAGAACCGGGAAACCGACCTCGTCACCGTTGCCGCAATCCGCGACGGTAAGGGCAAGCCCCAACAGTACCTGCTGAACGAGCGCCAGCGCATCTTTGTGCTCGCCGACAAGGCTGCGGCGAAAGGCGATACCCGGCGCCTGCTCTCCCAGGCACTCGAGAAGCGCACCCCCGTCCGAGTCACGCTCGACACCCGGCGGCCGGTCATCCTGCAGGTGGTCGCGCCGACGCCGCAGGATCGGGAGGCGTTCGCCAAGACGCGCATTCCGCTGCCCAGGGTACAAACCGATCGCAACGCCGCGATCGACGTCGCCAGGATCGATCCGACCCGTTTCAACATCGTCGATGCCTACCTCAAGTGGCGCTGCTTCCGGCTCTGCACGCGCGTCATCCCCAGCTACGCGAAGGCGAAGGAGATCTTCGACTTTTGCGCGCAGCTTTCGTGCCACCTGCCGGGGCCTTATGCGGTCCAGCCCTGCATTCCGTTCCAGTACGTCCGAGACGGGTGCTACGCGCGCGCGCACCAGATGCGGCGGATCATCACCACGCGCTACGGCTACTGCTGCGAGAAGGTGTTTAGCTACGCCCCCTACAACGATGACGTGCTGGCCGTGCAGGCGACCCAGTGGGGCGGTTGCTGCGTCGAGTGGTGGTACCACGTCGCGCCCCTGGTCCGCGTCCAGGTGAAGCTCCGCCTGCTGCGACCGCCCAAGAGCCTTTCGGTCGTGCTCGCGATGGTCATCGATCCTGGCATGTTCGACAAGCCGGTGCTGCTGAGCACCTGGCTGGCTGCGCAGGAGAACAAGACTTGTAACCCGCGGGCCAAAGTGTCCGCGTACTCGATCCAGCCAGGCTCCGCCTATACGCCGGGATGGAACGGTCCGTACGGCACCGACCCCAACTACACGGCCACCGAGGCGACGCTGCTCACCTATCAGAACCTCACGACCTGCTGACCGTGCAGGCGGGTGTCGAGCTCATGTCGAACGCTTCCGACGGCGCCGATCACGTCGCGCAATGCGAGCGCAGGATGACCGTGGCTGTCGTCGAGGAACAGGAAGCGCACGCGAGCGTCCGGTTTCTCGAGTCGGCCCGAATCTATCGGTTGCCGCGCTCGAGCCCCGGCTATGCGGCGTCGGTGCGCAGCCTGCAAGCGGCGGAGGGCACCGGTGTGGCCGTGCGCGTGCTGCTGGCGGCGCCGCACAGCGAAATCCTCGTCAGCGTTCAAACGTACGGCTGAGCTTTCGGTTGCTCAACCAGGACGCACGGAACGGAACCAACCTGACCCTTCGGTAGCGGCCCGCGCGCGACGGGCCATGGGAGACGACACGTGGCAACGACTCGATATCCGGAAGCCGAGTTCATGATCCCGGGCGATCACGTGGTGGCTCACGCAATCGTTGGCACCGCGAAGAATGCCGCCGCGAATCCGGGTCTGGCGCAGTGGGCGCCGGCGACAGTGAACAAGACGCCGCAGCTCATCCACGACATCAACGGGCAGCCGCTGTTCTACGACTTCAGGATCGCCCGCGGCGACGTCACGTTCGGCCACGTGCGCGTGGCGGCAAGCCGGGTCCTCGGTTCGAGCGTGATTGCCTCCGAGCTCGGAGAGCGGAGCTGGTCGTTCGAGGCTGCTGTCCGGAAACTCACGCCGAAGGTGAAGAAGGAATTCGCGGGCTCGAGCGTTTCGGCGCCAAAACTCGTGTGCTACAGCTACCCGAAGCTCGGGGTCCAGTTCGACGTGGCCGGCCCGACAGGCAAGAAGCGTGCGATTTTCGATGTGGCATCGCTCGCTCGCGTGCCCGAGCGGGTCGAGGCGGATGGCGAACGGGAAGGCTTCGTCGCGTGGTCGTTCTACGATTCGCTGTCGGATGTTGAACGGAAGCGGCGCCTCGCGCGGTTCAAGAAGGCGGAAGGCGACGTT
>CAYVDO010000025.1:5176-19175 GCA_964450125.1 uncultured bacterium
TGCTGACGGCTCGCACGGTCGCGGGGGCGATTGGCGCGCTGAGGCCGACCTTCAGGCGGTCGGTGACGCGGTTGCTGCAGTATTGCACCCACTACCCCTACACACACGCTCGCTCACACCACTGCTTCTCGCTACACGGGCAGCAGGTCAACGATTACTGCGCCGTCGCGACCTGCCAGATGATTCTCTGCTACTACCGCTACTACTACGCGCAAGACGACATCGCCCCTGCACTGTCCTATTCCTCAGGAGGGGGCTGCCCGCCTGACCAGAGCCCCGGGTACAAGTCGCTCACCTGCAATCATCTCGATTCCAGTTTCGACGGCTCGCCGACGTGGGAGAAAGCGCGCGACCAGATCGACCTGCTGCGACCCATGAAGAGCGGTATCCCGGGCCACGCGCGCGCGTGCGCTGGCTACTCGTACACGCGATGGTTGTTCGGCGGCGGCATGGAGGACAAGAAGCTCTACATCTACGATCCGTGGCCATGGAACGCCGACTATGCTTTGGGTGGAGCGGTGGTGTGGGAGGATTGGGACGCGGTCACCCACACGAACTATGTCTACGCCAACGTCGACTGCCCGTGAGGAGAGCGAGCCGATCCGGCGGGCGGTGGCCACCGCGCTTCGTCGAAGCCCTGTCGTCGACGATCCTACGATGGCGGGGCTTCGCGGCGCCGATGCCGGCGCACCGGTGCTGGCGCGCTCACCCGGGGGCGCGCCCGCCTTCTGGATTGTGCCGTTGGAGGCGGGAGCGCGGGTTCCCGGATTCGCGCGCGTCGAGCTGAACGGCCGCGTCGCCCAGATCGGTCGCTTCGCCGCCTCAGCGGACGATCCGTCCGCCGCGCCAGAGGTCTCCTTCTTTCAGGGGCCGCCGGCGGCGGCGCTGAAGGAGATCCGCGCCAAATACTCAAAGGCCCCGCTGTCGCAACCAGAACTGTCGTATGACGGCAGTCCGGCGAAGTGGGCCTGGCTGGTGAAAGTCGGTGACCCGGTGACGTGTTTCGTCTGGGTTACGCCGGGCGGCTGGTACGAGCGACCGACGCGGAACGATGCGCCAAGCGGGGGCGAGGGCTGACGCCAGTTCCGGGGTCGTTGCCGAGCTCCGGGTCGAGTTGCCTTCCAGTGCGCTGAGGGACGCCGCGATCGTGGCGGTGCGGCCGCGCGCGCTGGCGATGCGCTGCGGAGCGACGCCCTGTCTCATGAGCACGAGATGGTCAAAGGGCTCGCGCTGGCGGCGCCAGCGAATCTTGCGATGTGCAGCGCACCGCGAGATCGCAGCGCGTCGCCGAAGGCGCCGTCACCGCGTGGCCGGTCAGGGACCGCGGAAGCCGGCCCCAGCTGTGGGCGACCGCCGCGGCGACGGGGTCGCGACGATCGTGGAGGAGGCGGATCATCCGCTTCGCCACGTCGGGTTCCGTCCCGCTCCACCTCGGACTTTCGGTCGTGCCCGGGGATTCGAGCTGTGCAATCCGCGGCGACCGGTCGCCGTTGACTCGGCCGCCGCGAAGGGTGGATCGTGATGGGATCGGCGCCGAAGGGGGTGGCCGATGCGGGCTCGCGAGTGAGCTTCGGGGGAAGGGATGCGACGGAAAGGGTGGGTTGGGGCTGCGTGGCTGGGGATCACGATCGTAAGCGTCGCGTGCACGAGCGAGCCTCCGAAGCTCACCGCCGTCTACTACGACCCCTACCTCACCAATGAGCCGGAGGAATCGTTCCGCCTGCGCAATGGCCTCACCACAGACGCGGACATCTCGGGCTGGATCGCCACGGATGGCGAAGGCAGCGCGACGTTTCCGTCCGGAGCGACGATCCCAGCGGGAAAGTCGATCTGGGTCGCGCGGCAGGCGACAGCATTTCGCTCGGAGTTCGGCTTCGCGCCCGACTGGGAGTACGCCGCGGACACCGATCCGACGGTGCCGAACCTCACGCTCACGGGCGCCTTCAGCCTCGCCAACACCGGCGACGATCTGAGGCTCACCGACGCGAGCGCGGTGGTGCAGGACGCAGTCGTGTGGGAGGCGGGCGATACCGCGACACTGGGCTGGAGCGGTGCTGCGCTGCAACCCTACGACAACAACAACCTCGGCATTGAAGGGCAGATCCTCTACCGCAAGCTCGACGAGCTTTCCGGCATTCCGGTGCCGGACACGGACACCGCCGAGGACTGGGCACAGTCGCGTGGCGACATCATCAACGGGCGCAAGGTCCAGTATCCCGGTTGGGATCTCGAGCACTTCTTCCAGACGCCAAAGGCGGTGCAGCCCTCCACGATCACCGTGGGTGTCGCGCCCGACAGCGCGTACGAGCAGGTGCTGGCGCTCATGCAGTCCGCCGCCAGCAGCATCCATCTCGCCGTCTACACCTTCACCAGCGCCCCGCTCGCGGATGCGCTCGCGGCCCAGGCGCTGGCAGGTGTCGAGGTGCGCGTGCTGCTCGAGGGCGAGCCCGCGGGTGGCATCGACGATCAGGAGCTGTGGGTCGCGCAGCAGATCGAGAACGCGGGCGGCGAGGTGTGGTTCCTCTTCACCGACGATTCGATCGACGTGCACGATCGCTACGACTACTACCATGCCAAGTACATGATCGTGGACTCCACCCGAGCTCTCGTCGCCAGCGAGAACTTCGGTGGCTCGGGCATGCCGAGCGACGACAAGAGCGATGGTACGTCGGGAAACCGGGGCGCCTACGTCGTCACCGATTCGCCGACGATGGTCGCGCACCTCGCGGACGTTTTCGCGCGCGACCTCGATCCGGTGAGTCACCGTGACGTCACGCGCTGGGGCGTGGGTGGCCAATACGGACCGCCGCCCGCGGGCTTCGTGCCGAGTTACGGCTCGGGCGGCACCGTCTATCCAGTCGCTTATCCGAATCCGGTCACCGTGACCGCAACGATCGCGCAGGAGATGGTGCAGAGTCCCGAGACTTCGCTACGCGACCACGACGCACTGCTCGGCATGGTGAAGCAGGCAGCTGCGGGCGACGAGGTGCGCGTCGAGCAGCTCAACGAGGACGCCTGGTGGGGAGCCTCGGCGTCGAACGCGATCGACGATCCAAATCCGCGGCTCGAGGCGTACATCGCTGCCGCGCGGCGCGGTGCCAAAGTGCGCTTGCTGCTCGACTCGTTCTACGATTCACCGACCGATCCGCGTGGCAACCGTGCGACCTGCCGCTACGCGAACGGGATCGATCTCGCCGAGAGTCTCGACCTCGAATGCCGCGTGGGCGCCCCCACCGGACTCGGCATCCACAACAAGATGGTGCTGGTGAAGGCGGGCACGAGCTACAAGCTCCACGTGGGATCGCTCAACGGCTCGGAGCAATCGAACAAGGGGAATCGCGAGATGGCGATTCAGGTCCAAAACCGCACCGCGCACGACTTCCTCGCCGGTGTGTTCGATGCCGACTTCTCGATCGGCACCATTCCCTAACGCGTGGCTCCCGCCACGTCTGGGACAGCGCGCACGTGCGCTTCGTTGAAATTCGCGAGCACCGACTTCTAGCCGCACGCTCACGTGGAGGGCGCCTGCGGGGCCATACGGATTGCGTCTACTGGCGCGAGGTTGCGTCCGCGAACGCAGCGTGGTGCGCGTTCGCCGGGGTATTGCGCGACATTGGCGGAAAGGTCCACCATCCGGGTCGCTTGGGTTCGGCATATAACGGTGGGGCCGATGCCCGCCGACTACACGCTGGACCTCGAACGATGCGTGGTGCTCTCGGTGTACACGGGGCGTTTGACCGACGACGACGTCCTACAACACCAACGCCGCCTTTCAACCGATCCGCAGTTCCACGCCGGCTTTCATCAGATCGTGGACGGTCGCGCCATCACCGAGCTTGCGGTGACATCGGCGGGGGTTCGAGAGATCGCCCAGGCGAATCTCTTCTCCGCGCAATCGCGCCGCGCGATGGTGGCGGCGACGGCCGCGCAGTTCGGGCTCGCGCGGATGTTCCAGCTTCTGCGCGGTCGAGCACCGGAGCAGATCGAGGTCTTCTACGATTTCGATGCGGCGCATGCGTGGGTGGCAGCAGCCCGCGATCCCTGATCGACCGGGAGTCCGTGCCAAGCACGACGACGATCCCCGGCGTGGCGAGCCACCACGACCGACACCCGACAACAGCGTGCCGTCGCGGCGTTTCCAGCCCGCCGACGGGTGTCACCGGAGGTCCAGGCGTCGCTCACTTCTTCTTGGGGCCGACCTTCTTCGGCGCGGAAGGCGACTTTCCCGCTCCCAGATAGCGGTAGAAGGTCGGCTGGCTCACCCCCAACGCCCTCGCCGCCGCGGACTTGTTGCCCTTCGACTCCTCGAGCGCGGCCTGAATCGCGTCGGGCGTCAGATTCGCCTTCCTCCCGCGACCACCGCGACGCTTTGCCGCCGTCTTTGGTGCGGACCTGCCTGCAGACTTCGGTGGACGCCCCGGTCCACGTTTCACGGGTGCCGCGGGCGCTGTGTGCGCTCCGAGCAGGTTCAGCAGCGGCTGGAGCTGACGCCGGATCGCCTCGACGGGCTCGCCGACACGACGGCTGATCGCGGTGCCAATCGCGCCGCCGACGGAGGTGAGCAGCGTCTCGAGATCGCCTTGGAGTCGGGCGAGATCGGCGCGGACAGCGTCCGCCTGGTGGGCGAGCTCAGTGGTGGGCATGTAACGGCTCCGGGTGACGACGAGTTGACCCACACCAATACGGCGCGGACGCCGTGATGTAAAGCATTGCCGTGTCGTCGGCGATGCGCCATCCGCGGTGGCCGGCTGACCACGCGACGCGTGCCGTGGCCGCCTCGCGCAGCTGGCCCAGCGCGTGGCTCGGCGGCGTTCGACTCGAGCGTGCGGGGAGCGCAGGTCCCTACAGGCTGGATCGCTCGGAATCGCGACTGCCGCTGAGGATTCGCGCCCTCGCGTCACTTCGTCGCTTTCCTCCAGTCGCACCAGTCTTGGCAGACGTGCTCGGCAATCGCCTGTGCCGATTGGAAGAGCCACGGTCCGCGCCGGCGCTGCAGATCTCGGAGCACGTTGGGAATGGCGCTTGCGCTCCCGCTCCCGAGATGCATGTTCGCCGTCTCGTGTCCCATTGCGGCAATGAGCTCGGCCTGATCCCGGCCGGAGGGCAGGTCGGTCAGCTCGATCTTGACGTTGTCCGGTGCCAGGCGGCGCACCACCCATCCGTCGACGGTTGCGAGGAATGGATCACTGGCTCGGATCGCACCGCGCAGGATCGTGCCCCTGTGGTCGCGACGGTCGGGTCGCCCGCGAGCCCACGCGACCGCGCTCGGAACCCGAGCTTTCGCTTCGCGCGCAATCCAGGCGCCGTTCCAGCGAGCCAGGGTGGCGTAGCGGGGCCGCCCGAGGCTGCCGACGCCGGCCTCGCGACGCACCGTGCGCATGTCCGTGCGTGGCTCGGGCATCGTTGCGAGCGAAATCGTCTCGGCCTGGCGGGCCGTCGACGATCGGTCCCGCACCAGTGGGGTGAGATCCTCCCAGAACTGGCCCGGCTTTCGAAGCTGCTCCACCGCGATCGATCGAAGCCACGGGTTGCCTTCGGCGAGCACGTACGGGCGGCCGCCAGTCTTCAGTCCGCGCCGGTAGCCATCGACGAGCGCGTCGCACGCATCCGCCGCGCTCACCTTGAGTGGTTGCTTCTCGTCGGCAGCGAGCACGATGCTGGTCGCGAGGCGGACCAGATCGTTGGTCCAGGCGAGTGGGTAGGCCTCGTCGAAGTCGTTGATGCCCCAGACGAGCCGTCCCTCCGCATCTCGCCAGGTGCCGAAGTTCTCGAGATGGAGGTCGCCGACGGCGAGCACCCGTGGGGTGGCGGCTTCCTCGGGCATGCGTGCCGCCCACGTTTGCGCCCAGCGATAGAACGTGCCGCGGAGGAACGGGAACGGGCCCTTGCGGGTCTTCTTACGCTTCTTGCGAAGACCGCGTTCATCGAGAGGCGTGTGCTGGGAGAGCCAGGCATGGTAGCGCTCGGTTGCTTCGTCGATTTTCATGGGGGATCTCAGCTCGACCGCATTCGGTGCCTGTCTGCGTAGCTGCGCGCATCGTCTCGCAACGTTCCGCGCGCGAGTGTGTTCGTCGATCATTGGAATCGCAGTGCAACCGGAGTTAGACGAGGTAAGGATCTGCCTGCGTCGTCTACAAAGTATGACGCACGACGCGAACGGGCGCCGCACGGGGTGGATCATCCAGTGCTCCGTACTTTCAGCGCAATTCGTGGGATCTGCGAAGGTCGACGGCGCCGCGTGAAGCGAGCGAGCAGATTGGAATTCTCGTCGGGTTCCCTGGTAACCGAGGATTGTGGTACGCCAGGGCATGCGCTCGGGACATGGTCGTGGCCGGGTTGACCCGGTTCCCATCCGTACTCGGCCCGTGCCGGTTCCGACGCACTTCATGCCCACCGCGCCGAGCGCCACGCTCGCCGAGGAGTGCCTCCGCAATCTGGTGAGCGTGCGCGCCTCGGCGCGCGCCTCCGCCCTCACCGTTGCTCTGCGCCTCGGCGACGCCGTGCCGCCCGCGGTTCGCTACGCGTTGGCGGTGTTGGCGGAGCACGATCCGGACGCGGAGGTGCGAAGCAAAGCGGTCACTGTGATCCGGGGCATCTCCACGAAACCAGGATGGTGCCAGTGAAGCGAAATTCCGCGCGCGCCAGCACGAGCCGCAGTCGCTGTGCGACTCAGCATCTGGACAGGTCGCATCATCGGACGGGAGGGGAGTGAGGATGAAGTTCGCTGTGATCTCCGACCTGCACCTGGGGCAGCGCGCGGATCCGCCACAGATCCAACGCTCGCTGCTTTCCCGCTCAAGGTCGGCAGCGGACCCGCGAGCCGAGGCGCTCATTGCGGCGCTGCGCGCCCATGCGGGCGGGGAGACCCTCACCCTCGTGGTCGTCGGCGACTTCATCGACCTCTCGCTCGCGTTCATGCACGAGGCGCTTGATGACCTCGTGCAACTCGTCGACCGAGTGGAAATGGTCGAGCGGATCGTCTGGGTGGCAGGAAACCACGATCACCATGTCTGGTACCTGCATTCCGAACACCGGCAGTCGATCGAGCCGCTCAGCCGCGGCGTGCTGCCGGCGGTGGGGGGCATGTACATCCCGACGGACCGGTCACCGGTGCCGCTCGCGTTGTTGACTCCGCTCCTCTCCAACGTCGGCGCTTTCTCGAATCGCACGACACCGTGTCGCGTCGAGATCGCTTACCCCGTCCTTGAAATACGCGGGGTGGGAGAGCGCTTCTACTTCACCCACGGGCACCTCTTCGGGGGAATCTTCACGGCGCTGTCGATGCTCGTCGATCGCAAGCTCTGGTTTGGCGATGAGCGAAAGACAGCCGGCGTCAACTCACCGTTCATCGAAGCGATCTGGTGGAATCTTGGCGAGATGGCGGAGGGCCTCGGAGCCGATGGGCTCGTCGAGAGCATCTACACCGATCTACAGCGCGGGGACGATTCGCAGCTGCAGCCGGTGCTTCAACGTGCCGTAGCAGCGATCATGCCGGATGGTGTCGTGCCCGGGATTCCCGACTCGTGGGAGCGTGGCGCGGTGGCCCGGCTGCTCAAGTGGCTGATCGGCCGCGCGACGGAGAACGCTCGCCCCAGCCAGTCGAGGGCGCGACACGAGCCGAGCGCTGACACGCGACGTGGGGTGGAATCCTGGATCCGTGACGTCGCGAAGCTGGATCCCTCGATCCGAACCCACATCATCTCCGGCCACACACATGTGGCCGATCGATATGACGTCCACTCCACCCAGTTCACGAGTTACAACATGGGAAGCTGGCTGGTGGAGCCGGGGCATGAAGATCCTGACTCGTACCTGCTGCTGTTCGATGACGGCAAGCCAGGTGTCACGTACCAGAAGATCTGAACGCACGCACCTGCAGCTTGGAGGAACTCGTGGAGTCCATCCAGCTTCGCGTCGTCGATTTGTATCACGGCGACGTCGTGAACGACTTTTCGGTGGCCGCCAGCGCCGGCCTGTGGGGCATCATCCACAAAGCGACGACCGGCAAGACTGGAAAGGACCGGGCCTACGCGCAGCGGCGGCAGCAGGCTTTGGATGCGGGACTGCTTTGGGGTGCTTACCATTGGGGGACGCACGTTTCGGTGAGCGACCAGATCGACAACTTCTTGACCCAAGCAAGGCCGGATGCGAACACCCTGGTGGCACTGGACTACGAGCTGACGGCCGGGAACCAGATGACGATCGAGCCCAGGAGTTCCTGGCTGGAATCGAAGCTGCGCTTGGGCGTAAAGCGGTGCTCTACAGCGGCCACCTGATCAAAGAACAGCTTTCCGAAAAGGTGGATCCGTATTTCGGGGCACATCGACTGTGGCTGGCCCACTACAACGCGAGTCCGACCGTCCAGGCCAGCTGGAGCAGGTACTGGCTCTGGCAGTACACGGACAGCCGTTCCGGACTGGCGCCGAACACGGTTCCTGGCATCGCCGGCGACAGCAAGGGCAACCTCGACTGCAACTCATTCGGTGGGTCTCGCGTGGAGCTCACGGCGACCTGGGCGTCGTGAGTGAGCCTGAGGCGCAGGTTGGAATCCACCCGCGCGGCTCAACGCTTTGTCTGATCAAGTCGCAATGCTTCCGCGAATCGCACCCATCTCTCCGCGGACTCCTCGACGCTCGGCTATCGGAAACCGACTCGCTCGGTTGTGGCGAGCCGGGTGTACCGATACAGCGAGTCGCGGGAAGCGCGACGATCGCTGCCGGAGCGAGACCAGGATCTCCAACGGCCGGTCGGTCGGCCCGATCGCGAGCCGTTTGATCCTGGAGCGCTGCATGCCGAGCCGTTGTCACTCGAGCAGGTTCTCGGCGATGAGACGAGTCTGCCGACCGAAGAACGTCGGTGAGGAGCTGAAGGGCGAGGGCGATCCGGCGCGGGTGGGCGACGCTACGATCGACGCTCCAAAGCCTCAAAGGCATTGCTTCAGATGAGCGGGTAGGGCGCATCTCGGGGCGTGGTGTGACCTCCAGGTGGCAAGGCTGAAGGAAGTAGATCCAAACAGACGAGCGCCGAGGTACCTCTGGAAAGTTCGCTTGCTGGGGTACATTTCGAGCTTGAGCAGCCCGCTGTGGATTCGCCCGGCGCGCCAGAGTTGGTTCTCACGAATCATCCGCGCGAGGCGCTCGACCGTGTTGGATGCACGCGTGGCTCGCGCCGGATCGCGTTCGACTTTCGGTGACGGTGGGCGCCGGAGTCCGCTCAGTGGCAGCGAAGCACGGTTGCTCGACGATGATGAGTGTTTCCCGCGACGTGGTAGCGAGCGGGTACATCACGACCCGCGCCACGCTTCCGGGGATTGATGCCGGACGGCGGTAAGCCCTTCGTGGGACGGCCCGCGGGCCGATGGGTGTGTGCGCCGAGCGCACGGCGCGCACGCTCGGCGCTCGGGCCGCTGCGATGAAGCCCAGTGTGGAGTGCACCGAAGCTGCACGGCGCTCGGGTTTTCTTGTGCGGCCTTGCCCCGTGCCTCGAGGGTGCCCGCGTTACGCGTGTTCAGAAAACACCCGAAAAGCGCTACCGTATCGCGGATGGCGGAGGAGTGGCCGAGCGCGCGCAGACACCGTCCCCGTCTGAGGCCTGCGATGAAGCCGTGGGTGCTCCTCAGAAGCGGTGCGGCGCGGAATATGCTGAATTTCCCGGGGAAATGACCGGTGATGTGTCCGTGACGTCTGGAGCTGCCCCCCGATTCGGCGGGCGGGGGAGGCGCGTCGTGTCGCCCCGGGGGCAGGCTCTTCTGCCCAACGATGCGCGATCGATGAATGGAAACACGGCCTTACGAAGGGCGTTGACTCTCGCTCGGTATCTGGCCTAGTGTCCGACCGATTCCAACGATTTTGCCACTTCCCTGCGCGAATTCACGAATACGGCGGAATCCGGGCATGACCGAGCGTCGGGTAGTTCGAAGCAGCCGTCACGTCTGGTTCGTGGTGGCGACGGCCTTGAACCTCGGCGCCGCAGGATGTCGGTGGCCGGGCAGCAAAGATGCGTCGCCGCCCCCCGTCGCGGCGACGTCCGCCGCACTTGCGCACGTCGGGGATGCGGCGATCGGTGAGGGCGATCTCTCGCCGGGTGTGCGTGCACAGCTCGCGGAGCTCGAGCTCGCACGCTACGGCGTGCTCGCCAAGGAAGTGAGCGCGCTCGTCGATCGGCGCGTGATCGAGAAAGCCGCGAGCGCAGCCGGGATGGAGGCGGGTGCCTTGCTGAAGCAGGAAGTCGATCGCCGTGCCCCGGATCCCACGCCGGACGAGATCGCCCAGGCCCTGACGCAACCGGAGTACGCCGAACCGTTGGCTCGGCTGGTCGCGACGCTCGACGCATCGCCACCCGCGGACGGGAAGGAACCCGCCACTGCGGCGGAAGACCGAGCCCGCGTGCGCGCGAAACGCGAGGCGGCGATGCGGGAGCAGGTGGCCGATCGCGCGCGACAAGCGCTGCGGCCGGGCCGTCAGGCGCGTGCGCGCGCCGCGCTGGTCAAGGCGTGGCGGAAGCAGTTCGGCGTGACGGTGAACGTGCACGGTCCCGCCGTGCCGCGCCTCGACCCTGGCGCCGAGGGTTGGGTGGCGCTCGGTTCGGCAGCGGCGCCGGGCGCAGCGCGCCTGCACCTCTTCCTGGATCCGACGGACGCGACTTCGGTTCGGGTGCTTCAGGAGGCAAACGTTCAATTGGCCGCCGGTGATCTCACACCGACGCTGTTCGTGACGTACCTCGCTCGCGGTGCGCGCGCCGACGCCGGTGTCTATGCGGAAGCGCTGCAGTGTGCGGCCGGCGCCGGCCACGGCGCGGCGTTTCACGCAGCGCTCTTCGCCACGGCACAGGTCCCGGGCACCGAGAAGCTCGCCGAGGTGGCGGCACGCGCGGGGCTCGATAGCCCGGCATTCGCGGCGTGTTTGCAGAACCACACCCAACGCGAACGGGTGGAACGCGCGACGCAAGCGGCGCGCGCGATCGGTGTGACGCGGGCACCGGTGTTGCTCGTGAACGGGATTCGCCTCACGGCTGAACAGACAGGACTGATTCGGTCGCTCGTGCGCGACGATCGGAGCAGTGCCTAGGGGGATCTCGTGGCGAATGGGCGATGCACGTCGCAAGACGCGAACGGTTCCGCGGATGCATCCGGCACGAGGACGGGATTCCTGCGCGGTGAGCCACCGCGAGGGCGGTCGTCTCACGGCGGGCAGCGCGGGTGGCGGACGCGCCTCGACGCGCACGTGCGTACCCCGGGGCTCGCGTTTCGTCTGCTCGCCTTCTTCGTTCTCGAAGTCTTCTTCTTTTCGAGCGTGGTGTGGCCGCCCGTCAGTCGAGCGAGCCTGGGTCGAAGCGCATCGGATTTCGTGGGTGCGGACGATCCGCTCATTCAGGAGCTGCTACGCCCGATCCGCACTACCGCAGGGCATGCGCCCGACGTGTCGTCGGAGCCCGCTTTTGCTGGCGCGGCCTGGCATCGGTTGGCGGCCCTGGATCGCGCTTCGGTGGTGCGCGCGGCGCGCAGTGCCGCACGGCGCGCCTTGGAGGCTGTCCACCCCGCGAAGACGGGGCGAGCGCGCGCGACCGTCGCGCATCTGACTGAGCCGATCTCGGCGGGGAGCGCGCCCGAGCTTGCCGAGGCGTCCGGAACGGACTCCGACGACACGGGCTCGGAAGCGAAAGCGGCCGGGCCGTCGAAACGTCGCGCTGTCACCGGCTCGACTCCTCCGGCGTCGGCGCTGCGCGGGCTCAAACCCCTGACACGAGCATCCGCGCGGGAGCGGAGCACACGCGCTGCCTCTTCCGTCGGCGTTCGTTCGGAGGGGGACGCGGACGAAGACGGCGTCCCCGACGAGGAAGACAACTGCGTCAACTCTCCCAACTCGAATCAAGCCGACACCGACGGCGACGGCCTGGGCAACGCCTGCGATAACTGCCCGGCGGACAATACGAACGACGCCGACCACGACGGCGTCTGCCAGAACGAGGACAACTGCCCCGGCGTGTTCAATCCGCTGGATCCGCAGACCAACCAGCAGATCGACACCGATCACGACACGGTCGGCGATGCGTGCGAGACGACCGGGCCGACGCCGGTTGCGATGTCCTGTTGGACCGTCGTGGGCACGCAGTCCGTGAAGATCCAGGGTAGCGCCAGTGTCACCGGGGGCGTTGCCTCCGGAGGCGCGCTCGACATCAGCAACAAGCTCGCGTCGCTCATCCATCCGACGGCGATCGATCCGCTGCGGTTCGGGCCGAACCCGCCGTCGCCCTACCAGTCGATCCCGATCCCCTCCGGGCTGCCGCAGATCACGATCGCGCTGAACGGTGGGCAAACGCTCACACTCCAGCCGGGCTCCTATCGTGTCAAGCAGTCGATGTCGGTCAACGGCAACGCCACGTTGCGACTGGCTAGCTCGGCGGACTCCAATCACCCGGTCGTTCTCTACGTGGAAGACAGCCTGGAGATCAATGGCAACGCCGAGCTCAACCCGGGGGGCACTCCGGACGCACGCGCGCTCGTCATCGTCCTGCAGCCGGGCAAGGGCGTTCAGCTCAACGGCAAGAGCTCGCCGCAGGGGATGACGCTCTACGCTCCGGGCGCGCAGTTCGAGGTGAATGGCAATACGCGATTCACCGGCACGCTCGTCGGCAAGAAGGTCACGATCAACGGCAACGCCGCGCTCTCCGGCCCGACCGGTCTCGACTGTCAGCCGCCGCCGAGCACGCAGGTCGTCGGTCGCGTCGTCGCCCCCAACGGCAGCGGCGTCACCCCAGTCCCCAACGCCCGGGCCGGCAACTTCGGCTTGCGTACGATCTCGGACACCGACGGCGAGTTCACACTGTATGGCTTTCGGACCGACATCGACCCGTTCCAGATCTACGGCCTTGCGCAATGCGGCGAGAATCTGGTGACGGGCATCTCCGATCCAGTCTCGCCGGTCGTGAACGGCACGACGGATGTCGAGGACATCGTACTGCAGGGGTCCCCGGGCGCGCTCGGCGATCCCGCCGATACGACCACGGGTAGCCACCCCAGCATCAGTGTCGGCATCGGCGACACCGATCTCGATGGCCACGTCGACTTGGTGGTCACCGAGGACGACGGCAACGGTGCCAGCCTGGTCCATCTGCTGGGCGGCGACGGCACCGGTGCGTTCAGTGACGACGAGACCCTCGACCCCGAGGGCGTGATTCGGGGCACGCCGTTCGTGGCTCGGGGTGATCCGGAGAGTCCGCCGGTCATCGTGGTGGCGAATCCCACCCAGGAGGCGATCTCCGTCTTCTTCGGTGACGGCTCGGGATCCTTCGATCCACCATTCCACCTCGATGCGGGGGGAGAGCCGCGGGCGTTCGCGTTCGGCGCGTTCACGGAGTCGGGTACCGCGATTTTCGTCGCGGTGGATTCGGCGAACGGCGACGGCACGGTCGAACGCATTCCCATCGGCGCGAACGGTTTCGGTGCAGCGAGCCCGATCTGGAGCTCGGACGATCATCTCGATGCGATCACGGTGAGCGACTTCGACTTCGATGGTGATGACGACGTGGTCGTCACCCAGCGCGAGTCGGGTCTCTGTCGGGTGCTGTTGCGCGCGTCGAACGGCAGCTATTCGTCGGTGCACACGTATTCGTGCGGCTACCAGCCCTCCGCCGTGACGCTGACGGACTTCGACGACGACGGTCGCGACGACGTCGTCGTGATCGCCTCGCAGTCGAGCAGCGACGCGACGGGCAAGGTGACCCTGCTGCGCAGCGCCGGTGACGGGAGCTTCGTGGCCTCGAGTGCCGATCTCGGGGACTCGTTGGCTTCGATCGCATGGGGCCGCTTCTTGTTGACCGGCGCCACGGTGCTTGTGGGCTCCCCGGGCGACGAGACGATCCTGCTGCTCACGAACGATGGCAGCGCGCATCTGAGCCAGTTCCAGACGTTCACGCTCTCGGAAACGGGGGACGCGCCGCGCGGGATCGCGGGCGGGGATCTCAACGGCGACGGGCTGGACGATTTCGGGGCCACGACGGG
>CAYVDO010000025.1:19185-34802 GCA_964450125.1 uncultured bacterium
ATGGTCGGGTCAGCGTTTGGCTCAACTCGCTGACTCCCGGCGATGGCGACGGCGACGCCATCAACGATCTGACCGAGCTCGCCAATGGTCAGTCGTGCAACGTCCCAGCGAATGGGTGTGGCATCGGCACCGGCGGAGACGTCGACGACGACGGCGTTTGCGGTAACGACGACAACTGTCCCACCGAGGGCAACGCCACGCAGCTCGATCTCGACGAGGACGATCACGGCGACGCTTGCGACGCCTGCCCATACGATCGTGATGACGACGGGGACGCCGACGGCCTGTGTGCCGACCTCGACAACTGCCCGGACGTCAGCAATGCGGATCAAGTCGACGTCGACGAGGACGGCATCGGCGATGCCTGCGACGACGACATCGGCTGCGCCGATCAAGACGACGACGCCACTTGCGACGAGGATGACAACTGTCCGGCGATCTCCAACCCGGCTCAGATCGACAGTGACGGCGACGGCGCCGGCGACGCGTGTGATGACTGCGCGCTCGATCCGCTCGATGATGCCGACGGCGATGGCGTGTGCTTCCCGACCGACAACTGCCCCGCGGAGTCGAACTCGAGCCAGGCGAACGCGGACGACGATTTACTGGGCGACGCGTGCGATGCCTGTGCGAACGATCCCGCGAACGACGTGGACGGCGACGGGGATTGCGGCAACGTCGACAACTGTCCGACGATCGCGAACCCCGATCAGGCGGATAGCGACAACGACGGCAAAGGCGATGCCTGCGACACCGATTGCGCGGAGAACGATGACACGGACAGCGATGGTGTGTGTAACGGCGCTGACAATTGCGTCACGACTCCGAACACGAATCAACTCAACGACGATGGTGACGACTTTGGGAATGCCTGCGACAACTGCCTGACCGTCGACAACGACCAGGCGGATGGGGACGGTGACGACGTCGGTGACGCCTGCGACAACTGCCCCGCGGTCGAGAACCCGAACCAGGAGAACGAGAACGGCAACGCGCTCGGCGACGCCTGTGATCCGATCTCCCTGACGACCGTCGTCGGCACCGTCGCGCTGGGCGGCACGCTGCCCGACACGGATCCGGTCGAAGGCGCGACGGCCTTCAACTTCGGGCTTGCGGGCACGACGGATGAGACTGGCGCCTTCCACATCCCGCTTTGGCCGACGACGCCGAACCCGACCTGGGTGTACGCGCGAACGAGCTGCGGCCCCACCGAGCTGCTCGGAGTCTCGGAGCTCACCGAGCCGGTGCCGCACGACGAGACCGCCGTTGGGCCGGTCGTGATCGCGGGCCGCCCCGGCACGCTCGCGACCGCAGCGGCGTTCACCCTCGGCGCGGCGCCGAATCGCCTGATCGCCACGGGGGATTTCAACGAAGACGGACGGCCGGACCTCGTCGTCTCGAACGACTCCGGTTCCGCGACCGACACGATCAGCCTGCTCTTCGGCGACGCCACGTCGACGTTGGTCGCCGGGGACGATCTGGCGACCGGGGGCACCGTCTCGCACGACCTGCTTGCGGTCGACGTCGACGACGACGGCCATCTCGATCTTGTTTATCCGGATCTCGCCAACGAAGGGGTCGGCATCTTCCTCGGGGACGGCACGGGCTCGTTCACCGGCCCCACCTTCGTTGGTGTCGGCGGACCCGCACATGCGCTCGCGCTAGGACAGGTGACGCAAGACGGCGATCGGGATCTGGTCGTGGCGGTTGACGCCGCGGGAAGTGATCCCGCGCGGCTCGTGCTCGTTCCCGGAACGGGGCCAGGCACCTTTGGATCGCCCAGCACCGTGCGCGAGGTGGCAGTCGCAGCCGTGGCGGTGGGACGGATCGACGCGAACACGGTGTCCGACATCCTGGTGGTCGAGTCGGCCTCGAACAACTGCAAGTCGCTCCTTTCGACGGGCGAAGGGACGTTCACCGACGGCGTGAGTCGCGGCTGCGGCACGGCGCCGCGCGGCGTGGTGACGCTCGATCTGGATCGCGATCACGACGTGGACTTCGCGGTGATCGGCGACGTGTCGGCGACCAGCACCAACGGGCGCGTGACGCTGCTGCGTAACGACGGGACCGGCAATCTGGCTCGCCTTCGTTTCGACACGGGCGCCGGCCTCACGTCGGTCGCCGCTGCGGAGTTGGTGCCGAACCGGCCCTTCGTCCTGCTCGGATCGTCGTCGGAGAACCTGGTGCGTGCGGTGGATCTCGCGGACCCGGGCAAGCCCGTCGTCACGCAGCGCGCCGCGGTGGGAGCGTCCGGGGATCGGGCTCTCGGCGTCGCGAGCCTCGACCTCGACCGAAACGGCTGGTTCGACGTCGTCACGACCACGGGTAGCGACGCGGTGGCGTTCGTCGCCAACACCGTGACCCCGGTCGATACGGATGACGACGGCATCGACGACGTGACGGAGCTTCGGTCGGGGACGGACTGCAACGAATGCGACACGGATGGGGACGGCGAGTGCGACGGCGACGACGTGTGCCCGCTGGTCTACGACCCGAACCAGGTCGACACGGACGGGGATGACGTCGGCGACGCGTGCGACGTGTGCCCCACGGCAACCGACGACCAAACGGATACCGACGGCGACGGTGACGGGGATGCTTGCGACAACTGCGTGAGTACGCCAAACCCGGATCAGGGCGATAGCGATCTGGATGGAGTCGGGAACGCCTGCGACGACTGCTCGGGTCCGGACACGGACGGTGACGGACGTTGCGATGGGCTCGACAACTGCCCGGACGACCCGAATGCCGGCTGGTCCGACGGAGATTCGGACGGTCACGGAAACGCCTGCGACAACTGTCCCGCGAGTGCGAACGCCGATCAGAAGGACACGGATGGCGATGGGGCCGGTGACGTCTGTGATGCCACGCCCTGCGGCACGGTGGATACCGACGGCGACGGCGTCTTCGATCTCTGCGACAACTGTGCGTCGACGAGCAACACGTCGCAGGCCGATGGCGACAACGATCACAGCGGCGATGCGTGCGACAACTGCCCCACGACGGACAACGGCAGCCAGGAACAGCACGACACGGACACGCATGGCGACGCCTGCGACAACTGCGATTTCGTGGCGAACGAGAATCAGACCGATTCGGATGGCGACGGCATCGGCGACGCCTGCGACCCCACGCCCAACTGCCCGGACGGCGATGGCGACGGCGTCTGCGACGCGACGGACAACTGCCCGACGGTCGAGAACGCGGACCAGGCCGACACCGACACGGGCGGCGGCGATGGCTGGGGCGATGCCTGCGACGTCTGCCCCGTGCTCGCACAGGACAACCAGACCGACACCGACGGGGACCATGTCGGTGACGACTGTGACAACTGCCCCGCGGTGCCGAACGCCCGCAATGCGAACGGCATCCAGCCCGACGACGACGAAGACGACACGGGCGACGCCTGTGACAACTGTCGCGGGGTCTACAACCACGCCGTCGGCACCCCGCCAGCACAGCCGGACGCGGACGAAGACGGGATTGGTGACGCGTGCGACGAAGATCTCGTCACGCGCCTACAGGGCCGCGTGGGTCTCGCCCGTGGCGGGCTCGATCCACTCGGCGTACAGGCGGTGATCGGAAACTTTGGGTTGCACCCGGTCAGCGAGCCGGATGGCTTCTTCTCGATTCCCCGCTGGCCGCTTGCGCCAGACCCCACGTGGGCCTACGCGCTGCGCGTGTGCGTCGATGGCGCCGCGCCCATCGCCGGCGTATCGGATCGCACGGCCGTGGTGCCGGGAGGCACGACGAACCTCGGCACGATTCTCTTGCAGGGAGTACCGGGAACGCTGCTCGGTCCGACGAGCGTCGCGGTGGATACGAACTCCACCCACCACGTCGCGATCGTGGATTGGAACCACGACGCGCTCGCCGACTTGATCGTGTCCGTCGACGACGGGACCGACCACATCCTGCAGTGGCTCTACGGCAGTGCCTCGGGCGAATTCACCGCCGGTCCCACGTTCGCGCTGGATGGCCCGATCGAGCATGACCTGCTCGGGCTTCAGAGCATGGACGGTCCGCTGGTCGTGTATCCGCATCCGACCGACGCGAAGACGACGGTGGTGACGGCCGGTGCCAACGGCTCGCCGCAGGGTCCGTTCGATCGGGAGCTGACGGGGCACCCGAACCGCCTTCTCCTCGCCGGCGGTGGTGCGTTCGCGGTGGTGGAGAACTCCACGACCGGTGAGAACGAGGTGCAACGCCTCCCGAACGCGAACGAGTCGCCCGTCGTCATCTACTCGACGAGCCACGCGATCGGTGGAATCGCCTCGGCGCGGATCAACAGCGACGGCATCCCCGACCTGCTGGTGGTGGACCGCACGGCGGGCGAGTGTCTGGTGTTCACGGCGAGCAACGACATGCAGACGTGGACGGCGCACGATTCGTACGTCTGTGGTACGGACCCGCGCGCAGTGGTGGCCGACAACTTCATTCGCGATGAAGCGGGGCGGGATGAGTTTGCCGTCATCGCCGATTCGGACGCTTCCGCGACGGAAGGCCGACTCACGCTCTTCGTGCCCGATCTGAACTCGGGCGCGACGCTCACGTCCTACACCGCCGACTTCGGTCAGGGCTTCGTGTCGCTCGCGGCTGGGACGGTGGATGTCGTCGGTGCCGCGCGTGCGTTCGTGGGCGCCACGAGCGACGGTGGCTCCACACCGGCACCGGCGATCTTCGTGGTCCGCGCCACGGCGACGACCCCGCCCACGCTCGAGGTAGTGCAGACGCTCGCATTGCCGTCGAGCACGGACACGCCGACGCACCTGGCGGTGGCGGATCTCGATTCGAACGGGACGCAGGACCTGGTGGCCACCACGGAAAGCGACCACGTGGCGGTCTACACGAACGCCTACGACTCGGTGGACACCGATGACGACGGGATCGACGACTTGACCGAGATCGCCGCGGGTACGAACTGCGGCGAGTGCGACGGCGACGACGACGGCTATTGCGACGACGTGGACAACTGCCCCAGCGTTCACAACCCGGATCAGTCCGACGGCGACGACGACGACATCGGCGACCTTTGCGACGCGTGTCCCGCCGACGGCAACAACGACGGCGACGGCGACGGCAAGTGCGCGAACGTGGACAACTGCCCGTTCGCGGCGAATCCGCTGCAACAGGATGCGGACCTGGATGGGATCGGCGATGCGTGCGAGGTCTGCTCCACGGATCCGCTCGGTGATACCGACAACGATGGCGTCTGCGACTCCGAGGACAACTGCCGGGGTACGGCGAACGCGATCGAGCCGCCCGCAACGGAGCAGCCGGATACCGACGACGACGGCATCGGCGATGCGTGCGACGCGTGCCCGAGCGACGGAACGAACGACGCCGATCACGACGGGATCTGCGATGCCGTGGACCCGTGCCCGGGCGATCCAGACGACGACGGGGACGGGGATGGCGTCTGCTTCCTCCAAGACAACTGCCCCTTCGTGCCGAACCCCGAAGTCGGGACACCGCCCGCCCAGCCCGACACGGACGAGGACGGCGTGGGCGACGCCTGCGACGACGTGTGCGATCCGGGTCAGGATCCGGATGGCGACGGCGTATGCACCGCCAGCGACAACTGCCCGCTGGTACCGAATCACGACCAGGACGACGGAGACAGCGACGACTGGGGCGATGGGTGTGACAACTGCCCGGCGTTCCACCAGGACGATCAAGCCGACGAGGACGGCGATGGCATCGGCGATCTCTGCGATGCCTGTCCGGCCGATATCGGGAACCACGTCGACGAGAACGACGTTTGCCTCGGCCCTGAGATCTGCCCGTTCCGTGCGGTGATCCCGGACGTTCCGCGAGATCCGACGAAGCTCAAGGTCGCGTACTTCCAGCCGTCGCCGGAGGTCGAGTTGCCTGCCCCGTGCGACAACGTGGAACCGGACTTCTACGACTTGGTGACTGGCGACGGCGGCAGCCTGGCCCGCGGCAACCTGGAGGACATCCGAAACTTCGGCCCCCGCGGCACGGTGCGCCGCACGATCGAGCTCCACACGTTGGCGCACGACGTGCCGTTCGAGCCCGGCATGCTCGCCGGCATGGACGTGGTGCTCAATTACGCCCGAACCGGCAACACGTACTTCACACCCCAGAGCTGCGAGGCGCAGGCCATTCGGTCGTTCGTCGAGGAGTCCGGCGGCGGCTTCATCGCGATGGGAGCGACCGCCCTGTTACATCCCCCGTTCTTGGATGTGCAGCAAAACATCACGCCCGAGCCGCACTTGCGGCCAACACTCCTTCTCGACCCGTTCTCCCCGATGTTGCGCGGCCCGTTTGGAACCTCGACGAGCATCAACTGGGACTCGGGGAACAACCCGTTCTTCGATCGGCTGGGTGAGGGCTCGGCCGTCGCGGGTACCGATGCGGGCCCGATTCTCGCTTCGTTCGATCGGGGGCATGGCCGCATGGCGGTGCTCCCCACGCCGAATTGGATCCTGGGTTGGGGCGGCGCCTGTCGCAGCGGCGGCGGCGTCAACGCGGACACGCTGAAGGTGCTCGACAACACGGTTGCCTACGTGGCGCCCACGACCGATCGCGCCTGGACGGGGCAAGGCATCGAGGCCGCGGTGTGTCAGTTGCCGGGATGCCTCGCGATCACGGCACCCTCCCAAGGCAACCTCGTCCACGGAGCGTCGATCACCGTGGTGGGCCGCGGCGGTCGGGGCACCGAGGGGATCTCGGTGAACGGCGTTCCGGCGCAGATCAACCCCGCTGAGAACACGTTCGTGGCGCCCAACGTCCCGCTGCCGAGCCTCGGCCCGAACGTGCTCACCGCGACGTCGGTGCTGGACGGGGCCGAGCTCGAGACGTCGATCACGGTGATCCGGGAGCCCGGCCCGGGCTTGGCGGTGGCGCTCGCGAGCCCCGACGCAGGCCACATCTACTCGGCCACGACCGAGACGATCACCGTGTCGGGAAGCGCCACCTCGGGTATCGGCGCCACCGTCGACGTGCGCGGGCGTGCGGCGACGATTCGCACCAACGGGGATTTCCAGTCGCTCTCGGTGCCGCTCGACCCAGGTCGCAACACGATCGCCGTGGTGGCGCGGGCACCCGTCGGTGATCGCGAGCAGGTGGCGGTCGATGCCGTGACGGTGGAGCGCGCTCTCGAAAACGCGCCGCTCACCGTTGCCATCGATTCGCCGGAAGAGGGGTTCCGTAGTGGCGTGGGTCAGATCGACGTCGCGGGTCGCGTGTCGACGGACGCAGCCCAGGTCACGGTGTTCACGGAAGGCTGCGGCGCGGATCGGGTCGAGGCGGCGGTCGCGAACGGCCGCTTCTTCGCCCCGCATGTGCTCTTCAGGGGGTGTTCGCAGGTGTTTGCGCCGGACGGGGAAGACCATCCTCACGGCCACGGCAAGTGGATCGACCCCCAAGTGCTGAGGGTGGAGGCGCGCTTCGGCAATCACGTGGCGACGGACCAGATCGCGGTCGAGGGCGTGGGGCGCGCGAACGGCACGAGTGAGGCCCCCATCCTGACGGACTTCGAGTTCCCGAAGGACGGTATGCGGATCGCCGCCGAGGCGATCACGTTGCGTGGCTGGGCGAGCTTCCAAGATCTCGACATCACCGTTCAGAACGGCAACGAAACGCCCGTTCCTGCGGTGACCGACCGTCGGGTGGGCTGGCAGGTCCAGGGCTTCCCACTGCACATCGGGGCGAACGTCCTGACGGTGACGGCGACCAACCCCTACACGCCGGCCTACCCGGACGCGATCGTGGCGCAAGAAACCATCACCGTCACCCGCGTCGGCTCGACCTTCCACTCGATCACGATCGCGTCGCCGGAGAACGAGACGCACACGGAGGCCGAACGGATCGACGTGTCGGGCACGATCTCGGACCCGGCGGCGAGCGTGAGCGTGAGCGGCGTGCGCGCGACACAGTCCGGCACGAACTGGGTGGCGCATGGCGTGCCCTTGGTGGAGGGCACGAACGTCGTCCTGGCGACGGCTACGCTCGGCCAGGAGACGGCGTCCGCTGCGGTCACCGTGATCAAAGGTGCCACACCCGTCACGGTAACGATCACGAGCCCCGCGGACGAATCGGTCACCGATCGAGGCGAGATCACCGTACGCGGCCGGGTGGTACCAGCGAACGCGGGTGTCACGCTCGAGGGTAAACCAGTCTCGGTCTCGAACGGCGAGTGGTCGGGCACGGTTCGGCTCGCCGCCGGCGAGAACTTGATTCGCGCCGCCGCGACACTCGGCACCGAGGTGGACTTCGACGACATCCACGTCACCCGTGCCGGCGCCGGAGATCTGCTCATTCAGATCGAATCACCCCGTGAGGGCGCCACCACGGCGCTCGGCACGATCGTCGTTTCGGGTCAGGTCAGTGACCCGTTGGCGACGGTGACGGTGCCCGGCGCGACGGTCGAGCAAGCCGATCGCGCGTGGCACGCCGAAGTGGATCTGGATTTCGGCTCGAACGTGATCGAGGCCCAGGCGACGCTGGGATCCAACGTGGCGACGGACACGGTCTCGGTGACGCGTGCGCAGTCCGGGACTTGGGAGGTCCATTTCACCAGCCCGGTCGAAGATCACGACACCCTGACCGTACCGGGCGAGACACGCCAGATCACGGTGGAAGGGTCGGTGTCCGATTCCCAGGCACGCGTCGACGTCAACGGCGTCCCGGCCACGGTGGTCGGCAACACCTGGACCGCGGTCGACGTGCCGCTCACGGGCCGCGCCACGTTGCTCGAGGTCCATGCCTCGTTGCCGCTACCCGCGGATCCGCAAACGTTCCCACCGCTCACGGATTGGGCGATCGTCGAGCGCGAGCTCACCGGCGATCCTCCCCTCGTCGAGGTCACGTCGCCCGAGGAGGGCGCCGAGGTGACGGCGCCCACGCCAATCGTCGCATCCGTCGACGACGAAGACCTCACGGATTGGACGCTCGCGTACGCGCCGGCCGGCACGGAGAGCTGGACCACGATCGCGTCCGGTACGAGCCCGGTGGACGGCACGATCGGCACGTTCGATCCCACGCTCTTGGTCAACGACTTCTACGTCATCCGGCTCATCGCCCACGACGACGGTGGCAACACGTCGTGGATCGACACCACGGTGGACGTGAACGGCCAGATGAAGGTGGGCGTCTTCACCCTCACCTTCACGGATCTCTCGATCCCGCTCGCCGGGATCCCCATCGAGGTCCAGCGCACGTACGACTCCCGCCGCCGCGGCGCGGTGGGTGACTTCGGCTACGGCTGGACGCTCGGCATCAAGACGTTCAACGTCCGGGAGTCGACACCGCCCGGGCGCGGATGGGAGCTCCAGGACCTCGCTGGGACCGGTGCGTTCTGGCCGCACTACGAGGTCGTTTCCAGTCGCTCGAAGCAGATCGTCGTGAATCTGCCCGACGGGCGGCAGGAACGCTTCGACTTCCGGCCGGAGCCGGTGAATGCCACCGACAGCCAATTCTGGACGCCCAAGTTCGAGCCGCTGGGTGCCACGACCTCGACCCTGACCCAGCTCCAAACCCAATCGAGCCTGATCCGCAACGGAAGCACCTTCGAGGTCCTGGACGGCGCCGACGGCGAGCTCTTCGATCCATCGCTCTACCAGCTCACCACGTGGGACGGGACGACCTACCTCGTCGATGAGACCGAAGGGCTGAAGAAGGTCTCCGACGTCGACGGCAACGAGCTCACCATCACGCCGAACGGGATCGTCCACAGCTCCGGCCGGGCCATCACCTTCAAGCGCGACAGCCAGGGCCGCATCTTCGAGATGCGCGACCCCCTCGACCACGTCACCAAGTACACGTACGACGGCAAGGGCGACCTCACGAACGTGACCGTCTCCGTCGACGGTCAGCCGCAGACCACGACCCACGTCTACCAAGCGAGCCACTACCTGAAGGACATCCAGGACCCGCGCGGCGTGCGCGCGGTCCGTGCCGAGTACGACCCCGTCACCGGCCGGCTCACGAAGACGATCGACGCCGCCGGCAACGCGATCACCCTCGCTCACGACGTCGCCGGGCGCACCGAGTCCGTCACGAATCGGGAAGGGAAGACCACCGTCTACGTCTACGACGAGCGCGGCAACGTCCTCGAGGAGCACCATCCCGACGGCGGCACGACGCTGCACGAATACGACCCCGACGACAACGAGACCCGGACGGAGACGCCGACCGGCGAGGTCACGGTGCGTACCTTCAACGACCGGAATCAGGTCGAAACCTCGACCTTGCATCCAGGTCACGACCACCTGCTCTATTACGACAACAACGGCACGGCGCACTCGGGTCCCCTCACCACCACGAACACCTACAGCGACGCGGGCGATCTGACCTCCACCGTCGACCCCGAAGGCCACGAGACCCAGTACTGCTACGACGACAAGCACCATCGCACCGGCATGATCGATCCCTCGGGGATCGCCACCGAGTACCAGATGAACGGCCGTGGGCTGCTCACCAAGACGGTGGTGGATCCCGTGGAAACCGACAATCCGTGCCTGCCGGATCATCCGCCGGGCCCCGATCCGGACGAGGACCCCGGGGGCCTCGCGATCACCACCGAGTACGAGCACGACAACTTCGGTAACGTCACCAGCACGACGCAGTACGTCGATGGCGAGCCGGTCGTCACCACCTCGACCTACGACGCCAACGGCAATCGGAAGACCGAGACTCGCACGCGCACCGTTGGGAACGGCACCCAGACGATGGTGACGCAGTACGTCTACGACTCGCTCAACCGCCTCACGAAGACCATCGACCCGCTCGGGGGCGTGTCCGAGACCCGGTACAACAAGGCCGGCCAAGTCGAGCGCACGATCGACAAGCGCGGCAACGCGACCGTCAACACCATCAACGACCTCGGCCAGGTGACGCTGGTGACGTACCCGGACCAAACCACCGAGGGCTCGACCTACGACAAGGAAGGTCGCCGGCTGAGCTCCACCGGCCGCGACGGGAAGACCACGAACTACGAGTACGACGCCGTGGGGCGTCTCGAGAAGACGATCTTCCCCGCCCCGACGGGCCAGCCGCGGCCCACGACCCGCACGGTGTACAACCACTCGGGTCAGGTGACGACGAGCTTCGACGAGCGCAACAACCCCACCCACTACGAGTACGAGCCGGGCACCGGCCGTCGCACGGCGGTGGTGAACGCGAAGGACGAGCGAACTGAGTACACGCTCGGTGGCAACGGTCAGACCCTCGCGGTTGAGGACGCGAAGGGGAACGTCACCCGGACGGTCTACGACGCGAACGGCCGCGCGACGGAGACACGGCTTCCTGTTGTGACCGGTGAGGACCCCACCTCGATCCTCACCCTCTACGACGCCGCCGGTCGGCGCTTCGGTACGATGGACCAAGCCAGAAAAGTCGTCCTGTTCAACTATGACGAGCTCGGCCGGCTCACCCAGACGGTCCAGTTCATCGGGGATCCCACGGATCCGCAGGCCGATCCTCCGGCGCGTTTTCTAGTTACCCGATTCGAATACGACGAAGTGGGCAACCGCGTTGCTCAGTACGACGCGATGGCCGGTCCTGGCAACGAGCGCGACACGCGCTTCGCGTACGACGCGCTCGGGCGGATGACCCAGAAGACCTACCCGCCGGACGTCAATGGCCACCGGGACGTCGAGACCTACACCTACGACGCGAACGGCAATCGGCTGACGAAGGCCGTGGGCGGTGTGACCACGACGTATACCTACGACGCGATGAACCGAGTGCTGAGCGAGACCCCGAGCGGCAGCGGCGCCGGCACCGAGTCGATCCACTACACGTACCAGGACGGTGGCGGGCGGCTTTCGAAGAAGGAGATCAAGCGCGGCACCGATGTCGTTCGGTCGATCGCATTCACGTACGACGACCGTGGCCGGATCCAGACCCAGTCCACACCGGAAGGCGCCGGCGCGTTCCCGGACACGCTGACGTTCGGGTACGATGCGGCGGGCAATCGCACGTCGGTGACGGCTCCGGCACCCTACGGGACGGTGACCACGGACTACGACGAGCTCAACCGGCCGAAGGACGTCCACGTTCCCGGAGTCTCGGGGACGGTGCACGTGACCTACGACCCGAACGGGAACCGCGAGTCGATCGCGTACCCGAACGGGGTGACGACGAGCTACCAGTACAACGAGCAGAACCGGCTCACGTTGCTCGAGCACGCGGCGGCGAGCAGCACGATTGCCTCGTACAGCTACACGCTCGGCCCGTCGGGCAACCGCACCAACGTGGAGGAGCAGCCCTCCGGCCGGACGATCCACTGGGACTACGACGACCTCTACCGGCTGACGGGGGAGGCGATCACCGATTCAACGAACGGCAATCGGACCCAGGGCTTCACGTACGACGACGTGGGGAACCGGCTGGAGCGGACGGATTCGGCGCTCTCGGGTCCCACGGCATACGCGTACGACAACGCGGACCACCTGACGTCGATCACACCGGACGGCGAGGCGGAGCAGCTCCAGAGCTGGGACGAGAGCGGGCGGTTGAGGCTGCGCGGTGCCACACCGCTGGTGTGGAATCCGTGGGATCGGCTGGTGAAGAAGGACGACGGATCGGCGACGACCTTCGGCTACTCCCCCGACGGGATCGTGCGGACGAAGCAGTGGGTGACGTCGAGTCCGCAGACGACGCAGAAGCGTCGGTACGTGTACGACCGGACGTTGCCGTATGCGCAGATGTTGCAGGAGTGGGACAACACCGGGAACGCGGTGATGGCGGATTATTTGTATCTCGACGGGGATCTGATCGGATTCAAGGACGAGCGCAGCGGGTCGGTGGCGCGGTATTGGGTGCTGAAGGATGGGCAGAACTCGGTCCGGAAGGTGGTGGATGCCTCGGCGAGTGTCGTGGCGTCGTACGACTATGACGCGTTTGGGAATGTGCTCCACCAAGACCAACCGGCGGGGTGGATCTTCAATCATCGGGCGTTTGGGGAGGTGTGGGATCCCAACCTGGAGATGACGTATTTGCGAGCCCGGTGGATGGATCCGGCCACGGGAAGGTTTGGGAGTCGGGATCCGTGGGGTGGAATTTCAACCAGTCCGAGCACCCTTCATCGGTATGCGTACGCCGGTCTCAACCCCGTCACTCTCGCTGATCCAAGCGGAAAGTTCCTCACCCTTCTTGAGCTGAGTGTCTCGATCGCAGTGCTCGGCGATCTCGCGAACGACCCAGCGCGACGGAATCCGTTCGATTCCGAGGCCGTTTTCCGGAAGGCCAAGGAAACCGAGTGGGTGCAAATCAAGGGGAAGTATGAAGCGATTGTTACGGAGAAGATGAACGAAGGATGGTGCGCCGGACTCGACTGCAACGCGGGCGCCTGGGTAACACGCGATGTGCCGAGTTATTTCGGATGCGAGTTGCCGGACAGCATGCAGATCACTGGATCCTGCCTTGACTGGCAGGAGGCCATCTTCGTCGAACTTGGTTCGTTCCTTGCGATCGGCCTTCCACGTCCTCGTGGGCAGAACTGGATCCTCAGGAAGTTGCGCACGGCTTTCCTCGGAACCTCGTTGCTTCAACATCATGCCGTTGGAATCAATCACGTCGGTGAGGAGGAGGATTGGCAACACAGAGCGAAGGTTCTTGACCCACATCGAGGAGATGGGGTGCCGGCCGTCTTTGAAATCCAAACATGGGTCACCAGCGGGGTATTGATCGATGAGACCTCGGTCACGGAAAACTAGCGATGAAACCGAGGTCTTCGGCCGGGCCAGGCGGGTGGCGACGAAAACTGGGGATCGTTCTTGCAGTGCTGGCTACGGGTGGGGCGATCATCCTCGGATCGCTTGCCCTTTCGTCACGGCGTGGTTCACCAAGTCGAGAGGCTGAAGAGGCGTGCGGCGACTTGTATCTGAGAGTAGTTCGTTCACTCGCCGACGAGCTGGATGGCGCGCTGCTCTTTCGCGAGGAAGGGCGATGCGGTCTTGGTTCGAGAGACGCTGTCATCGCATGCTTCGTCGATCGATATTCGTCTGAGCGCAATCCACGAGATCCGACAATGGTGGCAGTGGTGCGAACGGAGCCGAGAAGTTGTCAGGTCCAGCTTGAGCCGGAGGAGCGCTTTGGCGTTCACGTGCGCCAGGAGCCGGTCCCAGGAAGGCCGATGCGAACCGCAACCGTTCGAGTCGATGAAGGATTGGTAGATCGCCTTGCAGAGCGCCCAGTGACCCTCCCCCGATTCCGTTGACACCCCAGAAGGCGCGAGAATGCGCCAGGAGGTTGGGATGGCACGGAGACAACGAAGAGCATTCACGTCGGAGTTCAAGGCGGAGGCGGTGCGCCTCTGCAGGCTCGGTGACCGCAGCATCGGCCAGGTCGCCAAGGACCTGGATCTGACCGAGAACGCGCTGCGGGAGTGGGTGAAGCGAGCGGACATCGATGCAGGCCAAGGGCCTCCCGGTGCGCTTACCACCGCGGAGCGCCAGGAGTTCACGCAACTGCGAGCCAAGGTGAAGCGGCTCGAGATGGAGCGCGAGATACTAAAAAAGGCGGCGGCCTTCTTCGCGAGGGAAAGTCGATGAGGTTTCAGTTCATCGCTGCGGAGAAGGCCCACTTCCCGGTTCGCGTCCTGTGTCAGGTTCTTCAGGTGGCGCGGGGCGGCTTCTACGCCTGGTGCCGTCGCGGTCCCAGCCAGCGGACGACGACCGATGCCCAGCTCGCCGTCGCGATCACCGCATCCCATCGTGCGAGCCGCGGCACCTACGGCAGCCCGCGCGTGCATCGCGACCTGCGCGAGCAGGGACGGCGCCACGGACGCAAGCGCGTCGCCCGGATCATGCGCGAGCAACAGATCGTCGCTCGGCAGAAGCGCCGCTTCCGCCGGACGACCGACTCGCGGCACGCCTTCCCGATCGCGCCGAACCGGCTGAACCGGCAGTTTGCGCCGGCGAAACCCGATCAAGTCTGGGCCGCGGACGTCACGTACGTTGCGACGCTCGAAGGCTGGGCGTATCTCGCGGTGATCCTCGACCTGTTCTCGCGCCGGGTGGTGGGCTGGGCGGTGAGCGCCACCAACGATCGCGCCTTGGCGCTCGAAGCGCTCTTGCACGCCCTGCGCGGGCGACGGCCGCGCGCCGGGCTGTTGCACCACTCCGATCGCGGCAGCCCATACGCGAGCGAGGAGTACCGGAAGATCCTTCGTGCACACCGCACCGTGCGCAGCATGAGCCGGCGCGGCGATTGCTGGGACAACGCGGTGGTGGAGAGTTTCTTCGCGACGCTGCGGGCCGAGCTCCTCGACCACGAGCAGTACGCGACACGGGCGGCGGCGATCGCGTCGATTGGCGATTACATCGACGGCTTCTACAACGTCCGCCGCCGGCATTCGTTCCTCGGCTACGTGAGTCCGCTGGAGTTTGAAGTGCGCGCTCATCGCTGGCACGGGGCCCCTTCGACCCGCAATCCTCGGCGATCTCCAGGCGTCGCCCAAAAACCGACCTCGCCAAATGGCTCCAGAGCCCTTCCGCGGAGGGGGGCCGCTACCTCGGTATCCCCCCGCAACGGGCGTGTGAAGCAGTCGCGGCCGCAGGCGCGCCGCGATCACGAGGGAGATTCACCGGAGGCGAACCCGAACGTTCACGCATAATCACGGTGTCAACGAAATCGGGGCAAGATCA
>CAYVDO010000026.1:0-34284 GCA_964450125.1 uncultured bacterium
CCATCTGCTCCTCTCTGCCGGTTTATCCCGGCGCACGGGGCCCACCCCCAAGGCGACTCGGCTCACGCTCGTCGGCTCGCCGCTGGCTCGCGGAGTGATCGACGACGAGCGTGGAGACCGCGGCGGGTAGCGGGCGTCGGTCTGCCCGAGCGGGGGCTGGTCCAGCCTTGAACATCTTCTCCAGGTCCACCCACTGGGGACCGCTGGCTTCTCGATCACGCCAGCGCTCTTCCGCGGTGTCCCGTCGCCCAACGGGCCTGGTGGAGGGCGCTGCTCCGTCAGCGCCAAGCCGCGCTCCACGATCCCGCCGGCTCGACGGAGCGGACCCAGCCATGCCGTTGCCTGACCGTCAGTCGCCGCCCCACCTCCGCTCCCGCGGATCGGTCATCGGGTGTTGTTCGCACCGAGCGTGAGCCGGATTTGCGCGGATTCGGGGCGCTACGACGGCGTCAAGACCGGAGGCTGCCAGCGTTAGCTACACCTCGCCCCTCGCTGCAAACGATCGAACGGCTCCGACGGACGGCGGAGGACCGGCAGGAGCCGATCAGGGCCGGCGCGATTCGGGCTTGGGAACGCGCGGCGGCTGCTTCCACTCGGCGAGTTGGTTGTCGATCCAGCGCAGGTCGTTATGCCAGGTGGCGTTGCTCGGATCTTGTGCGGCAAGGCGCGCGCTCGTGGCACGCGCCGCCTCGAGCAGCGCGATCGCGTTGCTCACGTGCTCAGCCTTGGCCTCGAGCGCGGCGAGCCTCATCTGGGTGACAGCAGCATCGCGCTGCCACTCGGTGTTGGAGGGATCCGAGGTCGCGAGGCGCTGCCGGATGTCGAGAGAGCGCTGGTAGGTGTCGCGCGCCTCGTCGAGCTTGCCCTGAGCGAACAGGACGGCGCCGACCATGTTGAAGCTGACGGAGAGATCGCGCTGCCACGCGGTGTTGGAGGGATCCAAGGTCGCGAGGTGCTGCCGGATATCGAGAGAGCGCTGGTAGGTGTCGCGCGCCTCGGAGAGCTTGCCCTGAGCGACCAGGACGTTGCCGACCTTGTTGAAGCCGACGGAGAGATCGCGCTGCCATTGGGTGTTGGAGGGATCCGAGGTCGCGAGGCGCTGGGCGATGTCGAGAGAGCGCTGGTAGGTGTCGCGCGCCTCGTCGAGCTTGCCCTGAGCGAACAGGACGGCGCCGACCATGTTGAAGCTGACGGAGAGATCGCGCTGCCACGCGGTGTTGGAGGGATCCAAGGTCGCGAGGTGCTGCCGGATATCGAGAGAGCGCTGGTAGGTGTCGCGCGCCTCGGAGAGCTTGCCCTGAGCGACCAGGACGTTGCCGACCTTGTTGAAGCCGACGGAGAGATCGCGCTGCCATTGGGTGTTGGAGGGATCCGAGGTCGCGAGGCGCTGGGCGATGTCGAGGCCCCGCTGGTAGGTGTCGCGCGCCTCGGAGAGCTTGCCCTGAGCGACCAGGACGCCGCCGATCTTCTTAAGGCTGATGGAGAGATCGCGCTGCCACGCGGTCTTAAAGGGATCCGAGGTCGCGAGGCGTTGGGCGATGTCGAGATGGCGCTGGTAGGTGTCCCGCGCGTCGGAAAGCTTGCCCTGGGCCACGAAGACATCGCCCAGATTGCTGAGCGCTACCGCGCGCCGTCGTGACTGCTCGGGGGTCTCCCCGGATGCGGGGATCTTCTCGAAGTAATCCCGGGCAGCCTCGGCGGCGGCTCCGAGCAGATCGAGGCGGCCGATGGGCGCCAGCTTGTCGCGCAGTTCGAAGAGCACAAGATCGACTAGCGCGTTCGCCCGCGCCGATTGAGCTTCGGCCTGCTCACGCCGTTCTCGTTGCCAGGTGGCGACCGCGAGCGACGTGCCGACCGCGAGCACGCTGATCAGAACTAGCGTCCCGCCGCCCACCACGATCCGTCGCCCCCACCGGCGCTTGCTGCGGGCGGCGGCGACGGCGGGCGTGAGGACGTCGTGGATCAGCTCCAGGTGCGGCTCGCCGAAGCGCTCGTCGCGGCGGATGAGCCGCCGGTCGACCAGGGCCGCGACGTGTTGGGGCTTCACACCGGGGAGGTCGAGGGCGTGCTCTTCGGGCGCGAGCGAGCGCTTGCCCGCACGGGTGACCAGCTCCTCTTCCACGAAATCGCGCAGCACGCGCGGCACGCCGCGGATGGTCCGCTGGTAGAAGTCGGGGAGGATCCGGCTTGCCGACTCGGTCAGTAGATCGGCAGAGATCATCCGGTCGCCGCGAGCGCATCGCCGGTCATTCAGCTCCTTGCAGACCAGGCTCAGGATCGCCGGCTCCACGCGGATGTGGTCGAGCGGCGCTGGCGTGACCGGCGCGGAAGCAGCCTCTTTTTGGGCACGTTCGCGCTTTTCGCCGTCCTCGCCGGATCTCGCCTCGCCGGCAAAGCGCACGATCCGCTCGGCCACCTCACGGTCCACCAGATTCCGCGCACGGGCCGGCTCGAGTACCGGCGCGAGCGCCTGATCGCCGCGCATCTCGGTGAGGCGGTAGCGGTTGAGGGCGAGCGACGGGATCGCCGAGACGAGGCCCTCGAGCTCGGCGAGGGAGTCCTCGCGGGCGCTCACCACCACTCGCACCGCTGCCCGGTCGTACGCGAAGGGCAGGCTCGCACCCGAACGGGCGAGGCGCTCCGCCACCGAGCGCGGCAGGTCCCCCGGCCGCCGCGACCGTCTGCTTTTCGATCACCCTCGGCGTGCAATTCGGATTGCGGATTCCAGTATCTGCGTGACAATCGAGCATGACGGCACGCTCACTGCTGCGAGATGATGGTCGGCTCGAGCTTTGGGCGTGGATCTCGCCGAGGACTCCCATGACCACCAACCATTGCCCGCACGTCGCCGCGCTCCCCGACTACGAGCGCCACGCTGGCATCCACGTGTTGCGCCTCGCGGGATCCGATCGCCAGATGGGTTATCGCCACGGCCTGCTTCTCGGCAGCGCGATCCGTCGCGGCCCGGTGCCTTACTTCGCACGCTACGTCGATCGCTTGCTGCGCGAGAACCTGGGTGGCGTGGGCGGGCCGATCGCGAGGCTGCTCGCTTCGACCGTGAGCACCCGCGTCGCACGGCGCTTTCCACCGCACGTTCGTGACGCCCTCGACGGCCTGGCCGAAGGCGCGGGGATCGATCGCAAGCTGCTGGTGGGCGCGATGACCATGCCGGAAACCTTCCTGTGGGCGATCTCGCACTACACGCGGCTTCGAGGCTTCGAGGCTGCACCGCGCTTCGGTGTGCCTCATTTCGGCTGCACCAGCGCCTTCGCCTGGGGCGACGCCAGTGCGGACGGTCGCTTCCGCCACGCTCGCAACTTCGACTACCAGGGCGTCGGTGCATGGGATCGCGAGACGGCCGTCATCTTCTACGCGCCGACTGGTGCCCAGCGCTACGTGTCCATCTCCGCCGCAGGCATCCACCTGGGTGGGGTGACGGCGATGAACGAGTCCGGCCTGACGCTCGCCGTGCACCAGCATCTCTCGACCGTCGACGTCGCACTGGGCGGGCTGCCTGTCGGAATCGCCGGCGATACCGTGATGCGCGAAGCGAAGAACCTCGACGACGCGCGCCGCATCCTGGACGATCATCGCCCCAACGGGAGCTGGACCTACCTGATCGGCTCGGCGCGCGAGCAGACCGTTCTCTGCTACGAGGTGACCGCCGCACGGCGTGCGTGGTTCCACGCCGAAGGCGACACCTTCGGCTACTCGAACATCTACCTCGATCGCGAGCTCGCCGCCGCCGAGCGCTTCACGTATCCCTCGCAATGGCGCTGGAACGCGGCGCGCTATCACCGCGCCAACCGGATCCTCGGCGAGCAGCGCGGCGCCCTCGATGCCGACGCCCTCGCCGCGATCCTCGGCGATGCCGGCGACGGCGCGTGCAGGATCACGCAGGCCATCGCAGCCCTCGTGACCGTGGGATCCACGGTGATGAGTCCCGACGAGGGTCTCGTGTGGGTGGGAACGGGGCGGGCGCCGACGTCGAGCCGACCCTTCGTCGCGTTCGATCTCACTACGGCGCGCGCCCGGCCCGATCTCGACGCGCTGCGCGGCGGTGAGTCGGCGAGCGCCGACGCCGCACCCGCTTTCGATTGCTACCGCAACGCATACGAGTCCTACTTCAACCACGAGGACCTGAGCGCTGCGCGGCGCCACGTGCAGCGGGCGTGCGAGGCGCGCCCCCGCGAGGCGCTCTTCCATTTCGTCGCCGGCTTGCTCGCGCTCGTCGGCGACGACGCTCCCGCGGCGCTCGAATCCTTCGACCGGGCACTCGCCATCGGCCATCCCGAGCCCGAGCGCGTCGCCAGCTTCGGGTTGTGGAGGGCGCGCGCCCTCGATCGCATCGAAGAACGTGAGCGCGCCGTGCACCAGTACGCGGCAGTCGCCGGCGGCGATCCGCTGGTGCAGAAGGCCGCGGAGCGCGGCACGCGTACGCCCTGGGACGGCCGCCGCGTGGGTATCGACTTCGCTTTCGCCGACGCGCCCACCCCCTGACACGTCCAGCATCCCCATCCACCGGCGGCTCGCCATCCGACGAACGGGTTGACTTCGTGGACATCGTGCGCACCTTCGGCATCAGGCAGGAGGGAGTGAGCGATGACACGCTGGACGATCGAAGAAAGACGAGTGCGCGCGCCCGTCTCGTGGCGTGCTTACCTACCCGGTCTGATTCTGATCGGCCTGGCGACGATGGTGTTGGTCGCGCCAGAGATACTCGCAGCACTGGTGGCGGCGCTGCTCTTCACCGCGGGGCTCGCAGCGCTGACCTTCGCGTGGAAGCTGCGACACACCGAGGCGTACACGATCGAGGCCAAGCCGATCGAGCCGCTCGTGGATCCGGTCTTCGAGCTCTTCCGCCGCATGTGATCGCGCTGCGGCACGCGAACGCGTAGCAGGCGCGAAAGACTCGCCGTGGCGAGTTGTTCGCTAACCCCTCACAGCTCGCGGCGGCCGCTGAGCGCACGCTCGAGCGTGGCGCCATCGAGGTACTCGAGGTCACTGCCGATGGGTACGCCGTGGGCGAGACGCGTGACGCGCACGTTCCTGTCCCGCAGCAAGCGCGCGATGTAGACGGCCGTCGCTTCGCCCGCCACCGCCGTACCGGTGGCGAGGATCGCTTCCGTGACACCCTCGGTGGCGATTCGGTCCACCAGCTCGCGAATGCGCAGATCGTCGGGACCGACACCGTCGAGCGGAGAGAGTGCCCCGCCGAGCACGTGATAGCGGCCGCGAAAGCCGCCCGATCGCTCGATCGCGATCAGGTCGCTCGGCTGCTCGACCACGCACAGAAGCCGCGCATCACGGTTGGAATCACGGCAGATCGCACACTCGGTCTGATCGGTGTAGAAGCCGCAGATCGGGCACGGATGCACCCGCTCCCGCAGCTCGCCGATCGCGCTCGCCAGCGCCACCGGATCCACGCGCTTCGAGGTCAGGATGTGGAGCGCGAGCCGTGCCGCGCTCTTCTCGCCGATGCCGGGGAGCTTCTTGAGCTCGCGCACGAGGCGCTCGAGCGCAGCGGGAAGCAGCACGGTCAGATCGCTCGGCGAGTACGACGATCACGGAGACGCGCGGTCACGGTGAGCACGGCGGCTACCGGCAAGCCCAACGACCACCACGACGGCCGACCAGCGCGGCCGACCAGCGCGGCGCACGAATTCGGATCGCAGTGGTTGCCGATTCCGTCGCCGTCGGTGTCTTCCTGACCGGGATTGGCCACATCGGGGCAGTTGTCACAAACGTTTCCGATCGTATCGACGTCACCGTCCGCCTGATCGGAGTTGGCGATGAGCGGGCAGTTGTCGCAAGCGTCTCCGTCGCCGTCCTGATCGCCGTCCGCCTGGTTGGCGTTGGAGATGGCCGGGCAGTTGTCGCAGACGTCGCCATCGCCGTCGCCGTCACCATCGGCCTGATTGCCGTTGGCGACCGCCGGGCAGTTGTCACACACGTCGCCGTCGCCGTCGTGATCCCCGTCTGCCTGGTTCGCATTCGAGCTGTTCTTGCAGTTGTCGCATTTGTCGCCCACGTCGTCGCCGTCGGCATCGGCCTGGCTGGCGTTCGCTACCGTGGGGCAGTTGTCGCTCGCGTCCGGCACTCCGTCGCCGTCGCCGTCGAGCTCCAACAGATGCGACGAAACCCAACGGTTGTAGACCGTGCCGGCGATGACGTTGTAGCCCGCGCAGTTCGGGTGGTTGTACTTGCCATCGTTGTAGGCGAGAAGCGCCGTCGCCCAGTTCGCTTGGCTCGTGAAATCGCCCCACACGTTCGCGTACGGGATGTCGTAGGAGTTGGCGATGTTCGCGTAGTAGGCGTTGGGAGGATTGAATCCTTTCATCCAGTTGTACTGATCTGCCCGCGCGGTGTTGGAAACGGGTGCGTTGGCGTTGAGCAGCACCTTGGCGCCGCGCGCGACCGCGAACTCCACCATCGACGACAGGTCGTTCGACCACGAGCCGTAGGACTTGTCGCTGAAGTAGTTGTTCTGCCCTTCCATGATCATCACGTAGGCGGGCAACACCGAGTTGAACGCCGAGGCGAAACGGCTGGCGCCCTCGGCCGAGTCCTCGCCGGGCACGGCGAGATTGCGCATGTCGAAAGCACGCTGGTACGTGAGCTCGATCGCTGGTTCGACGCGCTTCGGGTAGCCAGCTGGATGAGCGGGGTAATCCCAGGCGTTGCATTCGTCGAAATAGCCCCACGTCACGCTGTCGCCGTAAGCCATCATGCGATTCGCGACCAAGGACGCCGAGGGTCCGTCCGCGATCGGGGTCAGCTCGGCGCCCGCCTGAGACCGCGCCCACACGGATCCGCCGACGCCCTCCGACGCCCAGGCCAGACGACCGTCGAGGGTGCCGCCAGCGGCAGCGATATCTTCGGCGCTGAGCGACGGGCGCGAGAGGGAGCGGCCGCCGACGTCGAAAGCCACGATCGTGCCGCCGTTTCGGATCACGAGCGTCGGGCCGCTCGTGGGCACACCGCTCGTCACGAGCTCGGGATAGATGCCCTCGGCGAGATCCTGCGGCTCGGTGACCGTCGTGCAAGCTCGATCCTCGCAGCGCACCAGCTCGATCCGATAGCCGCGCATCTCGGCGCGCATCCACGCGACCAGCGGCAAGGTCCCGTCGAATCCGAGCGTGGGATATGCGCGCAGCTTGCCATCCGCGTAGCGCAGCGCCCGGGGCGAGACGGCACCGTCCCGAGCGAGGGGATCGAGCGTCGCGACCACCACCTGCTCGACGGCTTCACGTTCGCTCGACCACGCGGCGAGCACGGTGCCATCGGCGGCCACGGCCACGTCCGCAGCGTGGCCGTCGTCACCGCCGCCCACGGCACTCGCGCGCAGCACGCGACCCTGAGCCGAGATCACGGCATGCCAGATCGACGAATCCCCACGCACCCGGCGCGTGAAGACGACGTGCGCGGAGCCACCCGGAGCCACCGCGAGGCTCGGATGGAGATCGTCGGCATTCGGCGGCGCGTCGAAGCGGACTTCCGCATCGTTCGCCGTCCGCACTACGATGCGCGCACGTCCCTCGACCTCGACCACCTGCGCAGTCCAACGGGGAGTCGCCGCACGGCTCGCGCTCGCGAGCAAAACCGCGAGGGCGACGACGGCGAACGACGACCGCACCCGCCGCGGGCGACGCGCACGCGCCTCGTCACGCAGCAGCACGAAAGAGATGGTCATGGCTCGACCCGGGGCCTTCTGAGCGGATGGACGGCTGGGGGGTACGACGGGGGGAGCTCGAAGCTAATCCGCGCTACGCCCCCACGTCGAGGTCGACATCGGGTACGGCCTCGAGAAATCGAGCACGCATCGCGCGATCGAGGGTCTCGCACGCGAGCGTTTCGTCGGCGGCGCGCAGGTAATCGAGGGTGAGTGCCGTCGCCTGGTCCACCAGCTGCGCGACTCCGGTTTCGGTGTAGTAGCGACGCTTCAGCTTCTCGGCATCGGTGAGCGCGTCGATGCCCTCGCGCCAGCCCTGGCCGCTCGAGAGCAAACGGCCGTACCAACTCGTCCAGCGGAGCCAAGCGTCGAGTTGCCTGCGCGACGGGGTCCGCGCGTGAACCTCGACGATGGCGCCTTCGATCACGGCGGCGAGCTCCTCGGGCAGGCGTGCGCGCCAACGCGACGCCCCTGGAAACGTCGCCGTCACCTGCAGCGGGTACTCGGTGCCCATGATGTCGCGGCCCAAGAGCTCGTGGTGGAAGAAGAGGCTCTGGTACTTCTCCGCCTCCGTGTGATGAGACTCGAACCAGCCCCCGCTGGCAGCGAGGTGCTCGCGCACGTGGCGCTGCACGACGGGATGAATGAGTCGATCCATCGCGTGGTGCGAGAGGTAACCGCCGAGGAACGCGATCGCTTCTGCGCCCCCTTCACGCGCCTCGAGATGGCGGCGACGGACGCCCTCGACGACTGCCAGTGCCAATCGACCCACCCCGCGGGTGTGAAAGACGTGCCCCCACGGATCCGAGAGCGATACCCGCCCCACGAAGTGCCGGGCGACCTGCAACGGAAACGCGGTGAAATACGGCAGATCGACGAACACCGCCCCCAGCCGCCGGGCACCCGGCGCGCACGCGAACGCGCGCTCGAAACGGGCGGGTAGCCGATCGCTTCGCGCCAGCAGATCCGACGCGGTGGCGTGCAGCAGGAATGCCGGCATGATCGGGCAGCGTAAACGAACACGCGAAGTTCGGCGTGTGCGCTGCAATCCCCCTGCTAGACCCGGGGGCGCGACGCGCGCCACACTCGCGGCCGGCCCTATCCCTGTCCGCACAACGTACTTTCCGAGGTCACGCCGTGAGTGAATTCCGGTTTCTCGCGAGTGCGTGCACGGCGCTGTTCGCGTCGACCACCCTCGCCTTGGCTCAGCCCACTGCCTTCGATCCGCTGGTTCCGCCGGGCTTGCTCGCGGGCACGAACCTGGCCGTCGACGAGATGGCAAAGGCCACGCTCACGGAGCTCGAAGGCAGCCCGCTGGTACTGCGGGAAGCGATCGCAACGGCGCTCGCGCGAAGCCCCGAGATTCGAGAGCAGCTTCTGGGCCCAGTGGTGAGCGATGCCGAGCTCGCCGCGCGCCGCGGCGTATACGCGCTCACGTTCGTCGCCGACGCATCCGCGGCCCAGAGCGTGACGCCACAAGCCTCGGCGCTGGCAGGCGCCGACGACATCGACCTGCGCGCCAACCGCTTCGGCGCGGGGCTCGAGCAGCCGATCCCCGTGGGAGGCGGCAGCGTGCGATTGAGCCTCGAGAACCAGATCGAGAAGACCAACTCGAGCTTCACCTCGCTTTCGCCTTCGTACGTGCCCACCCTGGCACTCGAGCTCGACCAGCCGCTGCTCAAGAACCTGCTCGTCGATCGCAGCCGGGCCGCGATCCGCCTCGCCGAGTTCGAACGCGACCAAGCCTCGCTGGCGCTGGTGCAGCTGGTACGCGACGTTGCGCGGGCGGTGGAGCGCGACTATTGGGAGCTTCACTTCGCGATGCAGCAGGTGCGCATCAACCGGCTGGCGCTGGAACTGGGCAAGACCTTGCTCGGGAACGATCGCCGGCGCTTCGAGGTCGGTGTGCTGCCCCGCCCGGACCTCCTCGACGACGAGGCCTCGGTAGCGCGTCTCGAAGACGAGCTGGTGCGCACTCGCTCCGTGTTGCGTGCCGCCAGCGACCGGCTGCGGCGCGACCTCGGTCTACCCCTCACGGGCCCTGCGCTCTTGGCCGCCGATCGTCCCGAAGCCCGCGGTCCCGCGTCCGACGCTGCGGAGGAACTCGTGAAGGCGGCGCTCGCGAAGCGTGAGGAACTGGCGCGCGGCGCCAACGAGATCGCCCAGCGCGACGTCGACGTCGAAGCCGCCGAGAACGAGCGCCTGCCCGCGCTCGATCTCGTCGCCGGGGCCGGTCTCAATGGACTTTCCGGCAGCGGCCGCACCACGAGCTTCGGCGGCGAGAACTTGGTCTCGCCGTTCACCGGCAGTTTTCTCGACTCCTACGACGAGCTCACGTCTGGCGACTACTACGATTGGTCCGTGGGCCTCACGCTGCGCGTGCCGCTCACCAGCGACACCGCGGACCACGAGGCGCAGGTTTCGAGACTGCGACGGCGCACCGCCGAGCGCACGCTCGAGCGCACGCGCCAGGACGTCGAGCTCGAGGTCCGCCGCGCATTCGACGACGTCACGACCATGGCTGCGCGCATCGAGACCAGCTCGGTCGCCCTCGACCGTGCGCGCGAGAACCTCGAGTCCGAAGCCAAGCGCTACTCGCTGGGCGCCAGCCGCACCGACGACGTGATCCGCAAGATCGACGCCTACGCACGCGCGCTCGGCACACTGAGCCGCGCTCGCGCCGACCACCAGATCGCGATCGCGGCACTCGACCGCGCCGCCGCGTCGAACCTGGAGAAGCTCGGCGTCGAGCTGCCTTCGGCGAACGATCCCCACCGGCCAACGCCCGAACAGGTGACGTCGGGCGAGGTGGAACCGCGTGCTCCGCACCTCTCGGCGACGCCCGCTGCGACGGGAGCGCCGTCGCCGTGAGCGACGCGGCGCGCTCCGCCGAGGCGGGCTCGACACGCGCCGAGCGCCGTGCCCAGCTCGCCGCCGCCAACATCCCGCCCCGCTATTCCGGCGCGCTGCACGTCGCGTACTTCAACGCCTTGGCGCTGGGTGTGATCGGTGCAGCGCTCGCGGGGCTCGACCGCCCCACGACGTTCGAGCTCGCGCTCGCGCCGGCGTTTCTGATCTTCGCCAACGCATTCGAGTGGTGGATCCATCGTGGGCCGATGCACCACCCGTGGCCGTACCTGCGCGAGCTCTACCAACGCCACACCCTCTCGCACCACGCGTACTTCACCGATCGCGACATGGAGATCACGAGCGCCCGCGAGCTCAAGCTGGTGCTCTTTCCTCCGTTCGCGCTGCCGTTCTTCATCGCCCTCACCTCGCCGCTGCCGATCGTCGCCGGGCTGGTGGTCTCGGCGAACGCGGCGCGCATCTTCTTCGCGAGCGCCATCAGCTACTACCTGATCTACGAGTGGCTCCACCTCATCCATCACCTGCCGTGCGCGAGCTGGATCGGGCAGCGGCATTGGGTGGCGGCGCTGCGCACCCACCACACACGCCACCACGAGCCGCGCCGCATGACCCTCGGCAACTTCAACGTTTCGTTCCCGTTGTGGGATTGGGTGCGCGGCACGCTGCTCACCGAGGCATCGGTCGCGAGCACGCCGGACGCGCCAGCAACCCTTTGAAGCACGCGATCGCCTGGCGGAAGTCCTGACGCGTGTCGACGGCGCCGAAGCGCATCCGCATCACTGCCGACGATCTCGGCTGGTCCGAGGCCGTGAACCGCGGCATCGCCCGCGCGCTCGATTCCGGCAGACTCTCGGCGGTCAGCGTGCTGGCGACCGGACCGAGCCTGGCACATGCGCCCGGTCTGCTGCACGGTTCGCGCGGGGTTTCGATCGGCCTTCACTTCGACCTGACCGACTTCCGCTGCGTCGCCGAGCCCTCGGACATTCCCTCGCTCGCGAACAGCGATGGTGGCTTTCGCCGGCGCTCGCGGCGGCTGGCGATCGCGCTGCTGCTCGGAGCGGTGCGCCGCGAGCACGTCGCACGCGAGCTCGAAGCCCAGCTCGATCGATTGGCCGAGGCGGGACTCTCGCCTCAGCACCTCGACGGCCATCGTCACGCGCACTCGTTTCCCGGGCTGGCTCACGGCGTCGCGCGGGTGGTGTGTGCGCGCGGTCTCGGCTTCGTCCGCGAGGTGCCACTCTCGAGCCCGCGCGGAGTGCGTGTGGCAGCCTGGCCCGAGCGGTGCGCGCTCGCGGCGCTCTCGGCGGCGGTGGGGCGCCGTGTGGATCTGCCGCGCGCATCGCGCGCGAGTGCGCTCGCCGGCCTCGCGGAGGGCAAGCCGCTCGAGCCGGACTGGGTCGCACACGCCGTTTCGCGGGCGGCACCGGGCCTCACGGAGATCGTCGTTCATCCCGGCGAGGCGGACGCCGGATCCGTCACTCGCACCGGTACGCACGACCGCAGCCTCGATCTCACCGCGCTGCTCTCGCCGGCGCTCGGCTACGCGCTCCGGTCACCGGGCGTCGAGTTGGAGCGACCCGGCTGACGCGCGAACCGCCACCCTCCGATCCCGCCGCTTGCGCGACGAGCGCGACCTCGGAGTATCCTCGCCGCCGCGAAGAGCGAGGCCTCTCACCATGACGATCCCGAAGGGCCACGATCCTGTCGGTGCGGCGGCGGCCTTCGTCGTCGACCACGAGCGGCGCTTTCGGCCACTCTCGATCGCCGCAGCCGAGGCGGCATGGAACCTCGCGACCAGCGGGTTGCCCGAGCACGCCGAGACCAAGACGGCGCTCGAGATCGAGATCCGCCGGCTCTTCGCCGATCTCGGCGCCTACACCCGCGCCAACTCGTTCGATCGCATCCTGCGCGAGCGCGACGACGTCGACCCGCTGCTCCATCGCCAGATCCATCTGCTTCGGCTCGCCTATCTGGAAGGGCAGATCGACGAGACCACCCTCGGCGAGCGGGTGCACCTCGAGACCGACATCGAGAACGAGTTCAACGTCCACCGCGGCCTGCTCGACGGCGAGCCGCACGACGACAACGAGATCCGCCGCATTCTTCTCGAATCGGACGACTCCGCGTTGCGTCGCGAGGCCTGGGTCTCCTCCAAATCGGTCGGCGCGGCCGTTGCGGATCGACTGCGCCGGCTCGTGCGCATCCGCAACGCCTCGGCACGTGGCCTCGGCTTTCGCGACCACCGCTCGCTGGCACTGGCGACGTGTGAGATCGACGAAGCCTGGCTCGACGGCTTCCTCGACCACATGGAGGAGCTCACCCGCGAGCCGTATCGGGCCTTCAAGCATCGCTTCGACGCCGAGCTGGCACGACGTTTCGGGGTACCCACGACCGCGCTCATGCCTTGGCATTACCCCGATCCGTTCTTCCAAGAGCCCCCCGAGGACCCGGCCACGCGTCTCGACCCGAGCTTTCGCCAGGTCGACCTCGTGGCCGCGGCGCTCGCCACCTTTCGCGCCATCGGGTTGCCGGTCGACGAGACGATCCGGCGCAGCGATCTCTTCCCTCGCCCCGGCAAATGCCAGCATGCGTTCTGCATCGCCATCGACCGCGATCGCGACGTGCGCGTGCTCGCCAACGTGGAGCCCGTCGCCTACTGGGCGGGCACCATGCTCCACGAGTTCGGTCACGCGGCCTACGACCTCTACGTCGACCCTGCGCTGCCGTTCCTGCTGCGCTGTCCCGCGCACCCACTCACCACCGAAGCCGTGGCGATGCTCATGGGCCGATTGCTCTTCGATCCCGAGTGGCTGGAGCACGACGCCGGCTTCGAGCCGGCACGCCTGGGCGAGCTCTCCCGGGCGCTGGAGGAGACACGACAGATCGCGCGGCTGGTGCTGGCACGCTGGTGCCTGACCATGATCCGCTTCGAAGCAGCGCTCTACGCCGACCCCGATGGCGACCTCGACGCTCGGTGGTGGGATCTCGTCGAGCGCTACCAAGAGATCCAGCGCCCCACCGGCCGCGCTGCACCGGATTGGGCGGCCAAGATTCATCTCTCGACGAGCCCCGTCTACTACCAGAACTACCTCCTCGGCGAAACGCTGGCGGCGCAACTCGGCCAGACCATTCGCGAGCGTACCGGGCGCGGCATCGTCGGCAACGCCGGGGCCGGACATTACCTGCTGCACCACGTGATGCGTCCGGGCGCGAGCCTGCGCTGGGACGAGCTGGTGCGTCGCGCCACGGGACGATCGCTGGACCCGAACGTCTACCTGATGGACTCGTGAAATTCGCGATGTGCCGCGCAGAGCCGCGGCCGTGCCGCGGGTCGGGGCACTCCGGATCGCGTCACCGCAAGGGCCACGAATCCACGGCCAGACGCGCCGCCGAGCGTGCGAGGCGCGGCGTTAGAAAGTACGCGAGGGCGCGCTCGCCGTCGTCGAGCTCGACTTCGCCGCGCACGTAGAGCTCGGGCACTTCCTCGAACGCATCGAGGGCTACGAGCAGTTCCGCATCGACCTCGAACACCTCGCCGCGCACTCGCGTATCGCCGTCCGCCACCAATCCGGGATACTCGCCCGCCTCCACCAGCGCGTAACGGGGCGCCGTGCGCGCGACTCGAACGAAACGCGCGGTGGCCATCTCCGCGTGATGGCGCGCGCCGCGCTTCAGGCTGCCGTACACGAATACGCGCATCGTGGGTGTGGCGGGCGCTCGAGTCAGGGTGTGCCTCGCATGCCGAGCCACTCCCAGGCAGACGAGCCTACACCCGCGATCGGGGAGATAGGATTCGTACCATGAGATCCTCCACGACACGCCATGTGGCGCTCGCCATCACCGTGGTGGTCAGTCTGATCGCGTCGCCGCTCGAATGCCTTGCGGGACAGCTCGGGGACCTCGAGCGCGAGATGGAACGACCGTCGAACCACTCGTCGGAGAGCTGGGACGACGACGAATGCCACGGGTTCGTCAATTGCGTCGTGTCGTTCGTTCTGGGCGGAATCGCCGAAGCGCTGGTGCGCGGCGTGGGCTCCGCTGCTGGCGAGGCCGTGGACTGGACCCTCTTCGGCCCCGCTCACGAAGAGGATCGCGAGTGGCTCGGAACCATGGCGGGCACGCCCGCTCCCCCCGAGCCGGGCGACGGCACCGCACCGGCGGAACACCGCGAGCAAGGAACGCCCCCACCGCCGGAGGAGTCGCACGAGCGCCGCGGGCTTCCCGGTTCGACCAATCGCTACGGCTCCGGACGCGCGGGCGGCACTCCCACGATTCCGTTCCTGCGCATCGACAACACCTACGCCCTCGTCCCCAACGACGTCGACGCCTACGCCGTGCAGGCCCAAGCGGGCTACGGCGCGCTGGGTGCTGGCTTCGAGTTCCTGCGGCTCTGGGAGGATCGCCCCGCGAGCCGGCTGGACTCGTACTCCGCGGACGTGCTGTTTCGGTTCGCTGCGGGCGAGCAGTTCGAGTTCGACATCGCCACCGGCTACCGCGGCTTTCACGGCCGCGAGCACCACGACGGCTGGGAGATCGGCATTCCCGTCGCGATCTACCCGTGGAGCCATCTGGGAATCGAGACCGCATTCAAATGGGGTTTCGTCGACGGCAATCTCGTCGAGGACTACCGTGGTGGGATCGCCATCCACGTGCCGTTCGTGACCCTCAGGCCCGGCTACCGCTACATCGCCACTGGCGACGAGAGCCTCGACGGCCCGGAGCTCACGCTCGGCGTGATGTGGTGAGCCCCTCCGAGGCTCACGATCGCAAGAACGCGTAACGCAGCAGGAAGAGCACCGCGAAGAGGTGCACCAGCCAATGCGTCTGCGCCGCTTTGCCGCGCACGACCTTGATCAACGAGTAGGTGATGAAACCGAAGGCGATGCCTTCGGTGATCGAAAGCGCCATCGGCATGATGACGACGGCCAGGAATGCCGGAATGGCCTCTTCGGCGTCGTGCCACTCGATGCCGGCGATCGCCTCGATCATGAAGTAGCCCACGAGGATGAGCGACGGCGCGATGGCGGGATGGAACGAGGCCCCGCCGATCTGGATCTCACCGCTCACCATCTGCACCAGCGGCGTGAAGAAGAGCGACAAGAGGAGCAGCACGGCGGTGACGACACTGGCGAGGCCAGTCCGACCTCCCGCCGAAACTCCCGCGGCGCTCTCGATGTAGCTCGTCACGGTGCTGGTGCCGGCCACGGCCCCCACCACCGTGGAGATCGAGTCGGCCAAGAGCGCCTCCCTCGCTTTCGGCAGGCGGCCGTCGGCGGTCATGAGGCCGGCCTTCTCGGACACGCCCACGAGCGTGCCGACGGTGTCGAAGAGCGCCAGGAACAGGAACACGAAGATCACAGGCGCCATCGCGGGCGTCAGTGCGCCGAGCGGATCGAGCTTCAGGAACGTCGGCGCCAGCGACGGCGGTGCCGAGACCACGCCGTGGAACTTCGTGTAGCCGAAGGCGAGCGACGCTGCCGTGGTGGCGGCCATGCCGATCAGCAACGCGCCACCGATACCCCGCACCAAGAGCACGATCGACACCACGAGCCCGAACACCGTCAGCAACGCGGCGGGTGCGTGCAGGCTGCCGAGGGTGAGCCCGGTGGCGGCGTCGTGAACCACGATCCCGCCATATTCGAGACCCACCAGCGTGATGAGCAGCCCGATGCCCGCGGCGATGCCGCGCTTGAGCGAGCTCGGGATCACCTCGATGAGCTTCTCGCGGAAGCCCACGCCCGCGAGCAGGATGAAGATCGTGCCGGCGATGGCGATGGCACCCAGCGCAATGGTCCAAGGCACCTTCATGCCGATCACCACGCCGTACGCGAAGTAGAAGTTGTGACCCATGCCCGGCGCCAACGCCACCGGGTAGTTCGCGAGGAACGCCATCAACAGGCACGCGACGGCGCTCGCGACGCAGGTCGCGACCAGCACCGCGCCCGGATCCATGCCCGCGGCGCCGAGCACCACCGGCTGCACGAACAGGATGTACGCCATGGTCGCGAACGTGGTCGCGCCAGCGACGATCTCCGTTCGCACCGACGTTCCGCGCCGAGCGAGCTCGAAGCGCCGCTCCAGCCACTCGTTCATCGCGCACCCTCCGTGCCGCTACGAGGGCGAGGACGCTAGCGCGCGGGATTCACGCCATCAAGGAACGAGGTAGGGATCGTCGCCGTGAGCCCCAGTTCTCCGTTCACGGCCAGCTCGAGCTCCACGATCCAGCCGAGCGCACGAAAGCCGGCTCTCGCGAGCCGGCTTTCGGAACTTCGCCCACGACGAGCGCCGATCAGTACGTGGGCAGGCTCTTGTCGATCTCACGGGCCCACGCGAGGATCCCGCCTTCGAGGTTGTAGAGCCGCTTGAAGCCGAGCTTCGAGAGCTCACCGGCTGCAGTGGCGGATCGTGCTCCCGACTTGCAGTGGATCAGGATGTCGCGGTCCTGGGGCAGCTCGTTGGCGATGGCCACCACGTCCTCGTGAGGCTGCAGGCGATCGGCAAACGAGAGCTTCACGATCTCCGCCTCGTGAGGCTTGCGGACGTCGAGGATGTACGGCTTCCAGCCGCCGTCCAGCTTGTCCTTCGCTTCTTTCACGGAGATCCGGTGGAAACCGTTGGTCACCGTCTCCTCCTCGTGTGCCGCGCCCGCGAAACCACAGAACTGCTGGTAGTCGATGAGCTCTGTCACGGGCTGTAGCGTCGGGTCCTTGCGCAGCTTCACTTCGCGGAAGCGCATGTTGAGCGCGTCGTAGATGAGCAAGCGACCGGAGAGCGTCTCACCCTTGCCGAGCAAGATCTTGAGGGTCTCGGTGGCCTGGATGCAGCCGATGACGCCTGGCAGGATGCCGAGCACGCCGCCCTCGGCGCACGAAGGCACGAGCCCCGGCGGGGGTGGCTCGGGGTAGAGATCGCGATACTGCGGGCCACCGTGGTAGTTGAACACCGACGCCTGGCCTTCGAACTTGAAGATGGAGCCATAGACGTTGGGCTTGCCGAGGAGCACGCAGGCGTCGTTCACCAGGTAACGCGTGGGGAAGTTGTCGGTGCCGTCCACGACGACGTCGTACGGCGCGAGCACCTGCATGGCGTTCTCGCTGGTGAGCGGCTCCTCGTAGATGTCGAGCTTCACGTGGGGATTGATGTCCCGGATCCGCTCGGCCGCCGACACCACCTTGCGCACACCCACTTTCGAGGTGCCGTGGATGATCTGGCGCTGCAGGTTCGATTCGTCCACCACGTCGAAGTCGACCAGGCCGATGCGGCCCACGCCTGCTGCGGCCAGATACAAGAGCAATGGCGAACCGAGCCCACCGGTGCCCACGCACAGCACGCTGCCCGCTTTGAGCTTGCGCTGGCCCTCCATCCCCACGTCTTCGAGGATGAGGTGGCGCGAATAGCGCGCAACTTCGTCTTTGCTGAGCTCGGGCAACGTCATGGGTGAAACCTCCGGGCGGTGGATGCGGATCCGCCGCGTTGTGTGCACATCGGGGGCTCGCCGCAAGCGTGTTCGCGAAGGGCGAGCGCTGCCTCGTCGCTGCCAGGACGGGCCGGCGGGATCGACGTCCGTCGCGTCAAGGTAACCAGGCTGGCGCGAAGATCAACCGGTTTCGCCGCAGCTTTCCCACCGAATCCGCACGACGCGCCAGGCGCGCTCCGCTGCCGCCACCGACGGGCAGCCACTCGTCCCGATGCGGGTTAAGGTCGATCGCGAAGGCGCTCCCTCGAGCGCATTCCCTCCCGATTTCGGCATCCGATCCTCTGCGAGGCCGCCATGCGGCGAACCATCACCCTATTCCTGGTCCTCGGCGTCTTGGCGGGCGGGGGCTTCGGCCTCGTGTTTGCGTGGCGGCTCTACGAAGGTACGCCACCCGTGATCGCGTGGGTGGACCCGCCCAAGGCCATCGGGCGCAAGGCCCAGCTCGGGCTCAGAGTCACCGACGACGGCGCCGGTGTTGGCAAGGTGACGGTCACCGTCGAGCAAGCATCCACGCCACCGGTCTCGAAGACGATTCTCGACGAGACCGTCGTGGCCGGCCCCGACGGCCGCGCACCCAAGCTCTGGCAGAAGGTCGTGGAATTCGATCCGCGCGAGATCGGCATCCGCGACGGAGACGTGAAGCTCGTCGCGACCGCCACCGACCACTCGCGACGCAACGGTGGCGCCGGCAACTCGGCCACCGCCGAGCCGCTGACGCTTCCCGCGCGGCTACGGCCACCGCAGGTCGAGCTCTTGAGCGATCAGCACAACATCGAATTCGGCGGCTCGATGATGGTGGCGTATCGCGTGGGAGCCAGCGCCGTGGAGGACGGTGTGCGCGTGGGCGAGCGCAAATTCCCGGGCTATCCGTCACCCGCGGACACCACGGTGCACATCTGCCTCTTCGCGCTCTCGTTCCGCGAGCCCGAGGGTGCCGAGCCCGTCGTCTACGCCCGGGACGAGATCGGCAACGAGGCGCAGGTCCGATTCAACTACAAGGTGATGCCGCGGAGGTACCCCGATGTGGAGGTGGTGCTGAAGCCCGAGTGGATCCAGGCCGTGCGCGATCGTTTCGCGCTGGCACCGTCGCTGGACGACAGCGCCGCGTTTCTGGAAGTGAACAGCAAGCTCAGGGTCCAGAACCACGAGCAGCTCGCGAAGATTCTCGAGAAGACCGCGCCCGAGCCGATGTGGTCCGGGGCCTTCGGCCGCATGAACGGCAAGCCCGTGAGCCGTTTCGCCGAGACGCGTCACTACCTCTGGCAAGGCAAGGAGATCGACCAGCAGGTGCACTTGGGCGTGGACATCGCGGCACTCATGAACTTCCCGGTGCCGGCGTCGGGCGCAGGCGTCGTCATCCACGCGAGCGACCTCGGCATCTACGGCAACTGCGTCATCATCGATCACGGCATGGGCTTGGCCACGCTCTACGGGCACCTGAGCACGATGACGGTCGCGGAGGGCGACAAGGTCGCGCGCGATCAGATCATCGGTCGCACCGGCACCACCGGGCTCGCCTTCGGCGATCACCTCCACTTCGGCACGTACGTTCACGGAGTCGCCGTCGACACCAAGGATTGGTGGGACCCGCTCTTCATCCAGAAGCGCATCGATCCCAAGCTCGCCGCGTGGCGATCGGGAGGCGCGAGCGTCGCGGCACAGGCTGCGGCAGCGACCATCGCGACCATGCCCACGGAGGGCGCGGCAGCTCCCGCGGCGAATGGCGCCACCGCGCCCACCCGACGTGCCCCGGGAAAGCACAAGCGCGGCCGCTGAGCCCGCTTCCGCGGGCTCGCTCTGGCGAACGAGATCGTCGCCGTGCAGATCGGGATCAACCTACCGGTGATGGTGCCGGGGCTCGATCGCCCCACGGTGCTCGAGTGGTGCCGTCGCATCGACGCCGGGCCGTTCGCGACGCTCGCCGTCGGCGAGCGGATCACGTTCCCGAATCCGGAAGCGCTGGTCACGATGTCCGTGGCGGCAACGGCCACCGAGCGGGTGCGCCTCGCGTTCACCGTGCTGGTGAGCCCCCTCCACGCGCCACTGGTGCTCGCCAAGCAGCTCGCGACCCTCGACGTGCTCTCGGGCGGGCGGCTGATCGTGGGGCTCGGCGTCGGTGCCCGTGAGGACGACTACCGGGCGGCAGGCGCCGCGTTCGACGGGAAACGTCTGAGTCGCCTGGAATCCGACGCGGCGCTGCTGCGGCGGGTGTGGGCTGGCGAGCGAGTGGTCGAGGGCGCGGATCCGATCGAGCCGCGACCGCTTCAGCCCGGCGGGCCTGCGCTCTGGGCGGGTGCGCTCTTGCCCCAGTCGATCCAGCGCGCCGCGCGCTGGGCAGACGGGATCTGCGGCTTCAGCTTCGCGCCTTCGGCGGACGAGATCGCGATGCAGTTCGACGGCGCGCGCGCGTCTTGGCACGAAGCGGGGCGCGAGCACCCACCGCGCCTCGTAACCAGCTTCTGGTTCGCGCTCGGCGCCGACGCGGACCAACAGATGGACACCTACCTGCGGCGTTATCTTGGATTCTTCGGCGACCACGACGCCGAGCAGCTTCGCGCCATGTGCCAGGTGCGCTCTGCACGGGCACTCACCGACGCGGTACGGATGGTCGAGGGTCTCGGCGCCGACGAGCTGGTTCTCGTGCCGACCACCTCGGACCCCGATGAGCTGAGCCGGCTCGAGGACGCGCTCGCATGAGCAGACGCGGTAAGAAGGCGCGTGATGCGCGCAGGGCGGCGGCCGAGATCGCTCTTGCCGCGCCACCGGAGACACCGCAAATGGACCTCACCCCCGTCGTCGAGCGTCAGTCGATGACCCACCTCGCGATCCGTGCCGCCAACCCCGCCGACGTCGAGCAGATCCTCGACTTCGTGCGGCGGCTCGCCGAGTACGAAAAGCTCGGCCACGACGTGGTCGCTACACCCGAGCGCATCCGGCGAGCGCTCTTCGGGGGGCAACGCTACGCCGAGTGCATTCTCGCCGAAGCGGACGGCAAGCCGGCGGGGTTTGCGCTCTTCTTCCACACGTTCTCCACGTTCCTGGCGTTGCCCGGGATCTACCTCGAGGACCTGTTCGTGCTCCCCGAGCGGCGCGGACAGGGCGTGGGCAAAGCGCTGCTCGGGCGCGTGGCGGCGATCGCAGTCGAGCGCGGCTGCGGCCGTCTCGAGTGGGCGGTCCTCGACTGGAACGAGCCGGCGATCGCTTTCTACCGTTCGCTCGGCTCCCGACCGCTGGAAGAGTGGACCGTCCATCGCATTTCAGGCGAGGCCCTCACGTCGCTCGCCACCGCCACGGAGACCACCCGGAAGTGAGCGAAACGGCGTCGCCCGGCGCTCGCATCCCGTCGCCACGCAACGGCGACGCCGAGACCTCTGCTCTCGCCCGCATCGCCGCGCGTTTCACGGCGTTCGCCGAACGCTGGCTGCCCGACGCGTTCGTGTTCGCGCTCGGTGCGACGGTGCTGGTGTTCGTCGCAGGGCTCGCCATCGGTGAGCCACCCATGAAGCTCGTGGAAGCCTGGGGTGCGGGCTTCCCCGAGCTGCTCGCGTTCACGATGCAGATGGCGCTGGTGATCGTGACTGGTTACGTGGTCGCGTCGTCGCGGCCGATCTACCGCCTCATCGGCCGGATCGCGGACCAGGCACCCCACTCACCGCGTGGCGCGGTGGCGACGGTGGCGCTCTTCGCGATGGTCTCGTCGTGGTTCAACTGGGGCTTCAGCCTCGTGTTCTCGGCGGTGCTGGTGAAGGAGCTGGCGCGCCGTGCCCGCGGCGTCGACTACCGCGCGCTGGCCGCTGCGTCGTTCCTCGGTCTGGGCAGCGTGTGGGCGCAGGGACTCTCGGGGTCCGCTGCGCTGCAGATGGCGACGGCCAGTGCCTTGCCGAAGGCGGTGCGCGACATCGTCGCGCACGGCGGGACCATTCCCGACGGGATCGTGCGCTTCGATCACACGATCTTCCTGTGGCAGAGCTTCGTCGCCGTCGCCATCGAGATCGCCCTGGTGACGCTGGTGATGGCGCTGGCCGCGCCGCGAGGCCGCGCGGCCCGCGATGCGGCGGCGCTCGGCATCGATCTCGGTGCCCCGCTCGACCACATGGACGATCTACCGCCGCCGCGCACTCCCGGGGAACGCATCGAGCACTCGCCAGCGTTGATGCTCGCCATCGTGGCAATCGGCGGCGCCTACCTGGCGACCTCGCTCCGCAAGACCGGCATCACCGGGCTCACGGTCAACACCATCAACCTCGCCATGTTGCTTCTCGGCTTTGCGCTCCACGGGACTCCTGCGCGGCTCATGAAGGCCGTGCGGGAAGCCACGCCGGCCACCTGGGGCGTGCTGCTCCAGTTCCCGTTCTACGGCGCGATCTCGGGGATGATCGCGAGCACCGCGCTCAACGCGAAGATCGCCCAGCTCTTCGTGGGCGTCTCCACCAAGCTCACCTTCCCCGCGCTGGTGGCGGCGTACTCGACGATGCTAGGCGTCTTCGTGCCGTCGGGCGGCGGAAAGTGGATCATCGAGGCGCCCTACGTGATCCGCGCGGCGCACGAGCTGGGCGTGCACATCGGCTGGACGGTGAGCTGCTACGACCTGGGAGAAGCGATCGCCAATCTCGTGCAGCCATTCTGGATGCTGCCAGTGCTGGCGCTTCTCGGTCTCAAGGCCCGCGACGTCATGGGCTTCACGTTCCTGATCGCGCTGGTGCTCTTCCCGGTGGTGATCGTGTTGGTCACGGTCCTCGGCACGACGCTCGCGTATCCGCTCTGACGCGTGCCTTCGACGCCGCGGGCAGGCAGGCGACCCCACGCCTACGTACGCTCGTCGATGGACCGAGCGCGACCGCGGTCAGCTCATCGTGAGGCCACCGGAGACGCTCAGCGTCTGGCCGGTGATGTAGCTCGCGTCGTCGGAGGCCAGGAACGCGACGGCGCGCGCGATGTCGAGGGGCTCGGCGAGTCGTCCGAGCGGAATGGCGCGCCTCAACGCTTCTCCGAGCTTGGGCTGATCGGCAGCGAGACCAGCGAAGAGCGGCGTGTCCGTCGGCCCTGGCGCCACGGCATTCACGGTGATCCTGTGACGGGCAACCTCGCGGGCGATGCCCTTGGTGAACGCGATCACCCCGCCCTTGGTGGCCGAGTACACGACCTCGCCACTCGACCCCACGCGCCCCGCATCGGAAGCGATGTTCACGATTCGCCCGCGGCGCGCCTCGATCATGATCGGGAGCACCGCATGGGTGAGGTGGATCGGACCGAGCAGGTTCACGCGTACCAGCCGCTCCCAGGTCTCGGGCTGGCTTTCGACGAAGGGCTCCGCCTTGTCCCAGCCGGCGTTGTTGATCAATACGTCGATGGTGCCGAGCTGGGCACGCACGTCCGCCACCGCCGCGCGAACCTCGGCGTGGCTCGATACGTCGAGACGCCACGCGCGCGCTTCGCCTCGCGCCTCCCGGATGGACGCGGCGACGCGCTCCGCCGCCGTCGCGTCCAGATCGGTCACGGCCACGCGCGCACGGCGCTCGGCGAAAAGCTGCGCGATCTGGGCGCCGATGCCGCTGCCCGCGCCGGTGACCAAGGCCACCTTCCCGCCGAAGCTCACGGTGCTCAGCCTCCCGATGGTGCAGGCGGCACGGGATCGTCGCCGAGCGCCAGGTTGTAGTCCGCGGTGAAGGGCGCGACGGTGTCGATGCGGTCGGTCTCCACCATGCGCAGACGCGTCGAGTCGTAGGTGGCCTGGTAGACGTAGCGCGCTGCCGCCAACGCCTCCTCGGGAGTCGCGCCCTGCATGGTGGCTGTGCGCTGCGCGAGAGTCGCGAGGGTATCGGTGCTACCGAGCACTTCCACGAAGAGCTTGCGGCCACTGGCCAAGACCTCCTCGCGCACGGCGTCGAAGCCCGGATCGCCGGGATTCATCTTCACGATTCGAGTGGCCGCCTCTCCCAACTCGTTCTTCATCTGCGTCCAGGCTCCCGAATCGTACGGTCGCACCACGAGCACCGCGCTCGGCTCCTCGTCGAGGACCGCGCGGCCTTCGGCTGCCGAGTCCGCCACGAACAAGGTCTCGTCGAGCTTGCCCAGGGCCCGTACCTGACGCACGACCTGCGGAACTCCGCCGGTCAGGTCCACTTCCAGATTCACGACCATCGCCGCCCGACCGCGCAGCGCACGCGCCGCGTCGTCGAGCGTGGGAATGGGCTGCGGGGTGCGCACCAGCACCTTGAGGCCGGTGGTGGCGAGGAAGATGACCTCGTCGCTGCCCAGCTCGCCGCGCTGATCGGGAGGCAGCACCTCCACACCTCCGAGCGCCACGAGCGTGAAGTCGGCGATCGCCCCCGTGCCGGTGGTGGTCCGGTCGAGCGAAGCGTCGTGCATGAGCACGATGAATCCGTCGGCGGTGCGGCGCACGTCGAACGACACCGCCTCCGCCCCCTGCGCGACGCCGAGGTCGTTGGCGGCGGTCGTCTCCTCGGGCGCGAAGAATCGGCTGCCGCGGCTCGACACGGCGACCACGCGGTTGCACGCCGTATCGACCAGGCACGCGACGGCCTGCGCGGCGCGCGGCGAGTTGCCGCCTCCACCGCCGCACGCCGTGGCGCACGCAGCGAGCCCCGCCACAGCGAGTGCGCTCCCCCGCCGTGTCCGTCGCGCGCTCACGCACCCTCTCGCGCGTACACCGTGGGGTCGGGAACGCCCGATTCCTGGAAGCCCTTGCGACGAAGCAGACAGCTATCGCAACGACCGCACGCGCGGCCGCTCGCGTCCGGCTGGTAGCACGAGTGGGTGAGCGCGAGGTCCACGCCCAGCTCGTGGGCCTTGCGGATGATCTCGGCCTTGCTCATGGAGACGAGCGGCGCTTGGACGTCGACGGCGTACTCGCCGGTGACACCGATCTTGGTCGCGACGCGCGCCAGCGCGCGGAACGCGTCGATGAACTCGGGACGGCAGTCGGGATAGCCGCTGTAGTCGAGGGCATTGACGCCGATGAAGAGGTCGGCTCCGCCCAGCGCCTCCGCCCACGCTAGCGCCAAGGACAAGAACACCGTGTTACGCGCCGGCACGTAGGTGGCGGGAATGCCGCCCGCACCGATCGCCTTCTCGTCGCGATCGAGAGGAATCTCACCGTCACCCACCAGCGCGGACCCGCCGAACGACTTGAGGTCGAGATCGAGGACGCGGTGCGCCATCACGCCGAGGCTTTCGGCCACGCGAGCGGCTGCGTCGATCTCGTGGGCGTGGCGTTGACCGTAACGGATGGTGAGCGCGTAGCAGGCGTAGCCACGCGAGCGCGCGATGGCGAGTACCGTGGCCGAGTCGAGGCCGCCCGAGAGCAGCACCACGGCGCGGCGCGCTGGATTCGCAGCCACCGTCACGGCGCACCCTGCTGCTTCGCGGCGTAGCGCTCGGCGAGGATCCGCGTCAGCGCTCGCGCCACGTCCAGCTTGGTGGCTGGGCCGAGCTCCACCGGCTCCGCGCTGCCGCGCGACACGACGGTCAGCGCGTTCGAGTCACCGCCGAAGCCCACACCCGGCTTCGAGACGTCGTTGGCGGCGATGAGATCGAGGCGCTTGCGCTCGACCTTGTCACGCGCGTAGCGCACCAAGTCGCGGGTCTCGACGGCGAAGCCCATCACCACCGTGCGCTCGCGCCGCCCCAGGGATTCGAGTCGTGCCACCAGCGTGGCGATCACATCCACCGTCCGCCTGAACTCGACGAGCTGATTGCCGTCGGACTTCTTGACCTTGTCAGGTGAGACCTCGACGGGCGTGTAGTCGGCGATGGCGGCGGCGCCGACGTAGACGTCCATCTCCGCGGCGCGCGACAGCACGGCATCGCACACGTCCGCGGCACTCACGACGGGCACCCGGTGCGCGACTCGCGGTGCTTCGACGGCGACCGGTCCGTGGATCAGCGTCACCTCGGCACCCGCCTCCACCAGCGCGTGCGCCACCGCGAAACCCATCTTGCCGCTCGACGGGTTGCTGACGAATCGCACCGGATCGAGGAACTCACGCGTGGGACCGGCGGTCACCACGGCGCGGACTCCCGCGAGCGATCCCGCCACGGACACCGCCGGCATCGGCGCGTCCGCCGCGGGCAGGGATTGCTTCAGGAGCGCGAGCGCCCGCGCCACGATCGGCTCGGGCTCGCTCATGCGTCCGGCACCCGAGCGCCCGCTCGCGAGCAAGCCGTCCTCGGGACCGATGGTCGAGAAGCGGCCGAGGCCCGCCAAGCGCTCGACGTGCGCTTGCACCAGTGGGTTGCCCCACATCCCGGTTTCCATCGCGGGCGCCACGAGCACCGGCGCCGCAGACGCGAGGATGGTGGCGGTGACCACGTCGTCCGCCATGCCGAGCGCCAATCGCGCCAGCGTGTGGGCCGTCGCCGGCGCGACCACGAAGAGATCGGTGGCGTGCGCTTGCTCGACGTGGGCGATCGAGTCGCCGCGGTCCCAAAGATCGCTCTGCACCGCGCGCTGAGTGAGCCCCTCGAAGGTGAGCGGGCTCACGAACTTGGTGGCCGACGGCGTCATCAGCACGTCCACCACCAGGCCGGCACGCATCAGACCGCGCACCACCAGGCACGCCTTGTACGCCGCGATGCCACCCGTGACGCAGACGGTGACACGCGGAGCTCGTCGAGAGGTCGTCATCGGGTGTCGCGAAGCGAATCAGGCTTGCGGGAAGAATACGTCAAGATCCCACGAAACCCAGGCGGGCGCACGAGGCCGAAAACGCGAGGCGCAGGCGCGCGGCCTCAACGTCCGAGCGAGAGCACGGCGACGCCGCCACCCATGAGCGCGATGCCGATCGCTTTCTGCACCAAGGAGTCGCGATCGATCCGCTCCTCGACCAGACCCGGTGCCACGCGCTTGGCGACGATCACCAACGCCAGCACCACCACCGCGGTGACGCCGCTCATCGCCGTCGCCAGCGCCGCCGGACCGAGCTTGAGTGCGCGGTTGTAGAGGAAGAACCCCAGCGAGCCGAGGATCAACGTGAGCGCCGTGAGGCCAATCGAACCGAGATCCGTGTCGAGCGCCCGAGCCACGACGCGCCTGCGCACGGCTGGCACGAACATCAGCAACACCGTGAACAGCGAGCAGCACCAACGCATGAGCAGTGCCGCCGCGAAGGGATCGTAGGTCCGCACCAGCGCTCGCGTGAGCAGCGCGTGCGCCGCGGCGGCGAGCACCGCCGGCAACATCCACAGCGCGCGGGGACGAAGCCGCGTGAAGTCGCGCAGGTCGTCCACGGAGAGCACCGCGCTGCCCACCAGCAACATCGGAAACGCGAGTTTCGCCGCGCCGGGGAGGCCTTCGTCCCAAAGCAGCTTGGTGGCGATCAGGATGAAGACAGGCTCGAGATGCCAGAGCGGCACCACTCGCGAGGCCTCCTCGGTTTCGAGGGCCTTGTAATAGGGCCACAGGACGCCCAGGAACACGATGCCCGCGGTGAGCGCGATCCCCAGCTCGCGGAGGCTCGGCCGCGTCATCTCGACCCACGGCACGAAGCCGACGAGCAACGGTGCGCACCACGCCCCCAGGATCACGTAGGCGCCCGCCGACACCCCGCGGGTGGACACGACCACCCGATCGAGGAAGTTCGACACCCCCCAGATCACGTAGGCGGCGAGCGCCAGGCCGACGTAGTTATCCATCCGAAGGCTGCGCGCTCGTCGCGGGCAATCCGATAGCGTGATTGGTGATCCGCGAATCCGCCGGCCGCAGGGGAGGAGGCGTCGATCGCGTGGTCGCTTCGCGCACGTACCGGCGCCGACTCCGCTGCGATTCGCGTTCGAGATCACCCCAACCGAGGTCGCCGGGCGGACGCGCGCGCCAATGGCGCCACGTGAGGCCTGCGACCACCGCGACTATGAGCGCTGCGAACCCCCGAGGCCCGAGAGTGCCTGCGACCCAGTCCTCGAGCGCCAGCCCCATCACTTCACCCACGCCTGGACGAGGTCGCGGGTGAGGTTCTTGGTGTGCGCTTCCAGCGTGCCGCCGCCGATCTCGATGAGCTTGGCGTCGCGCAACAGCCGCTCGACCGTGTATTCGCGGCAATAGCCGTAGCCGCCCAAGACCTGCATGGCGCGATCGGCGACCTCTTTGCCCACGGGGCCGCCGAAGAGCTTGGCGGAGTCGGAGCCGATGCGGTTGCGCTTCTCGGGGCTGACGTCGCGGGCCACGTGGTAGATGAGCGTCCGCAGCGCTTCGGTCTTCGCGTACGAGACCGCGATGTGCTGCTGGATCTGCCCGAAGGCGTGAAGCGGCTGGCCGAAGGCTTTGCGCTGGTCGGCGTAGCGAATCATCACGTCCAGGCAACGATCGGCGATGCCGAGGCTCATGGCCGCGAGCGTCAATCGTTCGATCTCGAGATTCCGCATCATGTGGGTGATGCCGCCCCCCTCGACTCCCAGCAGGTTCTCCACCGGCACGCGGCAGTCGTCGAAAACCAGCTCGGACATCGTGGAAGCGCGCATGCCCATCTTGTCGATCTTGGGGCTGGTCGAAAAACCGGGGCAATCGCGATCCACGACGAACGCGGTCACGCGTCCGTTCACCTTCGCGTACACCAGGAAGCAGAACGCATCGGGTCCGTTGGTGATGAAGATCTTGCGGCCGTTGAGCACGTAGTGATGGCCGTGCCGCACTGCGGTGGTCTGCATCCCGAGCACGTCGGTGCCCACGGCGGGCTCGGTCATCCCCATGCCCGCCACCCACTCGCCGGTCAGCGTCTTGGGCAGATAACGCGCGCGCTGTTCGGCGTTCGATGCGTGCATGAAGTTGTTCACGAACAGCATCGAATGCGACAGATAGGCGAGCGCGAATCCGGGATCGGACTTGGCGAGCTCGTGGTGCACGATCACCGCCGCCACCGCATCCATGCCGGCGCCGCCTTCCTCGGCGGGCACGGTGATTCCCAGGATCCCCAGCTCACCGAGCTTCTCGAGCAGCGGTCGGTTCAGCTCGCCGCGTTTGTCGTACTCGTCGGCCTGCGGCTCGACCTCCTTGCGCGTGAAGTCACGGACGGTCTCGCGCAACATGCGGTGCTCTTCGCTGGGATCGAAAAGCGAGAACGAGTGGGCTTCGGCGACCATCGTGGCGGACCCTTCGCGCATTGCGCGCGACGTCGAGAAGAGTCGAGCAGATACGAGGAGCGGAGCGGGAGTATGGCGTCGCGCCGAAAGCGACGTCCAGGCGTGTCGCTCGCGCTCCGGAGCACGCCGCAGCCGACTCGCTCGCGTTGACACGCTCGTCGAGCGGGGCCAGGTTCGATTCCATGTCCGGGCCGTGGAACCAGCGCATCGTCACCGCGGTCGCCGCGATCGCACTGGCCACCGCCTGCGACGCCTTTGCCGCGGAGCGAGTGGTCACGCGTGCTGGCGAGGCCGTGCTACCGGCGATCCCCGACGCGAGCGACATCCAGCTCAGCGATGCCGAGCTAGCGCGCATCCAGCGCGGCGAAATCGTCGTGAAGACCGTCGCGCGCACCCAGGAGGATCGCCAGGCGCGTGCCATCGGCTACCTCGCGCACAATCCGGTCGAGCTCTTCTCCGTGGCGGGTGACGGTAGCCTGCAAACCGAGATGTACCCCGAGATCGTCCAGTTCGAAGAGCTCGAGCGCTGGGAGAACGGCAAGCGCTTCCGCGCCATCGCCGACGTCTCGATGCTCCTGCCCGACTTTCACTACACCATGACAGGCTGCTGGAACCCGTCGCGGACGGCGCTCTGCTGGTCGCAGCTCCAGGGCGACTTCGATCGCAACGAGGGCAGTCAGTCGTTCCTGTGGGACCCGGAGCGGCGCGCGACGCTGGCCGTGTTCACGTTCGATCTGGCGATGAAGGGGATCTTGAGCCTGGTTCCCGAGTCCTTCATCTTGTCGCTCGCCGGCCGTAACCTGCCCAACGCCATGCGCTCGGTGGAAGCGATGGTCGACAAAGTTCGCGCCCGCGATTCGGCGCGCGCTGCTCGCTGGGACCAGGAGTGGGCGGCGCTCGAGCCTGCGCTCGCCGCGGGCACCTGGCCTGGACGGGTCTGGCCGGCAAGCACCGAGTCCACACAATCGACCCGAGCCGCAGTCTCCAAGGAGCCTTCGCCGTGACCGACGCTTCGCGACCCTCACGCATCCCCCTCGCCCAGCGCGCCGCTCTCGCCGTCGTGGCGCTGGCGCTCGGCGCGGCAACCACCATTCCTGCACGTGCAGGCGAGACCATCGCCGAAGGGGACGTGCCCGCCGAGCTCAAGGTCTTCGACAACCCCAAGCCGCTGCTACCGATCCCCGAGGCCCAGGACATCCACCTGAGCGACGACGAATGGGCCGCCGTGCAACGCGGCGAGATCGTCGTGCAGATCGTCGAGTACAGCAAAGAAGACCGCATGGCGCGCGGCATCGGCTACATGAAGAATCACCCGGTCTCGATCTTCGACGTGGCCACCGATTCGGTGATCGCCGTGAAGAACTTCCCCGAGATCACCGGAGTCTGCATCCTGCGCGCCGAGCCCCGCGGCAAGATCTTCTACATGACCGTGAAGCCCGCGTTCCTGCTTCCCACCTACGAGTTCACCTCCATCGCCGAGTACGCCGACCCACCGACCGGCCAGACGTTCCATCAGATCAAGGGCGACTTCGAGCGCAACGAGGGTGTGCACTCGTATTTCTGGGACCCGGAACGCAAGGAGACGCTGGGCGTCTTCCAGTTCGCATTCGGCCTCAAGGGCATCTTGAGCATCCTTCCCGAGAGCTTTCTGCTCAGCCTCGCCAAGGGCTCGCTGCCCGACGCGATCCGCAAGATGGACTCCATCGCCAGCCGCATTCAGCTCGAAGAGCCGGCGCGAGCGAAGCAGGTCAACGACACTTGGGCCACCCTCAAGCCGCGCCTCGAGGCCGGCGAGTTGCCTGGTCGCGTGTGGCACGGTCCACCGAGCGCCGCCGTAGCCAGAGCCGCCGGCGAGGTCGCGCCCACGTCTGCCGCGCACTGACCTGCGCGGGCGCCGAGCGGTGAGTCACGTCACGACTCCCCGGGACCACGACGGTCGCGCAACGCGAGCAGCGCTCCGCATCGACTCGTGAGCGGTCCGTCACCCCTGGGCGCCGGCCCCACGCGCGATCCGTCGCCGGCGCTTCGGGTTTGGGCGGAGCTCGTCGCGCTCGCACTGCTGGTGAGCGTGGCGCTGTGGCTCGCCTTCGGGCGCTGGATCACCACTCCTCCCAATCCCACCCCCTCGGCGTTCTTCGTCACGGCGAGCCCACGTCTGCTCGCGGCGCTGATCGCGACGGCCCTGCTGTCGCTCGGCTGGTTCGTGAGACGTTTCCCCATCGGCGCAACTCCCGATCGCGTGCACGAGCTACGGTGGCAGTTGCGCCCGTTCTGGCTCGTGTCGATCACGCTCTTGCCGTACGCGCGGCTGGGCGTCGAGCACGCACCGCTGGCCGGTCCGTTCTGCCACTTCACCCTCGAGCTCCGTGCCTGGATCGCGGCGGTGGCGATCACCTGGAGCGGGGCGCGAGTCACGGGGATCGCGAGCGCAGAGGACCTCGCTCGCTGGCTCGAGAGCATGGCGGCGCGCATCCCCAGCTCGCTTCCGCGCCCACCGCTCACCTGGATCGTGCTCGTCGCGGCGCTCGGCGGGGTTGCTGCATCGTCACAGCTCACGCGCTTCCAGGGCCTCGTGGCGGGCGACGAGCCCAAGTACATCCGCTTCTGCGAGGCATTGCTGCAAACCCAGGGATTCGACGTCGAGAAAGTGCGTCCGTACGGGCGCATCGGCTTTCGCGACGTCGACTGGCTCGGCTTTCCGCGCGCGTTCGCCGCCACGGTCACCGACGAAGTTCCGGCGATGCTGCGCGACCTGGGCACGATTCTGCGCGGCGAGGCGCCGCCTGCGTTCAACCGCGCCACGTACGACCAAGGTTGGTTCATCCACGGCAAGAACGGCGGCACTTATCAGGTCCACCTGCCCGGCCTGTCGTTCCTGATCCTCTTGCCGTACACGATCGATCGGCTGTGCCTCTCCGAGTTCGGCGGCATCGCGCTCGGCGTGCCCAACTGGTTGTTCGCGACCAGCTCCGCGATCGCGCTGATGTTCGCGTGCTGGATCACGGCGCTCTACCGGCTGCTGCGCGACGCCACGCGCATGCCGCGTCTCGCCGCGCTGGTGGCGCTCGCCACCGGTCTCACGCTCCCCGTCCTGCCCTTTCACGGCCAGTACTACCCGGAGGTCGTTGCCGGCCTACTGCTGGTGGTGCTGGTGCGCCATCTCGAGCTCGGCCCGCCCGCGGGCGCGGGTCGCGCCGTGTGGATGGGTCTGCTCGCGGGGTACCTGCCGTGGCTGCACAATCGCTTCGCGATCCCGAGCCTGCTCCTCGTGGCGTGGTTCGTGGCGCGCCATCCCCGGAGCCCGGGATCCCTGGCGGGTTTTCTGGGCACGTACGTCGGTTCGCTGGCGCTTCAGGCGCTTTACTACTACCGGATCACCGGCAGCATCCTGCCGACCTCCATGTGGGCGGTGATTCCCGGCCACGCTCCGCTGGAGCCTGCCGGCATCCCCAAGGCCATCGTGGGGCTGCTCTTCGACCGCACCTTCGGCATCCTCGGCTACGCGCCGATCTACGCGCTCGCACCTGCAGCCGTGGTGCTCGCGTGGCGCGCCAATCGCGGACGGGTGGTGCGCATCGGTGCGCTGGTCGTCTTGCTGATCGCACAAGCGACGGCGCACTTCGACTGGTGGGGCGGCGGCTCGACGCCGGCACGGCTGATCGTGACCGCGATCCCGTTCGCAGCGATGGGCTTCGCCGAGCTGGCGCGTGCTCTGCGCGGCCATCGCGCCGTGGCGTTGCTCGCGGCGGTGCTGCTCGTGATCTCGCTCGACGAGGCGTTCGCCTACGCACGCGGCTATTCCCGTCTGGAGCACGGGATGCGTACCGAAAGCATCGTCGGCTACCGGACGCCGCTTTCGTTTCCGGGACTGGTACCACTCACGCCCGAGGCCCGCCCCTCGGCCTCGGGCCTGATCGGCTACTGGATCGCGCTGATCGTCGCAGCCAACGCGCTCACGCTGACGCTGATCTCGCGTGCGGCGACGAAAAAGCTCGGCGAGCCGCGCCCAGCACCCGACCCCAGCGGTCGACGAAGCCCGTCGTCCGTCCTCGCATCCGTGCTTGCCCTCGCCGGAGTGACGGCGCTCTACACTGCGCCGCGCTTCTTCGGCGGCGAGCTGTGGTCGAGCCGTTTGCTCCCCGACGTTCCTCGCGCGCGCGCAGCGCTCCTCGACGCCATCGTTCGCCATCCATTCGGCTGGGTGGTCGGCGCCGGCCACGGGTGCCTCGATCCCGAGCGGCTCAAACGTGAGTGGCTCACGGTCAGCTACTTGCCCCAGGGCGATCCCCCGCTCGAGGCGCTCAAGGGAGCGGTGGTCGACGACGACGCCCCTGCCGCTGGCAGTCGCGGGCACGGCGAGCCACGTCGCTCGTTGCGCGTGCCTGCCGAGGTGCGCGCGCACACCCGCGTGGCGCGTTTCGCGCTGGGCCCCACCGTCGGTGGCCGCCACTCACTGGAGATCCACTTGCGCCTCGGCGAGCGTACGCGCGAGCTGAGCGAGGCCGGGCTACTCGAAGTACGTGTGCTCGACGATCGCTCGGGGAACGAGATCGCGCGCAGGGTCGTGACGACGGAGGACCTCGGCCGGCGGCGCTATCGCGCCATTCGCGTCGACTTCGAGCTCCCTCACGGAATCGCTGGGGTGGTGCGTCTCACGAAGCTCGGCGGCGGCGAGCTCTGGATCGAGAAGGCCACGTTGCGCCACGAATAGGGCGGCGCCGAGCGCGTTCGACCAACCTCGAGCCGAAAAGAAACCGCCGCGGGGGCGAACCCCGCGGCGGCTTTCCGACCACGAAAGGCGATGCCGGCTCAGGCGGGTCGCTCGAAGAGCCCGGCGGCACCCATGCCGCCGCCGATGCACATGCTCACGATGCCGTAGCGCGCCTTGCGGCGGCCCATCTCGTGAAGCAGCGTGGCGGTGAGCTTGGCGCCGGTGCAGCCGAGCGGGTGGCCCAGCGCGATGGCGCCGCCGTTCACGTTCACCTTGGCCGGGTCGATACCGAGCTTGCGCACCACGTAGACCGCCTGCGACGCGAACGCCTCGTTGATTTCGAAGAGATCGATGTCCTCGAGCTTCACACCGGCCTTCTCGAGAAGCTTGGGGATCGCGAGCGCGGGGCCGATACCCATGATGTCGGGATCACAGCCCGCCACCACGAATGCGCGGTAGATG
>CAYVDO010000027.1:0-33909 GCA_964450125.1 uncultured bacterium
TCGTTGGTGGCGAGCCCGAACGTGTCGGGCTGCTCGAGATCCTGGGGTAGGCGCTGCGGTCCCCTCGCCTGGTAGAGCGGCGCACCGTGCTCGCCCACGTACTCGACAGCATCGCCGGTCATGAGAGCGGCCGGCACCGCGATGTAGGTGTCCCAGTAGCCGGTGAAGGGACCTCGGTAGGTGAGGAACGTGAGTAAGAAGCCTGCCGCGAGCGCGGCAGCGCCCAGCCGGCTCACGATCGTGGCGCCCTCGCGCCGCGAGGGCACGCTCACGGCGAGGCGGTCCGCGCGGCCGATCCGCCCTTCAACGCCGCGTCGTCGAGCGCGCGGCCGAGCGCCACCACCGCCAGCTCGACGCAGCGCCGCTTGGCCGCCGGCACGCCGTCGAGCTCGCGCGCGAGCCGCGACCCGTCGATCGCGCGCGCTCGCAGCTCGTCGAAACCGCCCTCGTTCACCAGCTCGGTGAGGGCGGATGCGCCGGCGATGCACGCCGAGCAGCCCTGCGCGCGGAATCGCGCCTCGACGTGCCCGCCCTCGCCGAGGCGGACCGTGATCTCGAGGAGGTCCTGGCAGATCCTGCTTCGCACGTGTCCCTCGCCGTGCACCACCTCGGTCCGCCCGACGTTGCGCGGGCGAAGGAAGTGATCGAGGAGCCGCGGCGAGTACATCCCCGGACCGGCCGGGATCTTCGCGTCAGGCACGATCGAGTCCGCGTACGTCGCCGCGGGCACGAACCGCCGCGGATCTCCGTGCCGGATCGAGGCGCCCGCCCGGGTGCGCATCCACGGCGAGCAGCGCGACCTCGCCGTCCACTTCCCCGAAGGTGGCCCGCTCGCCGCGGCGCAGCCGCACCGCGCACGGGCCCGACGGCTCGGCTCGGCAGCGCTCCTCGAACACGCGGGTGCGACCCGGGTGCCACGAGGCCGGCGGCACCGGCATCCACTCCATACCCTCGTGGGTCGGCACCACGAAGCGCGCCCGCAACGCGCACGCGGCGCGGTGCGCATCCGCCGGGTCCATGGTGGTGCGGTGGCCGAAGATGAGCGTGCCGCCGATCGGCAGCAGCGCGACGTCGGTGCGAAAGCCGCGCGCGGTCTCGGCGAAGGCGTCGGAGAGCCTCGCGTCGCCGCCAAAGAACACACCGGTGTCGCGCCAGCGGATCGCGTAGTTGACCTCGGCGGGCGGCGGACCGGTGTGCGCGCACGCGACCGCCGTGAGCTCGAGCGGGCCGACGCGCGCCGACTCCCGGGGTGCGAGCTCGACTCCGCGCAGACCGGCCGCAGCGAGCGCAGCCGCCGAACCCGGACAGCCGACGGCCGCGAGGCCCGGGTTCCGCTCCGCGATCGAGCGCGCGTCGGCCGCCGAGTAATGATCCGCGTGTAGATGACTCACGAGCAGGAGATCGATCGGAGGCAGCGACTCGAGTGGCACGCCTGGGCTGCAGAAGACCGGCAGGATCCTCATCCAACGGCCGAACCAGGGGTCAGTGAGCACACGGAAGCCGCCGAATTCGAGGAGCAGGGTCGAGGTGCGAAGCCAGGTCACACGCAACGTCGCCGAGCCCGCCATCTCGGCTCCGGCTCCGTTCGCTCCCGGCCGGCCCACGCTCGCGCCGGACCGGCCGATGTCGGCGGGCCCGCTCAGACGACCTCGGCGGTGGCCGCCGGCACCGCGGGCGAAGGGTCGCCGGCGTCGTCGAAGAGGGCCTCGTCTTCGCTCCAGTCCGCGCCGAACGCGCGGTCCTCACCGGTGGCGTCGAAGTGGCTCGGCGGGCGCAAGAGACAGCCGGGCTCGTGAGCGCCGATCAGCGCGATGCCCTCGCGCTCGCGGATCGCTCGCGCCCAATCCGCCGAGAGCAGCTCCCAGAATCGCGCGATCTCGCGGAACCGCGGGATCACCAAGCCCACCGCAGAGAGCCCGAGGTGGAGCGCCGTGCGGATCCCCGCGAATGCCACCCGGCCGACTCCGTACCGCAGCCGCGTGATCGGCTTGCCGCCGTTCTTTCCGCCGCAGCAGGGCATCGGGATCTCTCAGGCCGGAGCCGGCAGCGGCTCGGGCTCGACGGCGGCGGCGCGGTGCTGGGCACGCACGGTCTCGGCGAGCTCGGCAGGATCGAACGGCAGCTCGGGAACGCCGCTCCAGCGCGGCATCTCGCGGCCTCGCGCAGCGAACCACTCGCCCACCAGCTCGCGCGTGGTGGCACCCTTGTCGCGGATGAAGCGCGCCACGTTCGCCTCGTCGTGATCGGGCGGCTTGTTGAAGAGGAGGTACGGCAAATAATACGTGAGCCCCGCGTAGCACGACGGCTGGATGCCGACGTTCCGGCCCATGATCTGGATCCCCATGCGGAAGCCGCGGCGGCGCAGCTCGGCCTGCTCGGTCTCGCGCTCGAGATCGTAGACCGGAGTGAAGAAGTGGATTCCGAGATCGGCGTAGAAGAGCCGGATCAAGGACAAGCTCACCATCATCTGCTCGACCATCTCCTGGGTCGAGCCCGACGAACCGTCGGCCATGTAGCGCACGCCGTTCTCCAGGCAGTGAACCGCCGAGCGCGCATGCATCGCGAGCTTGCAGCCCATGCACCAGATGAACCCCGAGCCGTACTCCTTGTAGTTGGCGACCAGCTCGCGGCTCACCACCCGCTGCATCCACTCCTTGGTGGAGTCGAGGACGTGGACGAAGCGCTCGGCGCCGAAGCGCGCGCGCAACTCGTCGACCCGCGCCCGCGACTTCGCCATGCCGGCCGTGCCGTGGCCGTTGTGGTAGGTGAGCAGGTGGACGCGGTCGAAGCGCTCGGCGAGAAGCGCCGCCGCCATGGTGGAGTCGACCCCACCGCTGAACATGAGCGCCACCTCGTGAGCCACTGCCGCCTCGCAGGGTGCGAGTATACCGGAGCCCGTCGTTGCGCCCGAAGCCGCAGTCCTGCGGTCGAGGCGTACGAGCGCGCGCACCGCGAGGTGGCCGCCACCATCCCGCGACGCGCTCCTCAGGCGATCGGATCGACGCTGCTCCCGAGCCGGTCGAGGAGCAGCGCCTGCAGCGCGAACACCGTGGTCCAGGTGTTGAGGTCGTCGTGCTCGGGGGAGTAGCGCACGCCGCCGCTCGGGTTCTCGAGCGCCGCGAGAAATGCGAGACCGCGCTCGACGTGGCGGCGGTACCTCGACCCATCGACCACGCACCAAAGCCTCACGGCCTGGGCGGTGGCATCGGCGGCGCGCTGCTCGGCCCGATCCGGCTCGAGCCACCATCGCGGGAGGGCGCCGGCAGCGTCCTGGACGCCGGCCAGCCACTCACACCCCGCTGCGGCCAAGGTCCGAAAGTCCGCACTCGGCATCGACGCCGAACGGCTCAGCTCGAGGAGCCCTTCGACGGCGTAGCAGTGAGCGTGCAGGTAAGTCGCACCGGGCGTGGCCGGCGAGTGGAAGCGTGATCCATCGAGGCCTCGCGCGCAGAGCTCGGCGACCCGCTGCTCGACGTCGACGTCGGTGCTCCACGTGAGCCCGGCATCCCGCGCCCGCGCCAGCACCGCCGCGCTCTTGAGGAGGTGCGGGCCGAAGGCGTGCGACCAGCCCGACGGGCCGGCAGGAGAGTCGCCGCCATCCCGGCGCACCACGCCGACCCCGCGGGCGAGGCACCCCGCCACGAAGTCCAGGGCACGCGCCAGCGCCGGCGCTACCGGCGACCCTCCATCCGCCACCATCACGTCGAGAAGCGCGGCCGCGCACACCGCCGTATCGAAGGCGTACAGAAACTCGCCGCGGCCGAAGGCGCCGGTCGCCGGATCGGCGGCGGCGCGCAACGCGTCCGCGCTGAGCCGCGCCTCGGCGAGCCAGCGGCGCTCCCCGGATCGCCGGTGCAGATCGAGCCACGCGCGCACCGCGTAACCGGTGGCCTCGGGGTAGCGGTAGCCGGGATGGTCGGGGTTGCTCCAGCTGCGCAGCATCCCGTCGTGGTCGCGCACCGCCGGGCTCGCCAGCCAGCGCGCCATCCGCTCGATCGCGTCGGGCTGGGCCGGTCCCGCGACCGGCGGGCGCTCGCGGAATCGAACGACGGAACCCGTCGTGGTCTGCAACGTGGCCTCCAGAGATTTCGCGGTCGTTATTATAGACGCGCCCTGCGCGCGATCGACCGAGCCACCAACGGCGAACCCGGGGCGCTCGCGCTCTCTCCGCCGATCCTCTCGACGTGACGTCACCGCCGCAACGGGGACTCACCCTCGGCATCCACGACGGCCACGGCGCGGGCGCGGCGCTCGCCCACGACGGCCGGCTACTGGCTGCGGTGAGCGAGGAGCGGCTCACCCGCCGCAAGCGCGAGCGCGGCTTTCCGGCACGGGCGATCGCGGCGTGCCTCGCGATCGCCGGCGCGGACCCGTGCGACGTCGAGCGCGTGGTCTACGCGACGCGCGGTGGGCGCGCCGGGCCACGGCTCCTCGACGCGTTCTACCGCCGCGGCGACGAGGGCGGCGGACCGCTGGCGCTCGCGGCGCGCATCGAGGCGCGCATCGAGAACGACGGCCCTCGCGTTCCCGGCTGGGGCGCGCTCGAAGCGAGCGTCAGCCGCGCCGCCGTGACGCGGCGGATCCGCGATCTCGGCGGCATCCGGCGCGCCTCCGTCTCCGCACTCGAGCACCACCGAGCGCACGCGCTCGCGGCCGCGTTCGGGTCGGCATCGGGTTCCGCGAGATGCGCGGACGACGCGAGCGGTGGGCCGCTCGAGCTGGCCGTGACGCTCGACGGCTTCGGCGACGGGCTCGCGGGCTCGGTGAGCGAGCTCCGCCGCACCGCGCCGCGGGGCGAGCGCTTGCGCCGCATCGCCGCGCTGCCGTGGACGCAGAGCCTCGGGCTCGTCTACGGCTCGGTCTGCCAGGCGCTCGGCTTCTCCGAGGGCGAGGAGGGACAAGTCACCGCGCTCGCGGCGCTTGGTGAATCCGAGCCGCTCGCTGGGTACTTCGCGTCGCTGATCCGGATCGGCGGGTCCCCGGGGAAGGGCCGCGGCCGGCTCGCACCGCTCACGATCGAACGCCGGCTGCTCGGGGCAGCCCTGCGGCGAGCGGTGCGAGAGCATCGCCCGAGCGACGTCGCGCGCGCACTCCAGGACCGCACCGAGGAGGCCGTGACGCAGTGGGTGAGCGAAGCGGTCGCGCGGGTCGGTGCGAAGGGACGCGCGGTGCGTCTCGGCTGCGCCGGGGGGCTCTTCGCGAACGTGCGCCTCGCCCCGGCGCTGGCCCGGGTGCCGGGCATCGAGGCGGTCACGGTCTTCCCGGCGATGGGCGACGAGGGGCTCTGCGTGGGCGCGGCGCTCGGCGAGCTCGCGCTCGACGGCGAGACCGACGAGCCGGCCTGCAACGGCGTCTACCTCGGTGCCGACCTGGCGGAGGGAGACATCTTGCGCGCGCTGGCTGAGGCCGGGCTGCGCGCGGACCCGCCCGCCGACCGCACGGCCGAGATCGCGCGCGCCATCGCAGCCGGCCTCACCGTCGCGGTGGTGGAGGGGCGCATGGAGTTCGGGCCCCGCGCGCTCGGGCATCGCTCGCTGCTCTTCGACGCCGCGCGCCCCGAGCTCGCCGAGCGGGTGGGACAGGCGCTGCGCCGTCCCGCGCACATGCCGTTCGCTCCCGCAGTGCTCGCCGCCGACCTCGATCGCTGCGTCGCGCTGCCCGCCGCGCTGGCGCGCACTGCCGAGCACATGACCGTCGCGGTTCCGGCCACGGGGTGGATGCGTGATCGCTATCCGGTGGCCGCCCACCACGATGGCACGGCACGCGTGCAATCGGTGGTGCCCGAGCGCGCCCCCCGGCTCGCGCGGATCCTCGCCGCGCTCCGCGCGGTGACCGGCACCGGGCTCGCGATCAACACCAGCTTCAACCTCCACGGCGAGCCGATCGTCGCGGCGCCGGCCGAAGCGGTGAGCACGTTCCTCGCCTCGGGAATCGATGTGCTCGCGATCGGTGACTTCGTGGTCCGCCGGCCGGGGGGGAGCTCCGTCAGTCCCGGCCCCAGCGCAGCGCGACGATGACCCACAGGATCCGGAGCCCGTTCCGCACGCGGCGGAAGCCCGAGCGGCCGGCGGAGCGGCGGTCGCGGGTGACGGGCACCTCGCGCACCGTCCAGCCGCGACGCAGCCCGCGCAGCAGCATCTCCGTCTCGATCTCGTACTCGCTCGATTCGAGCACCATGCCCGCGAGCGACACCCGCCGCAGCGCGCGGAAGCCGGACTGGCTGTCGGTGATCGAGCTGCCGAAGAGCAGGTTGATCAGCCCGGTCATGAAGCGGTTGCCGGCGCGGTTGATGCCGCTGATCGCGCCGTCGTTGCACGTGCCGATGAACTTCGAGCCGTTCACCAGGTCGACACCCGGCTCCAGCGCACCCAGCAGCAGCGGCACATCCGCGGGCGGATCCTGTCCATCGCCGTCGAGGAAGAGCAGCACCTCGCCCCGCGCCGCGGCGATCCCGTCGCGCAACGCGCGCCCCTTGCCGTGAGGCGGGCCGCGCACGATCACCCGCGCGCCCGCCTCCGCCGAGCGGCCCGCGGTGCCGTCGGACGAGCCGTCGTCGACCACCAGCACCTCGCTCCCCTGCGGCAGCACGGCCGCTACACCGCGCACCACCTCGGCGATCGCGGGCGCCTCGTTGCGAGCGGCGATCACCACCGTGACCGGCACGGACGATTCGCGGGAGTCTGCTCGAGCCCCCCGGGCCGTCTCGCCACCGGCTCGCTCGCGCGCCTCGGGCACGCCGGCCGATCGAGGGGTCACCACGCAGCGATCTCCGATCCCCGGCTCGTTCACAGCCGATGGTGCTCCACGACCCCGGCGCCGGTCGCCAGGTAGTCGGAGTGATCGACCCACACGTTCTACCAGGCTGCTGAAGAAGGCACGCGCCAGCGGCGCGCCGGCGAGGGTAGCGAGTCGGCTTGGGGGTAGAGACGATGCACGACCGCACTTCCGCCGGCGCGTGGCCGTGACACAGGAACAGAGGAGCCCAGGCCTCGCCCGGGAGAAGTCCGCGCACGAGAGCCAGGTCTCGGCGATCACCCGGAGCGCGGACTCGACCAAGCCGAGCGCGGCGTCACGGGGATCGGTCGGTTCCGGTGCATGGGTCGAGGGGCGTCCCGGCTGGATCCTGCGCTTCGGATCGCGGTTTCGCGTCTGGTAAGGATGGAGAGCGAGCGGCCCCGAAACCGGGCCGATCGAGCGCCATGCACGAAGATCCCACGCCGACGCCGCCCACGCCGGAGCTCGTGACCGGCGAGGTCGGCGGGCGCGCGTCGGGCGCGCCGCGCGTCTACCTCGAGCTGGCGCGGCGCGCGCTTCGCTCCAACTTCGGGCGCCTCGACTTCCCCTACAAGCTCACCTTCGCCCTCACCTACTGGTGCAACTATGCCTGCAAGACGTGCGAGATCTGGCGACGCAAACCGGCGGACGAGCTGGACCTCGCCGAGATCCGCAAGCTCTTCGCGCGGTCGAACGACTTCTCGTGGATCGACCTCACGGGCGGCGAGGTGTTCCTGCGCAAGGACCTGCTGGGCGTGGCCGACGCGATCTTCACGCATTGCGCCGACCTGCTGCTCTTCCACTTCCCCACCAACGGCTACCTGACCGAAAAGATCGTCGCGACCACCCGCACCCTCGCCGGCTGGAACCCCAAGAAGCTCATCGTGACGGTGAGCATGGACGGCGACGAGCCGCGGAACGACGAGGTGCGTGGCGTCGCAGGAGGCTGGTGCCGTCAGCTCGCGACCTTCCGCGCGCTCCGCGACATGGACCGCGTGGACGTGGTGCTGGGGTTCACGGTCTCCAGGCACAACGCCGGGCAGCTCGAGCGCTGCTACGAGGCGGCGCGCCGCGAGATCCCGGACCTCTCGTGGGACGAGCTGCACGCGAACTTCGCCCATCACTCGCCCCACTACTTCGGCAACCACGAGAGCGAGCTTTTGGCCGGCGCCGAGGACGCGGTTCGCGACGAGATGCGCCGCTTCCGTTCCCGCCGCCCCACGCCGCTCGGTCCGGTGTCTTTCCTCGAGAACGAATACCTGCGCCGCGTCGACCGCTACCTCGACACCGGCCGCACGCCGATCCCATGCCAGGCGCTGCGCTCGTCGTGCTTCCTCGATCCGTCCGGCGTCGTCTACCCGTGCAGCATCTGGGATCACCCGATGGGCAGCGTGCGCGACACCGGCTACGACCTGCGCGCGCTGTGGGAGCGCGAGGAGACCCGGCGCGTGCAGCGCGAGATCTGGCACGGCCGATGCCCCCAGTGCTGGACCCCGTGCGAGGCCTACCAGAGCATCCTCGGCTCGATGCTGCCGCGCCGGCGCGCCCGGAATTGACACCATCCACTGTCACCGAGATCCTTGCCCCGCTGGCGCGGGCGCTCGCCACCGAGAAAGGCATGAAGATCGGTTACCGCCACCGGCGCGCCATCGGCATCGCCGAAGGCGGGCTCCTGGTGTGACGCGACGTCGAACGTAGGGGCGGGCGCGAGCCCGCCCGCCGGACACCCACGAGGCGAATCCCATGAATCTCGAGACCCCCAAGAAGTTTCGCGCCTTCGTCGAGCAATCCCACCAGGTCGCGGCGAATTTCTTTCGACCGATCTCGCGCAAATACGACCTCGCCGAGCACACCTATCCGGTGGAGCTCGACATGCTCGCGGCGCTCATGGAAGGCATGAACGAGGCGGGCGGCACCGAGGTGGGCGCCGACCAGCTTCGCCGCGAGAAGAGCGGCGACGGCGGCGGCGTCCGGAACGGCAGCAACATGGCCACGGTGCTCGGCCTCACGGAGCTTTGCTGGGGCGACGTGGGGCTCTCGCTCACGATCCCGCGCCAGGGGCTCGGCAACTCGGCGATCAGCGCCGTCGCCACCGACGAGCAACGAAAGCGATTCGCCGGCAAATGGGCGTCGATGGCGATCACCGAGCCCGAAGCCGGCTCCGACTCCGCTGCCATCCGCACCACCGCGCGCCTCGACGGCGACCACTGGGTGCTCAACGGCCAGAAGATCTTCGTCACTGCCGGCGAGCGCTGCGACGCGGTGGTGGTGTGGGCCAGCCTCGATCCCAGCCGCGGTCGCGCGGCCATCAAGTCGTTCGTGGTGGAGAAAGGCACGCCCGGCATGCAGATGGTGGGCCTCGAGAAGAAGCTCGGCATCCGCGCCTCGGACACCGCCACCATCATGTTCACCGACTGCCGCATCCCAAAGGACAACATCTTGGGCAGCCCGGAGATCGACACCGAGAAGAGCTTCGCCGGTGTCATGCAAACCTTCGACAACACCCGTCCGGTGGTGGCGGCCATGGCAATCGGCGTGGCGCAGGCTTCGCTCGATCTCACCCGCGAGCTTCTCGCCAAGGAAGGCGTCGAGCCCCGCTACGAGAGCGCCACCTTCAACCAGAGCGCCGCCGGCGCCGAGCTGCTGCGCATGGAAGCGGACCTCGAAGCCGCGCGCCTGCTCACCTGGCGCGCCGCGTGGATGGCCGACAACGGCAAGCCCAACTCCATGGAAGCCTCCATGGCCAAGGCCAAGGCCGGCCGCGTGGCCAACGCCATCACGCTGCGCTGTGTCGAGCTCTGCGGCAGTGCCGGCTACGCCGAACGCGAGCTCCTCGAAAAATGGGCACGCGACTCGAAGATCCTCGACATCTTCGAAGGCACCCAGCAGATCCAATTGCTGGTGGTCTCGCGCCGCCTCCTGGGCAAGAGCAGCTCCGAGCTGCGCTGAGCGGCGGCTTCGGTGACGCGCCGAACGATCCGCATTCAGCGAAACCAGCTTCGCACGTAGCGTGATCCCGCCGTTAGAATGCCCTGCGGGGAACAGGGGGCGCGCGATGAATCCGATCAAGGTCGAGACCACAGTAGACGAAGCCGCCGTGAAGGCAATCCCTGCTCTCCGGCCGTTCCTGGGCGAGAGGGTCGAGCTGACTGCACGTCACGCCGAGGGGCGGATCGACGCGCCCGCCAAGCGCACGCTCACCTTGGACGCGCTACTCGAACGACGCGTCGATGCGCCGGTCGGAACCCCTCCACTGACGGATGCGGACATCCAGCGCGCGATCATCGAAGGTGCGCTCGATGGAATCGCTTGACACCAACGTCGTGCTCCGCCTCGTCTACCGGGACGATCCGGAGCAGGCCGATCGTGCCGGTCGTGCGTGGCGGAAGGCGCTCGACTCCGGCGGGATCTACCTGACGACGACGGTCTTGATCGAGCTCGCCTGGGTGTTGCGCGCCGCCGCGAAATTCGATCGGCGCGCGATTGTCTCGGCGCTCGCGGACCTGTGCGACTCGCAGGGTGTGACGGTAGAGCACGAGGGTCGGGTTCGTCGCGCGCTCGGTCGTTTTCAGCGCAACGCAGCGGACTTCTCCGACTGCTTGTTGCTGGAGGCCGCACGTGACATGGACGCGCTCCCGGTGGTCACGTTCGACGAGCGCTTTGCACGGGAGCCAGACGTGGAGCTGGCGCCGTAGCGAGCCCCGGCAAACGCCTTCTCGTTCGGTAGCCCCGCGCGCCGGGCACGGAGACCAACAGCCCTCCATCTCTCCAAATCGGGCTCCCGCCCGGCCGGCGCCGACTGCGACTCGGACGTCGAGATCGTCGACGACCACTGACGGGAGCACATCACGATGGCCCGACCCAAACCCGTGACCCCAGGCGAGCTGCTCCGCGAGGAATTCCTGCTGCCCATGGGGATCTCGCAGTACCGACTGGCGAAGGAGATCGGTGAGCCGGCGCAGCGCATCGGCGAGATCGTCGCCGGCAGGCGTGCCGTCACCGCCGACACCGATCTGCGCCTGTGCCGCTTCTTCGGGCTCTCGAGCGGCCACTGGCTTCGTGCGCAGGCCGCCCACGACACCGAAGTCGCGGAGCGTGCGCTCGCCGCGACGATCGCCCGGATCAAGCCCTGGCACGAACGCGCCGCGTGACGCGCATCGCCTGACGCATCGAGCGAGCTGCGCGCGCGCTCGGGGGCCGGGGGCGCGCTTCGCTTGCGCCTCCCCGGCTCCCCGGCGCGCTTCAGCCCGGGTACGAGCGTTCGAGGGTCAAGGGTCCGACCTCGCGAGACGGAAGCCGCGGAGCACGTAGCGGTTGCCCGGGTCGTCGAAGTCGCGGAACGCAGCCCGGGCGTACCACGCCGAATTCGCGAAGGAGCCGCCCCGAAAGACGCGGAACGCGCCACGCGGGCTGTCGATCCACGCCCGGCCGTCAGTGGGAGCAGCTCGATAGTCCCGGTGCGAGTCGTCCTCCACCCATTCCCACACGTTGCCGTGCATGTCGTAGAGGCCGAATGCGTTCGGCTCCTTCTCGCCGACCGGGTGCAACGCGCCGCCCGAGTTGGCTTGGTACCACCCGACGCGAGCCAGATCCGCATCATCGTCGCCGCTCGAGAAGCGCGTCGTCGTCCCTGCCCGGCAGGCGTACTCCCACTCCGCTTCTGTCGGAAGCCTGAGCCCTGCCCATTCTGCGTAAGCCCGAGCCTCCTCCCAGCTCACTCCCACCACGGGCTGGCGTGGCTGGTTGAACCGGCGATCGGACCAGAGCTCAGGCTCCTCGGCTCCCGGATTCTCGCGCAAGTAGGCGCCGTATTGCTCGTTCGTAACCGGGTAGCGCCCCAGCCAGAACGCGAGCACTTGTACCTGATGCTGCGGTCCTTCGTCCCCGTCTCGGCCCCCTTCCGACTCGGGCGAGCCCATTCGGAACACCCCGCCGGGAATGCGAACCAGCTCGTAGCCGCCTCGCGCTGCAGCGACCGTTTCTTGGTGCGCCGCTCCCATGCTCGCGCGTAGCCTCGCCTGGATCTCGGGGGACGGATGCAGTTGCAGCGAAGTCACCAGCTCGGACACGCGATGTGGTGCCAGGCGCGCGAGGATCCTGAACGCAGCGAACTGATTCTCCCAGAGGACCGGGTCCGTCGCAGGAGCTGCGAACACCATTTCCTCGAACGGTTCGAGCGAGACATCCGCCGCGTCATCGAGACAGAGCTCGACGAGGTCCGTGTGCTCGCTGAACGCCGGAAGCGGGACCAACTCGCGCATGAAAGGTTTGAAGAGGGCGGGGTCATCGAGGGCGAGAAGCAAGAGGATCACCTCTTGCCACCAGCTCTCGCCGAAGTGCTTCGCCAGCTCGGCGAGGACCGTGGGGTCGTCGAATGAGCGCGTCCGAATCTCACGCGCCGCGAGGTACTCCTGGAAGCCCAGGTGCATGAAGCCGTAATGCTGCTGGTCCCAACCCGTGAGGAGTCCGCTCTCGTCGCGGACGGTGCGCAGGAACTCGCGAGCGCCGCCGCCGGTGTAGCCGACGGCGGCGAGCGAAGGCGCAACCACCGGCTCGAGCTGCTCCGCGTGCGCCCGAGTCCGGTTCTCCTCTTGATGAAGCCAGAGCGCCGCCGGCTGCAGCACACGGCGCGCCTCCTTCGCGGTTGTTCCGATGCCGAGGCCCTTTCCCAGGCGCCAGCGTTCGAGCAGCACGTCGATGCATTCGTCGTAAAGCTCGGCGCGGCGCTGAGGGAGCCGGCCTCGATCGCGGTGCACGAGGCAGAGGTTGGTGAGCAAGAGCGGATTCCGTGTCAGCTCGAAGACTCGCCGCGCCCGGAAGTCCGGCTCTTTCAAGCGTGCGACCAGCGCGTCCGCCCGGGTCTTCGCGATCAACTCTCCTTGCGCGGGGTCCACGGCCAGTCCCCGCTCCACGATCCGGTACCAGTTGTGGACGAAGTGGTCGGCTTGCTCCGCGGTGAGCGGGCGCAGGTGAAGCTCGAGGAACGACTCGCTGAGGCGCGCTTCGCGGGTGTAGCCGGCGAAGCGGCTCGTCACGACGAACCGGCAGGACGGATGCGCGCGCAAGGCACCCTCGATCCAGCGCGCCACCTGCTCCCGCTGGCCGGGATCGGCGACCTCGTCGAGTCCGTCGAGGAGCAGGAGCAGTCCGCCGCGATCGAGGAGCTTCCGGCCGAATCCAGTGGGAGTCGCGAGGTGCGGCTCGCTGAGCTGCGCTTCGATGAAGGGCTCGAGGCCGTGGGTCAGGTCCCGGAGATCGCGGAGCGGCAGGAAGACCGGTACCGTTGCGGCAGGCAGGCCGAGGGAGGCGCCACCCTCGCGAGCGCACCACAAGAGCAAGCGCTTGAGATGGGTGGTCTTTCCCGAGCCGGGATCGCCCAGGATGACGAGGCCGCGGCGGTTGCGGCGGGCGGCCTCGTCGAAGGCGCGCGTCAGATCGATCTCGAGGGAACGTTCCGCTTCGCCGAGGCGCTTCGCGGCATCGTCGGCGTCGGCGAAGAGCGCGTCGCCCACGCCCCGCAGGTCGACCATGGCGTGGAGCGGCACGTAGAGCTCCGCGATCTCGATGGGTGCGCGGAGCTTGGTGCGGAAGCCGGCGATGGGAAGTGTCGCGTGGAAGCTCGCGGCTTTCGTGAGGTAGGCCGCGACGTCGGGGTCATCGCTGACCGGCGGCGACGACCCTGGCGAAACCGGTCCGGGCGACGGCATGCCTTCTTGATCCCGTCGCCAGCGGTTGAGCGCGTCGAGCACGCTCATCCCGAGGGTGTCGTCGGTGAACGTGGCAGGCAGTTGGTCAGCGGTGAAACGCGCTCTGAATGCCGCGAGCTTGGCCCAGCCGCCGGGATCCGAATCGAGGTCCTGCTCGGTGAACGGATGCCGCGGGTCGATCGCGAACATCAGGCACGGCTTGGTGGCGTCCTTCGCCGCACCGTACTCCAGCTCGCAGACCGACAGCTCCTCTCCATCCAGGATCGAGCCGTAGCGCCGCGCGACGATTCCGACGAACACGTCGGCATCGCGCACCTCAGCGAGCGACGCCTCGACGATCGTGTGCGTCTGAGCCGCGAAGCGCTCCATCCCCACAGGGACCATCCCCGCGCGGAGGATCGCGTTCTCGACGATCTTCCGGCGGGATTCGTTGTCGAGATAGGTGCTCGACACGAACACGCGGTATTTCGCCTCGGACATACGGGACGTTGCTCCGGGGCCTTTCTATCATCCGTCGCGCGCCGAACAGGAGCCGAGCGCGCTGCCGAGACGCGCCGAGCGAGCGGGAGCACGGGCGGCCGAGGGACCGGCCGCCCTCCATCCTCTCGAAAGTGCGGCTTTCGGCGGCCGCCCACGGCCGGACCGCCAGGAGGCGGTCCCTCCGAACTACCCGCTCCGTCTCGGCCGATAGGGGAAGGCAGGCCCGGTTGCCCGGCCGCCGCCAGCATCCATCCCGTCGCTGAAACGCTCGTCGCGTAAGCATCGCAGATCCCGGCTGCTGCGCTTGCGACGCATGCCTGCATCTCCTAGAGTGCGTGCATGCAATACACGGTCAGAAAGGTGCCCCGAACCGTCGACAAGGCTATCCGCAAACGGGCTCGCGCCCGCGGACAGAGCTTGAATCAGGTGGCTGTCGAGGCTCTTGCCACCGGCCTCGGTGTCGAGAAGAGCGACCTGCCTGTTCGCGACCTGAGCGACATCGCCGGCACCTGGGCAGACGATCCCACCTTCGATGCCGCGCTCGCCGCTCAGGACCGGGTGGATCGCGCGCGCTGGAAGTGAAGCTCGCCCTCGACACCAATCGCTACGTCGACCTCTGCAAAGGGGTCGAACCCACGCTCCGCCTGATCGCGACCGCCGATGTGGTAGCGGTGCCATTCGTGGTCGTGGCCGAACTGCGCGCGGGCTTCGCCCTCGGCCAGCGTGGCACCGAGAACGAACGGGTGCTGAGGCGATTCCTGCTCAAGGATGGCGTGCAGGTGCTCTTCGCCGACGATCAGACCACACACCACTACGCCAACCTGTTCCGCCAGCTCCGCGCGCAGGGCACGCCAATCCCCACGAACGACCTGTGGATCGCGGCGCTGGTGCTGCAACACAACCTGGCGCTCCACGCGCGTGACCGGCACTTCGACCATCTGCCGCAGATCGTCCGCATCTGAGCCAGAAGCAGCGGAGACCCGGATGCGTTCGACGTGCATGCCGGTTCGATCGTTCCGCACGAGGACACTCGCGCGAAACATGCGGAGTCCTCTCATTGGCCGCCAATCACCCTCTGGCGGCCGAGGGACCGGCCGCCCTCCATCCTCTCGCTTCCACGGCCGCGCTCGAAGGCCGCACACTACCGGACCGCCAGGAGGCGGTCCCGCCGGCGTCACGCGTTCGAGGGCCGGGCTGCGGCTCTGGCAGCGCGTGGCGCGATGCGCGACGGCGCGCGGGGAGTCACAGCGCTCAGCCGGGGATCTCGGCCTCGACGAGCTTGGCGAGCAGCATCAGCGACTCCTGCCAGCCCAGGTAGCAGGCCTCGACGGGGATCATGGCCGGGATGCCTTCCTGCATGGCGTGAACCTCAGTCCCGCACGACACCTTCGTGAGCGTGATGGTTGTGCGCATCTCGCCGGGCAAACCGGGATCGTCGAATCGGTCCGTGTAGACGAGCTTTTCGTTCGGCACCAGCTCCAGGTACTCGCCGCCGAAGGCGTGGCTCTGTCCGCTCGAGAAGTTGGTGAACGACATCTTGTACGAGCCACCCACCTTGGCGTCCATGTGATGGACCTTGCCGGTGAAGCCGTGCGGCGGCAGCCACTTCGCCATGGCATCCGGATCGAGAAACGCGCGGTAGATGCGCTCCGGCGGCGCGCGCAAGACCCGGTGCAGTCGGACGGTGTTGGTTTCCATGATCCTTGGGCCTTTCGGGGTGACGCGGGTGGTGGTGCGGCGTGCTCGAGAATCGCCGACCCGAAGCCGGCCAGGCCTCCAAACCGCGAGGGTCCGAGCGACGATCCTCCCAGCATGACCGACTCGCGCCGCGATCGCGCCTCGCGCGGCCTCTGATCCGACCTCGTTCGACCCGTAGGGGCGACCGCAAGGTCGCCCGCGGCCGAGTCGATCCCGGACACCGTCTCGCACGCAGCGAGGGGCGATCCAGAACTTGCGCGTTCGTATAGTTTCCCGAGGGAAGTCTCACCTTCGACGAAGGAGGATCCGATGAGCGACCTCGCCACCCAATTCGCCGCAGCCCAAGAGCGCGTGAAGAAGCTCCCCGAGCGTCCGGACAACGACACCCTTCTCGAGCTCTACGCCCTCTACAAGCAGGGCAGCGAGGGCGACGTCAGCGGCAAGCGCCCCGGCATGATGGACTTCGTGGCGCGCGCCAAGTTCGACCAGTGGACCAAGAAGAAGGGCACGTCGAAGGACGACGCCATGCGCGCCTACGTGGCGTTGGTGGACAAGCTGGTCGCCGCAGCCGGCTGATACGCCGCCGTTTCACGCACGACACGAAGCGCCGTTCGATGTGGCGACGGGCGCGGGATCCCCGTCGCTGCTCCCTCACGACCGCCGCCGCGGGCGCTCAGCGCGTGGAGCCGAGAACGAAGCTCTTCCTGTAGCCGTGGGTGCGGTTCTCGATGGCGAATGTGACCGTGCCGTCGCTCTCGTACGTGTAAGTCTCGCGGATCTCTTCCGCCTCGAGCGACGCGTTGGCCTCCACGTCGCGATCTGCGAGATCGGCGCGGTCGACGAGCGCCGGATCGTACGGAAAGACCACGCGCGCGAGCGGCGTCACGTCGCCTGCCGGCTGGTGGCACGAGTCGAGCGACGCGCACTCCAGGAAGCGCAGATGCCCGATGCTGTGCCGCGGGTGATAGCTGCGCTCCACCACCACCGGCCCCTCGACGGGTGCCTCGCTGTCCTTGCTCAAGATCAGGTCGAACACCTTGTCGCGGCCGGCGGCGGCCTCGCGCCACACGCCGAGGTAGCGGGTGGGTGCCTCGCGCACGAAGATTCCTGCCGCCGGATCACCCGCAACCGCGAGACCCACCGCCGTGGACGCGTGCGGCTCGGGTGCAAGCTGGATCTTGCGGCCGTGGAGCGCGCGCAGCGCTCGCGCCACCGCGGGGAACGCGGTGGAGCCGCCCACCAGATAGAGGCCGCCCAGCTCGCGCGTGCTCTCGGGATCGATGCCGCGCGACGCGAGACTCGCGAAGAGCTTGTCGATGAGCGCCAGCGTCTCGTCCACCAACGGTTGCGCTCGCACGTAGATCTCGTTCACGTCGAGGACGATCGGCTCCTCCCCGAGCAATTCCGGATGGGCCGCGCTGCGTGGGTCTACGAGCAGGCGGCGGCTCGTGGGCTTGAGCGTCTCCTTGGCCTCGCGACACGCCTCGAGAAGCGCCACGCGCTGACTGGGCGCGAGATCGTCCTCGGAGGCGCTCGCCTTGCCGAGCACCAGGTCGTAGATGATCTCGTCGAAATCATCGCCACCGAGACGGTGAATGCCCTCACTGGCGAGAAGCGTGAAGCGCCGCCCCTCCAGCGATACCGCCGCGGTGTCGAACGTGCCGCCGCCCAAGTCGTAGACCACCACGTAACGCTTCGGGCTGCGCGCCCCGATCGCCTGCGTGTTTCGCTGCGCGAACTCGATGGCCGCTGCGGTGGGCTCGTTGAGCAGCGCCTGAACGACGAAGCCCGCGCGGGTGAACGCCTCCATCGTGAGATAGCGCTGCTGGCTCGACGCGTTGGCCGGCACCGCAATCACCGCCTCCAAGACCTCGTCCTCGCCCACCTCCACGTTCCCCTGCTCGACGATCAGCGAGCGGACGTGGGCGAGGTAACGGGCCACCAGCTCCACCGCCGTCACCCGCGCTTGCTCGAGCCCCGGCACCACGTCGTCGGGCGCTAGCTCCGTGATCGCCCGCTTGATCGAGCGGATCGCGTGGTGCGGATGCTCGCCCAGCTCGGCGCGCGCCTCCCAGCCGAAGACCAGCGAGCCATCGTCACGAATCGCAGCGATACCCGGCACATAGTCCCGGAACACCCCGCCCACGTCGAAGCACACCACCGGATAACGCCCCTTCATCGAGGCCGAGACCACCGTTCGCGTCGTACCGAAGTCGATTCCCAAACGCATTGCCCACCTCCCGAGCCCGCGGCCCCGCCGCGTGTGATCGTAGGGATAGTCACCCCAGACGCTCGCGCCAATCGCCGGCGACGCCGGCCCCGCCGATCATGCGGCTGCACGACTGCGCGTCACGCGGCTGGAGGCCCACCGGTCCCTTGGTGGGACCAGCACCGCGTCCCGCGCAGGGCGGCGCTCCGTCGCCGCAGCAGGCGTCGTCGCTTGATCGAGAAGCCCTAGCGCATCGCCCGCGCGGTGTTACGTTGAGACGGCTCGCGACTCGCGATGGCCCCGGCGGCGGGGCTCGGGACGAGGCCACGCGCGAAGGAGAAAACGGAAGAGTCGACGGCCGCATGGCCCCTCTTCCCGATCGACTTTCCCACACGGGGGCGATTTGGGCTCGACGGGGGTGATGACGTCCGTGGTGGCACGCCGAGGGTCCCGGTCACCTCGTACAAAAGGCTGGAAAACACAACCGCCAACGACGGTTCTGCTTACGCGATCGCTGCCTAACCCGCAGTGATTCCTCTGGACGGCCCTCGCCCGCGGGTCCGTTCGGAGCAAATAGCGGGCTAGCAAGGCGTCGCGCCCGTCCGACGCCGAGCGAAATCAAAGATCGGGCTGGTCGGCCGCGAGCTCGCTTCCCAGCGCCTCGGCCGACGACAAAAGAAGGGAAGCTACGCGTGTAGAAGCCTCGGATCGAGCACCTTCGGACGCGGGTTCGATTCCCGCCGCCTCCACCCTTCGCAGTCGCGAATTCGCGTGTTTCTTCCAGGAGTTACGGACGAAGCGGGTTCGCTCCACCAGCCCGGGGGCATACCCGGGGGCAAAATCGCGCCCGTCCGGCGTGCCATACGCCGCCACCTTGGCCGCTGAAGACTGCCCCGCGTTCGCGACGAGGCGAAGCTGCACCACCTCGGCGCCCACCCGACCAACCCGCAGCGTTGCGACGGCCTCGCATAGCGTTGGCCACGGCAGGCTCGTGTACGCGTCGAGGATGTTGCCCCGTGCGCCGTGCGTGATCTGCTCGAGCACATCCTTGCGAGCCCCATCCACGCGGCAGAGCGTGATCATCGTCCGCCGGAAGTCGTGAACCCGGCGCACTCGCAGGCCGAGGCGCTTGAGGTCGTCGAGGAACTTCCCCCGCACCTGGTTCCCGGTTCGCATCAGGCCGCGCCGTGACGGGACGATCAGGTCGTCTGGGCGTGGTGGCCGACCCATCAGGCGTGCGAACCCGCTGAGACGCCATTCCGCCAGCATCGCCGCCAGCGCCGGGTGCGCCGGAACGGAGCGCGGAACCTCCGTCTTCAGCGGCCCTGCGAACGAGCGGTTGATCGTGATCCGGTGGAGCGGCTCTGCGCGGTCGTCGTAGTCGGCCCACCGCAGGGCGGCGGCCTCACCAAGCCGAGCGCCCGTGAAGAGCAGCAGGGCGTAGAACATCAGCCGGTCCTCGGCGATGGCATCCGAGCTGATCAGAATCTCGGCCTCATGCCGGGTGAAGACGGCACCGGCTCGCCACTCGCGGTCCTTGTCGACGTTCTTCGGGAGCTGATCCTTGGTCAGCACGCACGGCGAGCGGTCCACGACCTCGTCCACGACGAGATCGGCGAAGAGCTTGTGCAGGACGCCGTACGTCTTCCGGATCGATCGCGGCGCGAGTCGTTGCTGCTGACGGAGGCCCTCGATCAGCGAGACCACGTGCTTGGGTCGGATCTCGGCGACCGCCATCTCGCCTAGTGTCGGCAATACGTGGTGCTTCAAGCGGCTCTCGTCGTTCCGAACATCTCGCAATCCGCGATCGCGGCGCCGGGTCAACCAGTCGTCGATCAACTCCCCGAGCTTCGGCGAGCGCTCCATCGGCGCAACCTTCGGAGCCGCACGATCAACACGCCGCAACTCCGCTTCGACGGCGCGTTGCACGTCGCGCGCTTCGCGGATGCTGGTGGCGCCCGTGGCACGGTTCTTCCACGCGCCGCTGATCGGATCCTTCACCCGGATGTAGAACTGGCCTCGATCCTCTCGCCACCAGGGGTCAGCCATCGTCGGACTCTCCCGCTTGGAACGACGCCACGATCCGGCGCGCCCGCGCCGCCGCGGTGCCCTTCGTCGGTCCCGCCGCAGAAATTGTGGTTGGACACGGCGCGCCGTCGCGTAGCAGCGCGTCGAGTTCGTAAATCGCCACCCGGATTACGCGACCCACCGGGTTGGCTCGTAGCCAGCCCTTTCGAATCCAGTCCCGAACGGTTTCGGGTGCCACCTTCGCGTGGTCGCCAGCCTCCTCGATCGTGAGCCAGCGGACCGGGCCAGCCGCGGGCCGGTCGTTTGCCGAGCCGCCGCCGGCGAAGCCAGCCATGGCGCTCAGCAGCACCGTGACGGCGGCCGCTACCTGCTCCTGCGTCGGGATGGTTGCGGGCCGCACAGGCGTGACATCGTTAGGAGAGGGCGTCACGACGGGCTCCGTGCCTGCGCCACGCGCGGTGACCGCGGGCCTCGGGCGGAGGGTGCGCTCGGCGCGACGGAGCGCGCTGTGGGCCACACGCCCGCCCACGTGGGCCGATGAACGGGCCAGTCGCGGCGCCGACGCCGGGGGCGCGGGGGGCGCCGCCACCACGACGGGTCGCCGGGCCAGGGGAGCGAGGGCGGCTTCGGCGGCGGCCATGGCGGCGGTGGGGTGGGTGTCGGGGGGACGACACCTACCGTGAACGGCGGCGAGAAGGCGAGTCGGGGGCGGGCGAATCGCAGGCCGAGCGGCTCGCAGACCGAGCGCGGGTCGACTACGAACCGATCCGAAGCTGCACGCGCCCCTCCCCCAGAGTGGGTTTCGCGGGTTTGGTGGGTTTCTTCCCCGCTGTGGCCCCGTAGAGATTCGAAATGTGTTTTCCACACGTAGAGAGGGACAAACCCACTTAACCCACAAAACCCACTCTCCGCCCCGATCACGACACCACCTCGATGCGCCACTTCCATACGCCGCCCGCTCCCTTCAGGCCGCGCCTCAGGCATTTTCCGTCGACGATTCGCCCCTGGTAGCGGTCAAGAGCCCGACCGATCGCCCAGGGGTTGGGCTCCCGTCCGTCACCGAACGCGAGCAACGCCTCACGCAACTCGTCGTTCGCGGATCCAGCCGCCAGCCGGACCAGCGCCGAGACGATCCACGAAGCGTCGCGCTGCACCTCGTAGACGGCGGCAATCAGCGTGCGCAGGGCATCGAGGTCGGCGTCGCCTTCGGCGCGAACCCGCTCCCGACCCGCGGCTGGGTCCTCGAATCCCAGCCAGAGACACGCTCCGCGCACCAACGCGTCCCATGCCTCGAACGATCCGATCGGCGGCCCCTGTTGATGCGGCGGAAGACCGGCGACGACGTACGCACGCAGAATCGTGATGGCGGCCACGGCCAGCCGCGGTCGCTCCCGCTCCACGTACGCGAGAAGCGGCTCAGCCCGTTTGAACCGACGCACTTCGGGAAGCTCGACGCCGGCATCGAGGTCAATCCGAAGCACGCGCCGTCCCAGATCGCCCTTGAATCGAAGCGAGTTACCGGTAACGAACCAGACTGCCGCGCACTCGCCCTCCGCCATCTTCGACACACCGAGCACGCGCCCTTTGACCGTGAGATCGGTGATGACGCTTGCCAGCGCGTCGCTGCCCACCGCCTCTTCGACGTTGTCGACGAGGATCGCCGGGTCGCCCTCCAGCGCGAGCGCGAGGATCGTCTTGCGCAGCTCCTCACCGTCGTCCTTCGGTAGCGTCATGCGGCCAGGCGCGCGCCCCGTGCCGATCGTCGTGATCGCCGAGACCAGGAGCCCCTTTCCTGTCCCGGGCGCGCAAGCGTTTACACCGAACGCGGGCACCGCGCCCGCGATGGCGTAGCGCCCGGCACACGAGAAAATCGCGGCGATGGCGGCAGCCTTGTCGTAGGGCTCGACGAAGGGGAATTCGCTCAGCGGGTCCAACAGTGCCGCGACCGCGTCATCGACCTCGTCGGCCGTTGGGCGATCGGGGATCGGCGGGTATGCCGCGTTGGGCAGGTAGAGCAACCCGGTCGTGCGGTCGTAGCCCGGCACGTCGAGCACGCTGCCGTCGATGCGCAGCGTTGGCATCTGGGTGACGCCCGTGAGGTGCGGGAGTGTCCAGGTGGCGCGCGCTTCGAGCGCCCGTGCCACGTCTCCATCCGGGCGCGCATCCACCTTCTTGTAGTCACCGAGCGCTCGCTCTTCGCCCGTGGCTTTCACGAACTCGACCCAGTGCGCCGCACGATCGAGCTTCTCGAGCAGCGCCGCCACACGCAGCGGCACGATGACCGGTGCCGAACCCACGCGGCGAACGCTACGCACCGCGTCTGCGGAAGCGCCCGAGCCGACCTGTACGAGGATCCCGGCGCGCTGGTAAACGCCGACGTGGGCCGCCACCACCAGAGCGGCCTCGGCTTCGTCGGTCATCGCGGCGAGTTCGTCGCGAACGACGATCTCCGGGCGGCCGTCCTCCGTGGCGTCCGCTGCCACCTTCTCCATGGCCGATTGCGCCAATCGCTCGAGTTCGCTTACGGCTTTCGGATCTTTGAACGAGTCGTTTGTAGCTCTGAGGTGAGCGAGGATGGTCGCTTTATCCAAGCGCTTTCGCGCCAACTGCATGGCGAGCGTCCGGAGAAGGTCGTGTCGCGGCGTCCGGGCTCGTTCGTTGAGCCTCGCGACCATCTCCGGTGGGACGCCAGCGGGGGCCGCGGCATCGGAGGACGGATCCTCGGCATCTGCGAGCAGAGCGTCGACATCGATCGGCTGCCCTTCGATGGCCGCCATCCAGGCGTGCTCGACACGCTCGGTCGGCGCGGACGGCACGAACATCATGCGATCGGCGTTCTTGGTGGCGGGGTCGCCGCGACCACCGAGGAGCAGCGCGTTGGTGGCCATCCAGAACGCGGGCCATTCCGCCAGGGTCACGTCGCGAGAGAGCAGGAAGTAGTACCGCAGGCACTCCCCGGCACCGTCCGCGCGGTGCGACCAAGTCGTATGGATGACCGCCCCGACGCCGATTGCTCGAATGAGCCGATCGATCTCGACAACGTCATCGGGCGCGAGATGATCGACGTCGTGGGCGAGCAGTGTGACGCAGGCGACATTGGCCTGCTTCCGCGTCGTCCCCTCCCGGAAGAGCGCGCCGCAGATCAGCGGCAGCTCATTGCGCCGGGGATCGACCTTGGGGTCGCTTGGCGGCATACCGGCTCGGTCCCACGGGATTATCCGGTGCGGACCGAGCAGTTCCGCGAGGCTGCCGGCGAGGGGCTCGGGTACCGTGGCGTACACATTCGCGAACCGCGACACCCGGACCCTGGCGCCGCGTGGGTCGATCGCGGCGCTCATCGCGCACCTCGCGAGGCGCGCGGGGCGAGGCGGCCCGCTCGCCGTCCACGCTCGACTGCCGATCCGCTCGGGTGCGATTCACGCCGCGCCAGCGCCGTTGTCGTTCCGTCGAAGGCTAAGACCAACGCCAGAAGCGTGGTCATCAGCCCATAGACGAGGAACGCCCAATCAAGGCGCTGGCGATCAATCTCCGGGTCGTTCGCTGAATACGCTGCGGATGATGGCTCGCGTCGGGTCGCGCCCCGACGATCGCCGGTGGGGTTGCTGGATCGATCCATGAGTCCTCGTCGGGCTGACGGGATGTCCGGCGTCGTCGCCGGTGTCGTCAGCGCCTGAAGGGCTCTGGGTGAGATTTCACCGAGCCGCCGCGCAACCGCATGTCGCGGCGTTGCGGTGCGCAGGAACCACTTGAAACTACTCAGAAAGTGAGGCGGCTCGAGTGACGGTAGAGATCGCGCCGCCGCGATCAGGAGCCGATAAAATTTTATCGGCTCGCGGGGGTTGCGACTGCGCTCGACGCGCTGAACTCGGCAATCCAGAGCCCGCGGGCAGTGTCGAAGTTGAACGGCGCCCCATCGATCAGCATCACCTGAGTAAGCGCCGACCCGAGCTTGAGCATCGCCTCGTCCGACATGTCGCGGGCGACGCGTCCATGCTGTCGAAGCACTTCGAGTAGCGCACGCCCGCACTCATCCGGCTCATCCTGATCGTCAACCATCCCCAACTGGCGCAGGTCGTAGCTCTCCTGGACCTCCTCAGTGCGCACCGCGACGACGCGCGCGCCCCACCTACCGTCACCCCCACCCGACGGGCTGGTGGCTGAGTACTGCTCCGTGCCGGCCACCGAGATCTGAATCACACCGCCATACGCCTCGCAGATGGAGACCTCGAACCACCGCGCTCCGGCCGGGGTCGGGAACTGGACGCCGTCCGTCGCCGCCAGCTTGAACACGCATCGGTAGCTACCATCGACGAATGGGATGGGGTCGGCCTCAAGCTGGAACAATGCCCTGAGTCGCTTGCGGAGCATCACGATCGAGGTTCGAAGACTGTCCACCTCGCGCTTTTCAAGGTCGAGCGGCTGACGAAGCACGCCACCCGCGACCGCAAGCCTTCTGAGCAGCCTCCATAGACGATCCGGCACGCGCCCTCGACGTCTGTCCTCGAAACCGGCGTCGGCGAAGCTCAGGTGCCGCGTGACCCCGAGCAGCTCTGCCGTGAGCTCGTGCTCGGTGAGGGTGATGCGCAGATCCTCCCAACGCACCCCAGCGGGCGTCGGGAACGACTGAATCGCACCGGGCGTCACCGGTCGCGGAGTGTCACCGAATGACGCGTCAAGGTGCCGCCGATCGACCGCGATACCGCCACCGTCCAACGACAGCAACGCATCTAGCGGCACGACGGTCGGGGGCGCGGCTCGCCACGCCGACTCGTTCGGCACCCGGCCCGCGAGCAGCGCAACGGCATTTCGTGACGCCAAGAACCGCGGCGCGCTCGCGACCACGTCGCGCGCATCCCGCCACAGCATCCCGCGCACGAGAAACAGCTCGCGCGACGTCCCTGCCAGGCTGGCCTTCCCAAGGAGCCAAAGTCGCCCAGGAACGATCTCGTCGACATCGCCAGCAAGCGACAACGCGCCCGCGATCCCACGCGCCAGGCCGGCGAAGTCGATTCGCCACTGGCGCAATCGCTCGAGCGGCACTCGCACTCGACCGGCGTCAGGACAGCCAACGTACGCACGGACGCCACTGCCCGGCGGGCTCTCGATAAACGTCACCTCCTCGACATGCCCTCGCTCGCAAGCGTCGCAAACGATCGATTGCGCCCGTTCGATCTCACGAACGAGGCCGGCACCCTCGAGTCGCGCCAACACACCGCCCGGAAGCAGGCTGGCTTCGTCGCCGTCGATGATTGGATCGTCGACGTCGATCCGCTCCCACAGCACCCGGAGCAGGTCAGACACGCGCGATCTTCCAGCGCTTGAGGCACTCGGCGAGGACGAGGTCTTCGGGCTTGTCCTTGAGGCTACAGGAATTGGTCGAGATACCGATGGTCACACTCTTTGATCGTCCATCGAGCGGATGGAATTTCACGCCGATCGTGGCGTGATCGGGCTCGACGTTCGCTAGCGACAGGCCCCCGTGTCCGAGGATCTGGTCCATCAAATCGTAGACGTCGTCCGGGCTCGTTTTTGGGTCGGCTTCGAGCGTGATCCGGCGACGTGGGTTGCCACGGACTGCCACGCGCAGACTCCGCAGTCGAACGTCGGAGATTCGATCGTCGGGTGTCGTCGCAAACGCGAACTCACGGCGCTTCAACTGGCTGAGATCGTACGGCGCCGTCGCCGTCGTCTCCGGCCCCAGGATTTCGTCGAGCATGATCTCTGAGAAGATCGCCTGAAGGTCCTGCTTCACGGTGGCATTTCCTGGCGCCCACACGGTGAGAGCGCCATCCGTCCGATCCCAGACAAGCACCACCTCGAATGCGGGCTTCTGGGGGCGCCGCACGAGTTGCGCCTTGTCGTCGTACCCAACGAACGTGCCCGCATAGTCTTCGGGGTAGATGAGGAAGTAATCGAACCGACCGCCTCGCAGGTAGACATCCATGGAGCAGACGCGGCCCCGCCCCTGTCGATTCCAGAAGTAGGCACCGACGGTGTCCGACAACGCCGTCCTCGCCTTTGCCGAGAGATTCGGTCTTCGCTGCGGAAGTCCCGTCCGCTTTCGGCGATATCGCCCGCTCAGATGGTCCGCTGCGTCGAGCTGCGACGCCACGCGGAAGACGGTCGGTTCGTGTAGAAGCGTCCACATCGCCTTGGCATGAAATCCCGCCTGTGCATCGAGGTCGGCAGCCAGGTCCTTGTCGTGGAACTGGCCCTCCTCGATGATCGTCCGAGCACCGTCCGATGTTGCGAGCTCATGCACATGCTGGAAGTCGTTCTCGATTGCCGCGCGCATCCCTTCATCGAGGGTCTGCCACGCGGCATAGATCGACTCAGCATCCGACTCCTTGAGCGCATCCCACCCCACTCCGGCAAGAAGACCACTCCGGGAGAAGTACTCTCGAAGCAAGGCGTTTGGAACTCGCCGAAAGAAGTCGCGTGGCATGTAGTCTGTGGCCATGTCAGCTCCAATCGATTGGCGTGACCGATCGATCCCTGCTGCCGATTCGCGCGATCTTGAGTATAGGTACTAGTGTCCGTAGATCGCCACCTTTCCAGTGCGCCGTTGCTGCCGCACAGCGGTTCCCGCGACGTCGCACGGTCACGGCTCTCTCTGCTATGACTCCGCCGTCGGACGCGTTCCGCCGTCGCCATCTACCCACCTCATGCCCACCACCCCCGAGCAGCGCGCCCGCATCGACATCGACGCTCAGCTCGTCGCAGCGGGCTGGGTGGTGCAGAACCGCGCCGAGATCGACCTGAGTGCCTCCCGCGGCGTCGCCATCCGCGAGTTCAAGCTGACCGCCGGCCACGGGGACGCGGACTACCTGCTATTCGTCGATGGCAAGGCCGCCGGAGTGCTCGAAGCGAAGCCGGCCGGCCACACGTTGAGCGGCGTCGAGGTGCAGGCGGACAAGTACGCGAACGGACTCCCGGCGGGCCTCCATCCGCCCGTCGCACCGCTGCCGTTCCTCTATCTCTCCACCGGTGCCGAGACCAAGTTCACGAACCTGCTCGATCCGAATCCGCGCAGCCGATACATCTTCCAGGTCCACCAACCGGCCACCCTCGCCGACTGGCTGGCGGCCGAGACACTGGACGCCTGGGTCAAGAGCGTCGGCGGCTACACCGCTGCCGACGATACCCGGCCGTCGTCGTTCCGGGCGCGGCTCCGTGCGATGCCCTCGGTCGAGAAGGCGTTCCTGTTTCCGAACCAGTTGCAGGCCGTGATCAACCTGGAGCGCTCGCTCTTCGCAAACCGGCCTCGTGCGCTCGTGCAGATGGCGACGGGCAGCGGCAAGACGATCATGGCGGTCACCGCTGCCTACCGGCTCATCAAGTTCGGTGGGGCGCGCCGGGTGCTCTTCCTGGTCGATCGCTCGAACCTCGGTGAGCAGGCCGAGAAGGAGTTCCAGGGCTTCCGCACACCCGACGACAACCGGAAGTTCACCGAACTCTACAACGTCCAGCGGCTCACCTCGAACACGATCGGCTCCTCGGCGAAGGTCGTCGTCACGACGATCCAGCGCCTCTACTCCATGCTGAAGGGCGAGCCCGACCTCGATCCGGCAGCCGAGGAGACCTCGCTCTTTGAGTCGGCCGGAGCGGCGATGAAGGAGCCGCTACCGGTCGTCTACAACCGCGGCTACCCGCCCGAGTACTTCGACGTCATCCTCATCGACGAGTGCCACCGCTCGATCTACTCGCTCTGGCGCCAAGTGCTGGAGTACTTCGACGCCTTCTTGATCGGCCTCACGGCGACACCGGCGAAGCACACCTTCGGCTTCTTCGACCAGAACCTGGTGATGGAGTACGGCCACGAGCAGGCCGTCGCCGACGGCGTCAACGTCGACTTCGAGATCTACAAGATCCGCACCCAGATCACCGAGCAGGGCGCGACCATCGAGGCCGAGAGCGGGACGATGCTCGGCTACCGTCACCGCCAGTCCCGCAAGGTCCGGTGGGAAGCGCCCGACGAGGACATCACCTACGGCGCCGAGGCCCTCGATCGCGCCGTCGTCGCCAAGGACCAGATCCGGCTCATCGTCCGCACGTTCCGCGATCGGCTCTTCGCCGAGATCTTCCCCGGCCGCACCGAGGTGCCGAAGACGCTGGTCTTCTGCAAGGACGACAGCCATGCCGAGGACGTGGTCGAGATCGTTCGCGAGGAGTTCGGGCGAGGGAATTCCTTCGCCCAGAAGATCACGTACAAGACCACGGGCCGGAAGCCTGCCGACCTCATCCAGGAGTTCCGGAACTCGTTCGATCCGCGCATCGCGGTCACCGTGGACATGATCGCCACGGGCACCGACATCCGGCCCATCGAGGTCGTGGTCTTCCTGCGCTCCGTGAAGAGCCGGGTGATGTTCGAGCAGATGAAGGGGCGCGGCGTGCGGGTCATCGACCCGACCGAGCTGAAGGCTGTCACGCCGGACGCATCGGCCAAGACCCACTTCGTGATCGTGGACTGCGTCGGCATCACTGAGACCCCGCTCGCCGACACCCAGCCGCTGGAGCAGAAGAAGAACGTCCCCTTCAGGGCGCTCCTGGAGCACGTCGCCGTCGGCGGCAGCGATCCCGAGGTGCTCTCCTCCCTGGCCAGCCGCCTCTCACGCCTCGCGAAGGAGTGTGGCCCCGACGAAGATGCACGTATCCGTGAGGCGTCCGGGGGAACGAGCCTGCCCCAGATCGCTCACCGCATCGTCGAGGCACTCGACCCCGACCGGCAGCGCGACGAGGCCCGAGCGAGCCACGGCCTGACGCGAGATCAGGAGCCGACCGAGGCGCAGGTTCAGCAGGCGTGGGCGGCGCTCGCGAAGGAAGCGGTGGCACCGCTCGCCACGAGACCGCCCTTCCGCCAACTGCTCCAGGACATCAAGCGGGAGTTGGAACAGATCATCGACGAGGTCTCGAAGGACACGCTGCTCTACGCGGGCACGAGCGCCGAGGCGAAGGAGAAGGCGAAGGCCCTGGTGACGTCGTTCGAGCAGTTCCTGACCGAGCACAAGGACGAGATCGACGCACTTCGGTTCTTCTTCTCGGTGCCGCACCGGGATCGGCTCCGCTACGACGACGTGAAGGCACTCGCCGCGGTGATCAAGGCCCCGCCGCGCTCCTGGACCCCGGAGGTTCTGTGGCGGGCCTACGAGGTGCTGGAGAAGGACAAGGTCCGGGGTGCCTCGGGCAAGCGGCTGCTCACTGACGTCGTGTCGTTGGTGCGTTTCGCGCTGCACCAAGACGACGAACTCGTGCCCCACGCCGAGCGTGTACGAGCGCGGTATGAGAACTGGATGGCTCAGCAGGCCAACCGGGGGCGACGGTTCACCGATCAGCAGACCCGCTGGCTGGAGATGATCCGCGACCACGTCGCCGCGAGTCTGGAGATCGCCATCGAGGACTTCGACGATGTGCCGTTCGTCCGGGAAGGCGGACTCGGGCGGGCGGCGCAGGTGTTCGGGAACGACCTCGGGCCGATCCTTCGTGAATTGAATGAGGTGTTGGCGGCATGAGCATCCCGAAGAACTGGGCAGTCCTACCGCTCACTGAAGTCACCCGCCATCACTCGGGAAACTCCAAGCTGATCAAGGGCAAGCTCTACGATTCGCCCGCAGCGGGCCGGTGGCCAGGTTTCAGCGCGAGCGGCCAAGACATCTGGCTGGATGGTTGGGAGCACGAGGGGTCCGCTGTAGTGGTTTCGGCCGTCGGTGCTCGGTGTGGAAAGGCATTCCTTGCGACTGGTAACTGGTCAGCAGTGGCCAACACTCATGTGGTCTGGCCGTCCGAAGACGCGATCAGTCCCAAGTTTCTGTGGTTCCGGCTCAATGACGAGAAGTTCTGGGTCCGAAGCGGCACAGCGCAACCGTTCGTAAAGGCATCTGCAACGCTCGACCAGAACTTCGGCCTCCCGCCTCTCCCCGAGCAGCACCGCATCGTCGAGGCGATCGAGAGCTACTTCACGCGGCTCGACGACGCGGTGGCGACGCTGGAGCGGGTGCAGCGGAACCTGAAGCGGTATCGGGCCTCGGTGCTCAAGGCCGCCGTCGAAGGGCGACTCGTGCCCACCGAGGCCGAGCTCGCCCGCGCCGAGGGCCGGGACTACGAGCCCGCGTCGGTGCTGCTGGAGCGCATCCTCGCCGAGCGCCGCCGCTGCTGGGAGGAAGCCGGTTGCCGGGGCAAGTACGAAGAACCCGCCGCGCCCGACACGAGCGGGCTGCCCACGCTGCCCGAGGGGTGGTGCTGGGCAAGCGTCGATCAGATTGCCGACGAGACGTTAATCGGCCTTGTCAGGGCGAGGTCCGAGCAGACAGACGGCCCGCCGGGTTTCCCGTACGTGAAGATGGACTCGATCGGTACGGACGGCAGTCTGAGGCTCGACGACCTCGCGCACGTGAGCGCCAGCGACGACGAAGTAGCGCGCTTCAGCCTTCGAGACGGCGACCTACTATTCAACACGAGAAACAGCGTCGAGCTCGTGGGGAAAACGGCCTTGGTGCGCGGTGCTGCGCCCGGAACCCTGTTCAACAACAACATCATGCGCATCCGCCCGTCGGCCTCATTGGCTTCACCGTTCTTGGCGTACCAGATGTGTTCCCGGATGTTTCAGGACCAGATCTCCGAAGTGAAGCGAGCGACAACGAGCGTTGCCGCCGTATACGCAAAGGACCTACTCCCCAGGGCGCTGGCGCTGCCGCCCGGAGCAGAGCAAGAGCGAATTATCCAGAAGCTGGATCTGCTGCTCTCCGACGAGGTGGCCGTGACCGCGACGGCTGCGACGTCGGAACGGCACATCGCCCGGCTTCGCCAATCCATCCTCAAGTGGGCCTTCGAGGGCAAGCTCGCCGACCAGGACCCCAACGACGAGCCCGCCTCGGTTCTGCTCGAACGCATCAAGGCCGAGCGCGAGGCCAGCGGGCCGACCAAGACGAACGGCCGTGTCGGCCGGAAGAAGACGAGGGCCGCGTGAGCGACACGTCGAACCGCATCGTCCAGAAGCTCTGGTCGTACTGCAACGTCCTTCGCGACGACGGTCTCTCGTACCAGGACTACCTGGAGCAGCTCACCTTCCTGCTCTTCTTGAAGATGGCCGACGAGCGCGCCGCGCTCACCGGGAAGGATCAGCCCATCCCGAAGGGTTGTCGGTGGGTCGATCTTGCGAACCCTCAGATGGAGGGCGTGAAGCTCGAAGAGCACTACCGAACCACGCTCGCGAAGCTCGGCCAGCAGGGCGGGATGCTCGGGCTGATCTTCGAGAAGGCCCAGAACAAGATCCAGGACCCGGCGAAGCTGCGCCAACTGATCGTGGAACTGATCGGCAAGGAGAACTGGCTCTCGATGTCGGCCGACGTGAAGGGCGACGCCTACGAGGGCCTGCTGGAGAGAAACGCCCAGGACGTGAAGGGTGGTGCAGGGCAGTACTTCACGCCGAGACCGCTCATCCAGGCGATCGTCGATTGCGTCCAGCCTGCTCCCGGCGAGTCGATCATCGACCCGGCCTGCGGCACCGGCGGCTTCCTACTCGCCGTCCATGACTACCTGGCCGGCCACTACGAATTGGACCGCACGGCCAAGAAGCACCTGCGCTTCGATGCGCTGCGCGGCGTCGAGTTGGTGCCCGGCGTCTCGCGGCTCTGCGCGATGAACCTGTTCCTGCACGGTGTCGGTCCCGACGACGACAACCGCGAGCCACCGATCCGCACTGACGACGCGCTCCGCGATGAGCCCAGCGATCACTTCGATCTGGTGGTGACGAATCCCCCCTTCGGGAAGAAGTCATCGGTCACCGTGGTCAACGAGGAGGGCGAGACCGACCGCGAGACCCTCACCTACAACAGGCCGGACTTCTGGACCACGACCTCGAACAAGCAACTCAACTTCGTCCAGCACGTGAAAAGCCTGCTCAAGATCCACGGACGGGCCGCCGTGGTGGTGCCCGACAACGTGCTCTTCGAGGGCGGTGCCGGTGAGACGGTTCGCCGGAAGCTCCTCCACGAGTGCGACGTCCACACCCTGCTGCGCCTACCCACCGGCATCTTCTACGCCCAGGGCGTGAAGGCGAACGTGATCTTCTTCGACCGGAAGCCCGGCGCGAAGGAGCCGTGGACCAAGACGGTCTGGGTCTACGACCTCCGCACCAACAAGCACTTCACGCTCAAGACCGGCCGGATGACCCGCGCCGACCTCGACGAGTTCGTCGAGTGCTACAGGCCCGGCGAGCGCCAGAAGCGGAAGGCGACCTGGTCCGAGAAAAACCCCGAGGGTCGGTGGCGCCCCTACCCCTACGACGACATCGTCGCCCGCGACAAGGTCAGCCTCGACCTCACGTGGCTACGCGACGAGTCCCTGGAGGACAGCGCCAACCTCCCCGACCCGAACATCCTCGCCCAGGAGATCGCCGACGACCTGCGATCCGCCCTCGCGCAGATCGAGGACATCCTCGGCGACCTGGATCGGCGGGAAGCGCGCTCGGCGCGGTGACGTGAGCACTGGCGCGACCACTCCGCGCAACGCGCAGGAAGAGCTTCCAAGGCGGAAATGACGAAAATCGGGAGCGTCAAAATGAAGATACTGTTTGCGGCTGCGCTGATAATCGCATTCGGAGGATGCGCGGGTTACGACTTTGCGGGCCTTCAATCGGGAGCCGAGTCGTGGTGCAAACAGAATGCGCCTGGACAAAGCCAGTGCGCTTCCGCTCAGGTCGCCGCGTTTCATCGCATCCAATCGCTCTATCCGAGCGCCCAGGAGCGCGGAATCCTGATGCGAATGTGCGGCGCGGAACCGAATTGGTGGCTCGACTACGTCGCAGCAGACAAGTGCCTTTCAGCGCGTCGCGATTTCGCTCAGCAGGCCGGTGCTCAGCCAATCGAGTTCGACCTGGACGGCCCCGCGGCGACCGAGGCGTGGGGCCGAGCGCAAGCGTGGGTTGCACGCTACTCGCCTCGGAAGGTGCAGACCGCCACCGAGTTCCTCATCGAAACTTATGGGATGGGACCGCAGCTCGATGCTAACGATTCGAGCTTTGCCTACCGGGTAACGCGGTCGCCGCTCAGCAGTGAAAAGTCACACTTCGTCGTCAAGTGCTTTCCAAGCGTGGACTACTTCAACTGGATCGCTACCGAAAACGCGCACCAACTCGCCTTCTTCATGGTATCGGGCAAAGGCATGGTGCCGTAGCGTGGCCCTACGTCGCTCGCTGAGTCGAGCTTCTCTGATGTCCTCTCCCGCGCCCTTCGTGCGCCGTCGGATAACGCACGTCAGTTGCGGCTTGCCAGTACCGGCCGTGGCTTCGCGCCTTCAGCCGGTCCAAGCACACCCTCACGCTCCATCCTTTCGATCATTCGAGCGGCTTGGTTGTAGCCGACTCGGAATCGCCGCTGAACCAGTGAGATCGACGCATGACCAAGCTCTGACACGAATGCCAGCGCCGCGTCATACTTCTCGTCGAAGTCGTCGGGACCGTCGATGCCGCCGTCCTCGTCGAGAGGGTGGTGAAGGATGCTCTGGTCGTAGACCGGGCGGCCTTGCTTCTTCCAGTGCTGGATGATGCGCTGGATCTCGTCGTCGCTGACATAGCATCCGTGGATGCGAATAACGCTAGAGGCACCGGGAACAAGCGCGAGCATGTCGCCATTGCCAAGCAGTCGCTCGGCCCCGCTGGCCCCAAGTACCGTTGCCATGTCCGCACTGGACACCATCCTGAATGCTACTCGCCCGCCAAACTTCGCCTTAGTAACCTCACTCAACAGGCCGAGGCTTGGCCGCTGCATCGCGACCGCGAGATGGATTCCGGCGCCAACTCCCAATTGTACCAATCGGAGGATCGAGGCGCCGACCCACCCCGGATCGGGGGCCATGATGTCGGCGAGCTCGTCGATCACGATCACGATGTAGTGGAGCTTCTCGGGCGGCTCCTCGCCCTCCTCCATCAGTTGCTCGCGGCGCCCCGGCTGGGCGTCGATGACCTTGAGCTCCTCGGCGATGGCCTGGTTGTAGCCGTCGATGTTCCGGACCTCGTAG
>CAYVDO010000028.1:0-33661 GCA_964450125.1 uncultured bacterium
GACGCCGAATGCACGCAGCATGCGATGCACCCGCGCCACCGCCAGCAGGTGTGCGAGCAAGCTGGTCAGGTGATAGCCCCACGACTTCCGCCCCCAGAGCTGGTAGTCGAGCGCCAGCAAAGCCGTGGAGGCCGGACGGAAGTAGTTGAACTCGAAGTCGTCGCTGGTCCACCACGGCAGCGCCCAGCGAATCGCGTCACGCGGGAGGGCCGTCACGCCGTAGGTGTTGAAGTGAAGCTCACGCAGCCGCGGCTGCGGCCCCTCGATCAGGAGCAGATGGACGAAGTCGTCCATGAAGAGCGGCGCGCGAAGCGTCGGCGCCAGGACCCCGAGCGCGGTGATGAGCAGCGCCGCCGACGCCGCGCGGCGCGCGCGCTTCCGCACGCTACCGGCGCTGGTGCCGTCGGAGGGTGCAGTCGATGCTGAGAGTTCGGTCATCGAGCCGGTGCTGCAACCGTCGATCGCTCAGCGACCCAGTCGCGTCGCCACCACCTGCTGCAACAGCGCCACGCCGCTCAGCGCCGTGCGCCAGACCAGTGCCAGGTCGCGCGGTGCTGGGAGCGACAGCCAAAGCCGCAGGAGATGACGGCGGCGCTCGGGCTCGGGCCAATCCTCGTACGCAGTGCGCGCGTGGATCTGCGTGTGATTCGAGAGCAACTGGATGTCGCCAGGCTCGAGCTCCATGTCCAAGTGGATCTCCGGCTCGGCGGCGACGGCGTCGTAGGCGTCGAGCAATGCTCGCTCGTCGTGGCTGAGCGCCGGAACGCCGGGAACGTGCTCGGCGGAGCGGAAGTAATCGCTGTGCCAGAACGTGCGCAGCTCACCGCGGGCGAAGCGACACGGCGGTACGGGCACCGAGCGCATCCCCCCCTCGCCGTGGGTATCGAGGTGAAACGGGCGAAAGAGGCGATCGATCCGCTCCGGCGTACGCCGCATCAACTCGTTGAAGACCGTCACCGAGCTGGCGATGCGGCTCGCCCCTCCGCGCCTCGCCCCGTGGAGGCAGAGCAATCCGACCACGTCCGCAGCATCGCAGTGGAACGCGATGTTCTCGCTGGTCTCGTAGAGGCGGATGTCGCCTCCCTTGCGTTCGTCGCGCACGTGACCGAGGAGGTCGCCGCGCGGGTTCTGTGCCCCGGGAATCCCGAGGTGTAGGCCCAGGCACCAAAAGAAGCATTCGCTCTCCACATCGCTCCACGTGGTCACGGGAACGTTGCGGATCACCACGAATCCCCGCCCCCGAGCGAGCTCTCGTCGCCACGCCTCCACACGCGCGCCGAGGCGCGGCAGCGGGAAGTCGGCGGCAACGATGTGCGTGAGCGGCTTGCGTGTCGCCAGGGCCGCGGCGACCGCGCGCCTGCACTCGTCCACCTCGGCGGGATCGAGGTGCTCGATCCAGTCGCGACGAGCGCGCAGCTCGTCTCCACGCCAGGCGCTCGCTGTGACCAGCGGGGCGCGGGGAATCGATTCGTGAGGACGCGCCAGATAGTGGAAGGTCTGCCGTCGCAACGATCGATAGTGCGTGCTCAAACCAGCCCTCCCGCGGCGATGCGAGACGGCGAGCCTAACAGGGTCTCGAGAGATGCTTCTCGGCACCCGCTCGGTGCCCCGTGAGCGGGCTCATCCCCATTCCGAGCTCCAGGAAGAGCGCGGTGCTCGATGCACACCATTCGTGCCGAATCGGCAACCGCAGCGCCTCGCCGCTGGCGAAGGCGAGCATCGCCACCCTCGTCGCCCCACGAGGCGCCGGCTCAGCGGGATGCAGGCTCGCTCGCTGGCTTGGCAGCCACTCCGGGTCCCGCCAGTCGCAGGCTCGCGACTTCGGTGGTCCCCTGGCGCGCATAGTCGATCGCTTCACCCAGGATGCGCAACGCTTCGGCAGGCGCGTGAAACCCCGCGGAGTTCTCCGCGTTCATGAGGTCGGCGCGCCACTGTGCACGGCGCTGCAGCACGCGCGCCGTGGCGAGCTGGTCGTCGCTGGCGCCCGCGGTCTTGGCGTCGCGGATGGCGTGGATCAGATCCACCACGGCAGTCTCCGCGCGTTCCATCAGACCGCGGGTGCGGGCCTGGATCAGATCGACCCGCGCCTGGATCTCGCTCTCGGTGTAGTTGTGACAGGTCTGGCAGGAGAGATTCACGTGCGCGAGCGGCGTCTGTACCTGGTGATCCGAGTACTTCATCGCACCTTCGCGCTTGTACGGCATGTGGCAGTCGGCACAGGAGACGCCGCTGCGCGCGTGGATGCCCTGGCTCCACAGCTCGAACTCGGGGTGCTGCGCCTTGAGCACCTTCGCGCCCGAATCCTTGTGGGTCCAGTCGGTCCAGCCCACCTCGTCGTAGTAGGCCTCCATCTCCTCGGCCTTGAGTCCTTTGTGCCACGGAAACGTGAGTCGCTTGGCATCGCCCTGGAAGTAGTACTCCACGTGACACTGTCCGCACGCGAAGGAACGCATCTCCTGGCGGGTGGCGAGGGTGTTGGGATCGTAGGATTGCTTGCGATCGCCCTGGCGCCATTGCTCGATGCTCGGCAGATGCGGAACCGGCTCGCTGGATTCCGCCAGCCGCGCGATGCCTTCCAGGAAGGCCGGGCGCGTGATGCGCAGCCGCATCGAGTCGGGTGCGTGGCAGTCGAGGCAGCTCACCGGATGGCCGACGAGCTTGGTGGCATCCGCATAGGGCAAAGGATTCACGTGCTCCCAGCCGGTGAAGAGCTGACTTCGTCCCGCCTCCGATACGAGTGGGTCGTCGAGGCTGCCCGGCGCACCGTTCGCGATCCCCACCTCGCGATACGCCACCACCGTCGACGCGTGGCAGTTGAGGCATGCGCCCGGTTGCGGCTTCTGCTTGACGCGCTCGGTCTCGCGCTGGTCGTGGAGCATGAAGCCGTGACCACGGCGCTCCCGGTAGTCGATGGCGAACGCGTAGCCGTTGAAGATGGTCTTGAGCCGCGGATCACCCACCAACTTCGACTCGGCCTTGGCCGCGCCGTCCACGGACGTGGCGTCCCCCTCGTCTTCCGGCGGGCGACCTTCGCTCCACTTGAAGCGGGCACGCGCGTTATCCGAGGTGCGCAGGTAGCCGTCGTATTGTCGCGGGAAGTTCTTCCCCCACTCCGCGGGATCGATGGTGCGCTCGCCGAGCTTCACGATCTCGAGCGTGGTGCGCTCCGCTTCGTGCTTGCGATTCTGGATGTTCCCGTAGAGCAACATGGTGACCAGCGTGCCGAGCCCGAACGCGATGGCCGCCGCGACGAACACCAGCGCGGCGAGAGAGCGGGGGCGTGTGCCTGCCGGCGTGCCGTCTCGGTTCATGACGTCGACTCCCTCAGCGAACGGGTCCATGCGCCACCGATGCGTGGCAGCGAATGCAGTCGAGCCCACCCGAGACGTCCGGCTCGGCGCCGCCGTGGCCGAACGCCGCGACGCGGATCTCGTGGGTCATCGCCTCGTGGCACCGAACGCAGTTCTCGACCACCACGGCCCGGCTTCCCGGCGTGATGCGGATTGGCTCGTGAAAATCCTGGAACGTGAAGCCTCTCGAGTGGCGATAACCGTGCTCCGCCTTGACCCAATACTTGGCGATCAGCGAGTCGTGGGGAACGTGGCAGTCGTTGCAGGTCGCACGAGCGTGATGGGCGCCCTTCGACCAGCCGTCGAACTCGGGATTCATGATGTGGCAGTTCACGCACGCCGCGGGATCGTCCGAGAGGTAGGAGGTCGCCCGTGCGTCGTAGGCGGTGTAGGTCACGGCTACCACGAAAGAACCCGCGAGCGCGCCCAAGAGAGCGGCGCAACCGAACGGCGAGCGAGCACCAACGCCAGGACCGAGCATTCGAGGTGAGTGTAGTCGCACACCCGCGGAGCGCCGATGAGAAAAGTCAGTCCAGCTGGATCACGACGCCCGTACCGATTACGCGCCTTCGCGGACGCCGTGGATCGAGTGACCCGTCGTTGGATCCGAACACACCGACCGTTGCGGCTTCTGCATCTCCGCTCGGGGAGTCGGCGCGCAGCGACGTCCGGTCCGACTCCGCCCGAGCTGCGGACGCCGGGACATCCGCCGCGAGCCGCAGCCACGGCGTGGCGCGGCGCCGCGACCTCGGCGCGTGTTTGAATTGCCCGATCCAGTTCCGCCGATCACCCTGACGAAAGGACGCTGTCCGGCCCATCCACGGCGGAGGAGAGCCCTTGTGAACCCCAGCGAATGGCTCACGCATCTCGTGCTGCTCAGCCCGCGGCGAATCGAAGCCCACCTTCGCGAAATCGCCGCATCCCACCGTTTCCCGCAGGTTCCCAACACGTGGCAGCTCACGCTGGGCGTGATCCGGATGTGGCACCGCCTGGCCTTCCGTAGCGAAACCGTCGGCCTCTGTGTGTCACACCGGCCGCGGCGCAACTCGCGCGCTCGGCTTTTTCAGTACAGACCAATGCGGTTTCCGTTTCTTCTGTACGAAGGTGCCGTCACCCCGCTCGATCTCACTGGCCTGATCAGTCCACCGTCGACCGTCATCAAACACCTTCTCGGTACGCACCACGACGGCAAGCAATTCGCTTACGATCTCGAAATGCTCGCGTGCCATCCCGGGCAGCTCGAAGAGCTGTCGCGACAGGTGGATCACATCGTCGAGCACGACGATCGGCGGTCGCGCTGGCTCCGCGACCTCACGGTCTACGAGAACTACCACGAGCGGTTGCGCGCCGCCGTCGAACGCGCGCTCACGGACGATTTCGGACTCACGCCCGCGGAAGCCGCGAACCCCGACATTTCCTTCGGCGGCTATCTGGCGTGGTGCGCCACGCAGCCCGCTACAGCTGGCGCGACACTCGCGCTCGCGCGGGCCGGGCACTACTCGTGGAGCGAAGGGCGTACCGACCTGCCCACCTCCCGGCCGTCGGTCCAGCCGTCCCGAGTGCCCTCGACGCGTGCCGGCCGAAGAGTCGCCCAGCCCCGCCAGCCCTCGCGCCGCGCTGCTGCGGCGCGCCCCCACCGAACGAAGCGCGACCCGCGCAAGCGGACGGCACGGGCGGCTCGCCGGCGCGCGCCACGCGGCACCTGATCGTCGCGCCTCGGCGCAGCGCAGTGCGCGTGGTGCCAGCGCAGATTGGCACCCGGCGCGCGACGCCGGAGCGACGCGCGGGGCGGGAGAGCTCCCCCGCCCCGCGCATGAACGGAACGACTCAGCTCGAAGACCGGACCTCAGAGGCAGTGACCCGGACCCGTCGTTCCTTCGTTGAAGGCGGTGAGCGCCTCGGCGAGGCTGATCAGGGTCGCGCGGGTGCAGCTCGTGGCACCGCTCAGGCAAGAATCCGCCTGATCGATCGTCGCTTGGATCGACGATCCGTCGGCGCCGTCGACCAAGTTGAGCTTCGCCGCGATGAGCTGATGCTTGAGGATCACGGTCGCATTGCCACGTGGCGGCGTATTGAGAATCACGAGCAACGACGGCGCGCTGCTGGTCACTCCACCCACGGTGAGCTGGCTGACCGGCCACTCCGACGGGTGCGTCTTCCAGTAGCCCACGGTGTACGTGCAGCCAGGGTCCGCAGGCGGCACCGGACGCAGCAGATACGACTTCCAGTCGCCGTACGCCACGCCGTTCGCATCCTCGTCTTGGCCCCAGACGAGGATCGTGCCGTCGTTGGCGATGAAGTAACCGACGTAGGTGCGGATGTTCGTTCCCGGCGCGAGCAGATCGTCGATCCGATACGCGTGACCGGCCTCGTCCCAGAGCACGGCAGCGGTCGAGAAGTTGCTCACCATCCCGACGGTGTAGTGCTGCGTGCCGTTTCCGCTCATCGCGACCAGGTTGAGGCCAGGGATCCCATCGAGAACGATCTCAGCCCCGTTGCCCCTCCAGACGGCGCCCGTGTAGTTCACCGAGCCCACTTTCCGGATCGAGGCATAGGTGGTGCCGTCGGTCTCCACCTCCGACGTGAGCGTCGAGCTCTGGTCCCCGGCGAGGCGATCGCCGAGCTCGTCGACGACCACGCCCAGGCTGTTGGCGCGCACCGCGATCTGGGCGGTCGGCGAGCAGTAGCCGCCGCCGTTCGGCGCCGTTGCGGTGAAGATGCCCTGATCCGAGACACCTCCGAAATACCAGAAGCAGTCGTCGAACGGGTTGTTGAGGATCGACACCGCCCCCGTGGCCGTGCCGTGCAGAAAGACGTGCGGGCTCGGGAATCCGCCCACCCAGCCGCCGATCCACAACCCGTTGTGGCTGATCGAGCGTGCTGAATCTTGTGTCGCCGGCGTCGCCGGCGCGAACAGCGACGACAGATCGCTCACCATCGCCGGGCTGTGAATCGAAGAGATGAAACCGTCACCGCTCGGGTTGTTATGATCGATCCCTCCGACCACCGTACCCGCGGCGTCGATCGAGTGCGCGACGTTCGGCACACGTACCGCGCCGTTCTGATCCACGTAATCACCGAAATCGGTCCACGCACCGTTCTGCCAGAAGCTGCCGCGATTCGATCCCCCAGCCTGGAAACCGGTCTGCGCACCCAGCACCACCAGATCGTCGTTCATACCGAGCGTCAACGCGTGCCCGAGATCTGCGTACACCGCGTACTGCGGCGGAGCCGCCACCGCGCTCGACGCGGCGAGCATTCCCGCCGCGAAACTCCACGTCCCCCACCGTTTCGACATGCTTCCCCCCGAAGCTCGGTGCCTCCATCGAGGCCCCATCTCATCGGACGGATCACGAGCGGCGCCCATCGCGTTTCGCGACCGTCCTGCGATGGGCGCCACTTCGCCAGTTGAAATTGAGTCGCACAATCCAATCTCGAAAATTCTCGTCCACGCAGGCGGGTCGAGCTCCGTGAGGCGTGGCGGTCCCGTCAGTCGGCGCGACGCACGAGCCCGTGGTAGCTCGCGAGCCAGTAGGCCGCGAGGTAGTCCACACCGGGCTCCACTTGCGTGGGATCGTCCGAGCCGCATTCCTCGACCACGAACGGATCGTGCTGCCACTGGAATCCGTTCATGCACTGCTGTGGAATCGGGAATGCCTCGAGCGCTTGCAGGTGAACCAGCCCGAGGAGGTCCGCCAGCCACGGAAACTGCGTCCACAGCGCGACGAGCTGCTCCGATAGCGGGTCGAGTGTGTACGAGCCCGGCTCCCGCGCCGGCGTGAGGTGCCAGCGATTGGGCGGCGCTGGAAACGCGCCGAGGTCTTCGACCACCTGGGCGAGGTAGGGGTCGGTGCTCGGCGCTGGCGTCCACGGCCCTTGCGCCACGTACATGGTGTTGAACCAGGGGTTGTGCGAGAGCCGGGTGTAGTTGTGCAGGTCGACGTCGAAGTGCTGCTGCATCCATTGGTAGTCGGCGGCGCCGAAGTACACCTGTCCGAGCCGCAAGATCGTGTACCAAGTGATGTGCGAAAGGTTGTTGGCGAAGTAACTGTTGTAGCGATTCCAGCCGTTGAAATCGTTGAGCACGTAGCTGGCGCGCAAGCCATCGGCCACCAGCCGCCGCAGCTCGCCGAGGGCTTGCTCGTCGCCGCTCACGTGGTACGCGATCAACGACACGTAGAGCTGGGTGGAGATCAAGATCTCCGGTGCCACCGCCGACGGTAATCCGCGCTCGTCGATGATCGTCCAATCGTGTTCGAGCAGCGTGTGGAAGACCTCCAGCACGTCGGCTCGAATCAGCTCGCGCGTCGGCTCGTCGCCAACGAGGTCGTAGGCCGTCAGCATGCCGAAGAGCCAGCCGATGTACTGATCGCGACTGGTCTCGCCCCACCAGAAATCCCCGGCATACGGCCCGCTCTCGAGGTGGTGGCAACGCGTTTGCGTCTCGCACCATTCATCACCGAAGTAAGCGGTCGAGGTCTGCGGCGCCCAGTAGCGCGCGACGTAGCCCGGCGTGCCCGTGACGTGGAGGGTGTTCGAGAGCGTGCCCACGATGCGCAGTGCGTTGGCGTGCGCCTCGGGATTCGCCGTGACGTAGTCACGCATCGCCTGACTCGCGAGATAGACACCGGTCCAGATCGTGCTGTCGGCCTTGTAGGTGATCGCTTCGAGCTGCGTATAGCTCGTGTCCGTGAAGCGCTGGGTGACCGTGCCGCCGTGATCCGGCTGATGCCAAGCGAGATGCCACGCGTCGTAGGCGTTCGCCTTGACGCGCAAGGTACCGGCAGTGCCGCTCTCGTCGTAATTGCGCGGCTCGACGTTCGACTGCGGCCACGGCGCCACGAAATCGTCGGGATCGCATCCCATCACGAGTACCGCCACCATCCCGAGACTCCCGATCCAGCAACGCGTCGTCATCGCCCTTCCTCCTGGTGCCAGCGAGCTTCGAAATACAGCAGCCGGCCGGCCGCGAACCGCGACCGGCCAGCTCATGAAGGCCAGACTCTCAACGCGCCGCGGTTCGACGACGACGGCGCGCGAGCAGCAATGCCACCGGTGCGGCGCCCGCTGCCTCGAGGGACGCTCCGCATCCGGTGTTGTACTCGTAGCTACCCACGTCGCAGTGCCCGCCCGCCGGCGCGGGCCGCGTCGCGCCGCGCTGGTCGGTGGCGAGGCATGCGCCATCGTTGCCGTGGCCGATCGCCGGGCTGCCCGCGAGCAGCGCGTGTGTCTTCGTGAGCCCGCCGTTCATCGCCAGCGGTCCGAGCTTGGGATCGGCGACGTTCGGCTGGTCGCCCGACGCGGTCAGCTTGCACGTGTCGCCGGGGCTTTCGAGATTTCCGCCGAGCGACGTGAGAAAGCTCCAGCCTTCCTCGTTGTAGCAGTCGCCTACGACGAGCGTGTTGGTGAGCTTCGTGTCGGCCGCGCCCCAGATCCCACCGTAGCGGTTCTCGATCGCGTACCCGCCATTGCCGGTGATGGTCGTGTTCCGAATGTTCGTGAGCCCGGCGGCGAGGAGGAGACCGTTGCCGGTGTTCCCGCTGATCGTGACGTTCTCGATCGAGTCGTCCCCGAATCCCGCGATGCCGTCGCCCGTGTTGCCGGAGATGGTGGTGCGCTCGACGAGCAGCGTGGGGCCGCACGACCACATGATGCACACGGGTGCCACCGCGGGGACGGAAGCACCAGGCGTGTGCGGGTAGTTCCCCTCCACCACCGAGTCGGTGATCGTCAGGTACTCGCCTCTCACTGCACCCCAGTCGGTGGCGTTGTTGCGAACGGTGGTTCGCGTGAGCGTCACCGCTCCGCTGAGACCCACGGCCACGTCGGTCGCGACCGACGCCGCCCCGTTGTCGACGACGAGTGAATCGACGAGCTCCGTGTAGCCGCTGTAGGGCGTGCTCACCCCGCCCCGCCCATTCTGTCGCAACGTCGTGCTGGTGATCGTCACATCGACGTTCGCGTACACGCCATAGCCTGCGTTGAGATCGATCACGGCGCTCTCGATCCACAGCTTTCCGCCGCTCGCCCGAACGCCTTCGGTTGGCGACCCGCGGACCGTGAGGCCCACGAGCGTGACATCCTCGCCGGTGACGGCGCGAGCCTCGAACGCACGATCGAGGGAGTTGGCATCGATGATGGTCGAGTTGGCGCCATTGCCCTGAATGGTCGTCGCGCCGAGCACGTCCAGGTCGCCAGTTTCGGCCGCGTCCTCGCCCCCGCCGCCGATCGTCAGCGTGTAGGTCCCCGCCGGGAGCACGATCGTGTCGAGCCCGTGCCCTCCCGCCGGACACGCGCCGACCGGCAAGTTCGTGTTGGCGGCAATCACCGCTTCCCGAAGCGAGCACAAGACGTTCGCGGGCGTCGACGAGTTCTCGTCGTTGGTGGTCGTGACGTTGATCGTGGCCGCCGAAGCGACCTGCGCGCCGAGCACGAGCACGCACGCGAGCCCGGTCACTGCAACGCTCAGACAGAACCGTGTGCCACCGCGCCTTCCTTGCAGCCGTTTCCAATCGCAATCCATCGGGCCCCTCCCCGCACCGCGTCGCGGTGCTCGTAGCGTGAGGCCCAACGACTACCGGCCGAGATTGGATCGAGCAATCCAATCTCGGCCGGCGAACGCTCGCATTTCGCGAGCGGCGATCTCGCCCTCAGCGCCGCGAGCGGCGGCGACGTCGCACCAGCAACGACGCGACCGGCGCAGCGCCTGCAGCCTCCAGGGACGCACCTCCACCGGTGTCGTACTGTCCACCGATCGAGAAACCGTAGGTACCCGCGGGCAGCACGATCGTGTCGAACCCGTGGCCCCCTGCCGGGCACGCGCCGACCGGCAAGTTCGCGTTCGCCGCGATCACGGCTTCACGCAGCGAGCCCTGCAAGTCCACCGGTGACGACGAGTTCGCGTCGGCCGTGGTCGTGACGTTGATCGTGGCCGCTTCCGAGGGCCTGGTCAGCACCAGCGCGAGCGCGAGCGCCGGCAGGACGACCCCCACGCCATGCCAGCGAAACACCGCGCGAACCTCTCCCCGCTCTCCTCGGCGCATCCCGATCTCCTCCTCTCGTCCGTCGCCCATCGTGGGCGCACGTGAGCACGAGCGTGCCGAGGAAAACTGGAGCGCGCATTCCCATCCGAGCGCGCGCGGGAGGGACGCGGGGTTGTGCGACGGGACCATCGCGTGGAACATGGAGTGATGCGCAAGCCCACCGATGGCGAGATCGACGACCATTTTCCGGAGCCCGCCCGACTGCCCACCGATCCCGACGAGCTGCCTCGCGGCGTCAACCCGCCGCGGCAGCGCCGCAGTCAGGACACCATCGAGCGGATCGTGGCGGCGGCAACTCAGCTACTCGATGGCCGCTCGTTCGACGAGATCCCGGTTCTCGAGATCGTGGAGCAAGCGGGCGTCTCGACCAGCTCGTTCTACGCCCGATTCCCGAACAAGGGGGTGCTGCTCAGCTACCTGCACGAGCGCCACCTGCGCGCCATGCGGGAGGCTGCAGACGATGCCATCGCCAATCACGTGTGGGACGCGATGCCGGTGAGTGACATCGTGCGCATGCTCGTGACCATCTACCTCACCCACCGCCGCGCCAAGGAGCCGCTGCTGCGCACCTTCATGCACGCAGCGCTGGAGGATCCGAGCTATCTGGCGAGACGGACGGCGTCGGATCAATACGTGATCGGCGTGATCGCCGACTACCTCGAGACGCGCCTCGCCAAGGACGGTATCCCCGTCGATTTCGACCGCATCGCGCTGGTGGTGCTGGTGATCACGTCTGCCATCAAGGACGCCACCAACGCGCCCGAGCAGTTCGCCGCACGCTTTCGGTTGCGCGACGAAGCCTTGGTGAACGGGCTCACCGCGATGGGGTGCGCCCACCTCGGCGTGGCGAACGAGAGCGCGCGTCGCACCTGACGGATGCGCCGCGTGAGCCGGCCGCGTCAGCCCTTCGCGAGCGCCGCGAGCCGCTCGATCGACGGCGCGAAGAAGTAGGCACCCGAGACCGGCCGCGTGAACTCCATCAGTCGATCGTGGTGGCCATCGCCGCTGGTGCCGTACATGCGTGTGAGCATCGCGTCGAAAGTGGAGCGCACTCGGCAATAGGCGATGAAGAGAAGCCCGGCCTCGCTGGTGCTGCCGTACGGGAAGCTGTGGCGAAGGATCTGGAGCTCTTCACCCTCCTGCTCGACCACGGTGCGGCTGATGTGCGCGGTGACGGGGCGGACCGCGTCGTCGAGCTCCTGGCTGTCCGGCTTGACGCGGCCGATGATGCGCTCCTGCTCGGCGACCGCGAGCCCTCCCCAACGTGCTAGATCGTGCACGTAGCGCTGTACCAACACGTAGCTGCCGCCCACGAACGCCGCGTCCTCCGCGCCAACGAGCGCGGCCGCCGGCCGATCGTCTCCTTCCGGGTTCTCCGTCCCGTCGATGAAGCCGGTGAGGTCCCTGCCGTCCAGGTAGCGAAAGCCCGCCACTTCGTCGTGCACCGTCACCATCGCGCCGAGCGCGTCACGCACCCGCCGCGCCAGCTCGTACGTGGAGTCGGGACGACTGCCGCAGACGTGGAGCAGCACGTCTCCGCCCGTGGCCAGCGCGACCAGTGGGCCAGCACCGATCGGTTCGAACGACTTGAGCTCGCGCGGGCGGGCCGACGGCGAAACTCGATCCCACAGTTCCGCGCCGACGGAGAGGACCGAACGCAGGCCATCGTCTCCGGTGAACGTGGCGACTTCGGCGGTGAGCTCCGGCACGCGCGCCAGCTTGGCGACGATGCGCCGCGCGTCCGCAGCCAGATCGCCTGCGGCCAACACCAGAAAATGCGCCGATGGGCCGGGGACGGGAAGGATGCCCGACTGGGGAGTGCTCACATCCAAGCTCCTCGCGGCGCTGCCGCGCTCGCACGCGTGACGCCGCTATCTGTCGCGAGGGCGCCGCCGACGGCTAGTCCCCGGGATTCGGAAGACTACGCAAAGCCGAGCGCGGGCCGGCCCGAAGTCCGCCGCATCAGCCCGATGCGGCCGCCGCGCACATCTCGGCCAGCTCGGTGAGCGCCGCGGCCACCGCTCGATTCGCCGCCGCGACACCGCCGACCGGATCCTCGCTCGGAGCCGGCGCGGCGGCTTCGATCTCGCGGGTGGCGAGCACACGCCGCCCCGCGGTATCGACCAGCTGAGCCCGCAGCGTGAGCCGGACTACGCTCGGGCGGACGGAGAAGTCCTGAAGCAAGCGCACGATCTCGGTGTCGAGCCTGATCTCCGCGGCCACGCTGCTCGGCGCTCCGACCACCGCGGCGTAGCGCCCCGTCCCTTCCAGCCACCGCACGAAAAGCGGCCCGAGCATGCGCGCCGGCGTGTCCACCCATTGGTGCCGCGCGAAGTACGCGAGCGCGTACGGATCCGTCACGTACGCCATGCGCGGGCTGTCGAAACCGGGCCCCGCGCGCGGGACGCTGACGAGCAGCGTGGGAGCGCCGGCTGCAGCCGGCGCCGTGGTTCTCACTTCGATCGCCGGTGCCAGCGCGAACAGCTCCGGGAGCGGATTTCGGCTGGGGCTCAAGAGCGTGCAGCCGGCGACCACCAGGAGCATGCTGGCCAAGCGTGCCCGCGGCAGGGTGCACCGTCGCAAGCGAGCGGGACTCACGTCATTCCCCCGGCCCCAGCGCCAGCGGCGGCGCGCCGCGGATGAGCATGCTCGGATCGGTTTCGAGGCGCTCGACGATGCGAGTCAGCGAAGCGGTCAGCTCGCGGGTCTCGGCCACCAGCCTGCCCAGCTCGGGAAGCGACTGGCTGCCGAAGTCGCGCAGCTCCCCGCTGGTGAGATCGACGGCGCGCTCGGCGCTCTCCATCGCGCTGCGGGCGCTGGCTCCGGCGCGCGCCACCTCGTTGGCCATGCGCTCGACGGCGTCGGCGCTGTCGCGGATGCGGCCCACCACCGCGCGCAGCTCGGCGCTCACCGCCGCCGTGTTCTCGAGGGTTTGCGCGGCGCCCACGACACCGCGGTCGATCACGTCCTGGCGTTCGGCGAGGGTGTGGGTGATGCGCTCGATGTCGGCGAGCGAACGCTTGAGCGACTGTCGGTTCCCTTCGTCGAGGAGCGCGTTCAGGCTCTCCGAGCTCTGCTCGAGCCGCGTGAGCAGCGTGGTGGCACCGCTCGCGAGCTGTGTCAGCTTCGACGGCTCGCTGCGGATCACCGGGTATCGCTCGCCCGCTTGGGCACGAAGCGGTGGTGCATCGCGGGAGCCACCCGTGAGATCGAGGTAAGCGATTCCCGTGAGGCCCTGGGTCGAGAGCACCGCGATCGAGTCCTCTTTCACGGGCGTGCCGCGCACGATCTCGACCATCAAGCGCACCCGCTCCGGGCTCACCGGATCGAGCCCGATCTCGCGAACCGCGCCGATCTCGACGCCGCGATAGCGCACCGGCGCGTTCACGTTGAGACCCGCCACGGACTCGGTCATGTAGACGTCGTAACGCTCGTACGCGACCCGGTAGCGCTTCCCGGACCCGAGCCACAAGACACCCGCGATCACGGCCGCCGACAGGATCAGCACGAACGCGCCGACGATGGTGAAGCTCACCTTCGTTTCCACGACGGGTCCCAAGCCGAGCGCCCGCGCGGCCCGTAGAAGTACTCGCGCAGCACTGGATGATCGGATTTCGAGAGCTCCTGCATCGTCCCCACTCCCAGGACGCGGCCTTCCGCCATGAACGCCACTCGATCCGCCACGCTCCACAACAGATCGAGATCGTGGGTGATGACCATCAGCGTCAGGCCCAAGTTGTCGCGCAAGCCGCGTACCAGCTCGTCGAAGCCGGTGGCCGAGAGCGGATCGAGGCCAGCGGTGGGCTCGTCCAGGAACAAGAGCTCTGGATCGAGCGCCATGGCCCGGGCCAGCGCCGCGCGCTTGCGCATGCCGCCGGAGAGCTCGGCGGGGTATTTGGCGCCGGCCTCTGCCGGCAGCCCGGCGAGGGCGATCTTCACCGCCGCCAGCTCGTCCACGAATCGATCGTCGAGGTGCTCGTGCTCGCGGATCGGCAGCCCCACGTTCTCGGACACGGTGAGCGAGCTGAAGAGCGCCCCACGCTCGAACATCACTCCGAAGCGGCGCCGAAGCGGCATCGCCGCCTCGTCGCTCAGCCCGGCGAGCTCCTGACCAAGGACACGGATCGAACCGGAAGCCGGGCGCTCGAGGACGATCATCTCGCGCAAGAGCGTCGATTTGCCGCAGCCGCTGGCGCCGGCGAGCGCGAAGATCTCGCCCCGCCGAACGTCGAGGCTCACGTCGCGGTGCACCACCTGGGCACCGAAGCGGGTGCAGACGTTGCGCACCTCGATCACGTGCTCGGCCGCCATGGTCAGATCCCCAGGAAGCTGAAGGCCACCGAGAACGCCGCGTCGGCGACGATCACCAGGAAGATCGATTGCACCACGCTCACGGTGGTCTTCTGGCCCACGCTCTCGGCGTCACCGCTCACCTGGAAGCCCTGGTAACACCCCACCACGGCGATGATCGCGGCGAACACCGGCGCCTTGCCGATGCCGGCGAGGAAGTCGGAGAGATCGATGGCTTGCTCGAAGCGGTCCAGGAAGTCGCGGAAGCCCACGCCGAGCGAGGTCTTCGCCATGATCATGCCTCCCACCACCGCCAGCGCGTCCGCGTAGACCACCAAGAGCGGCAGCGCGATCGCGAGCGCGATGAGCTTGGGCAGGACCAGCAGATCGAAGGGTGGGATGCCGACGGTGCGCAGCGCGTCGACCTCCTCGGTCACCTTCATGGTGCCGATCTGAGCCGCGTACGCCGACCCCGAGCGTCCCGCGACGATGATCGCCGTGAGCAACGGCGCGAGCTCGCGCAGCATCGCGAGCCCCACCAGGTCGGCGACGAAGATGTTGGCGCCGTAACGCTCGAGCTGGGTGGCGCCTTGGTAGGCGATCACGATCCCCATCAGAAACGAGAGCAACCCCGTGATCGGCAGGGCGCGGAATCCGGCGCTTTCGATGTTGTGGAGCACCGCACGCCAACGAAAACGACGGCGCCGGACCCGCGCTGCCGCGCACGCGCTCTGACCGACGAACGTCACGATCCCGGCGAGCTCGGTGGTGCCCTGCCAAGCCCGGCGGCCAACCCGAGCGACCCACGACGGCGCGACGGCGGTCACACGCCCAGCGCTCGTGCGTGCTCGCGCCCGCACCATCCGCAGCAAAGCCTCGTGATCGGCCCGCAGGCCGACCCACTCGGGAACACGCGACTCGGGAGCCAGCGTCTCGATGCGAGACGCGATGAGCCAGGCACCCGCGGTGTCGAGCGCGTCGAGCCCTTCGACGTCGATCGTCAGCGTGTCGCCCGGCGGCCAGCGAAACGCGGCGAGCTGTTGCTCGACGGGGCCGAGGTGGTGAACGGTCCACGCGCCGCCGAGATGGACCGTGCGACCCACGACGGCGAGCCGCGCCGCGGGCTCGGATGGCGCGGCAGCGACGAACGGCATCGTCGATCTCCCACGCTCGACCCCGTCATTGCCGTGCGGAGCCGGGGGTCAGATCGGCGATGTTGCGGCACCGCGCCAGCGCTTCTGCCCGAATCTGCTGGCATTGCTCGACGAGACGGGTGACGGCGCCTCCGTGTGCGCAGACCCGGGCCACCTCTTCGAGCGGCAGGTACGGGAACGAGTGCGCCGATTCGGGATCGATCCGCGCGGACTCCACGATCTGCCGACGTAGTGCGGCGATCTCGAGCGCCGTGATGCGCGCCGCCGCACCGGAGCCGTGGGTGAGCTGGGCGCAGGTCTGGAGCACGCGATCCGCACGCGTCAGGACCTCGTCGAGCACCAGCTCGAGGAAGGGCAGTGCGATGCTGCCATCGACGCGCTGCGAGGCCCAGAGCGGTACCGTGTCGAGCTCGGCAAGGTCGATTCCGGCTCCAATGCGCTGGGTGCGGAGCGTCTCGAGAGGCAAGCGCGGGTCGCGCGCACGCTTGACACCCAGTGCCAGCAGATCGCGCAGATAGCGCAACGGGCTGAGATCGATCGCGAGCACCTCCTCACCCCACCGCTCTGCGTGCTCGCGACTGCCGCGCTGCGGCGCGCCGGCCGGTGACGCCACGATTTGGCCGCCGTTGGCGCGATCGGCGGCACGCTCTTCGACGGCGGGACCACTGGGCCGCTCGCCTTGGCCCCGACTGGCAGCCTTCGTTCCACCGATGTTCTCGATCATCGCGTTCCCCACGCCCATCGAGGGCGCCCCAGCCGACGCCGAATCGAGCGAGCGTGGCGCGGAGCACCGAACCGAGCGCAAACCACGTGCCCGGATCGCGCGGCGGGTGAGTGCGCCCGCGAGTCCGTGCACCGACCAAAAACTGCGGACTGGTAACGATTTCCGCTGCCGCGAATCGAACCAATCCGAAACAGGGTCAATCCGGCCGGCACCAAGCTGGCTCGTGCTCCGGAACGTAGGTCACCGAACCGTGACACCAATCACGCTTGCCGCTCGGCAGCGCGACAGGTCCGGCGTTACTCCCGGCTCAGCCCGGGCTCAAGGCTCGTGCTTGCGGCGCGCGCGGCGCGTGGGCGCCGCTTCCAGCGGATTCTCAGGCCACGAGTGCTTCGGGTAGCGTCCGCGTAACTCCTTGCGAACCGCGGCGTACGAGCCCGCCCAGAACCCGGCGAGGTCACGGGTCACTTGCACCGGCCGATGGGCTGGCGACAGCAACGTGAACGTGAGCGGAACCCGCCCGCCCCCGAGTCGAGGCGAGACGGTGCAGCCGAAGAGCTCCTGCAGGCGGATCGCGACACGAGGCGCCGCCGGGTCGGCGTAGTCGATGGCGATCTTCGAGCCCGTCGGCGCTTGAAACCGCTCGGGTGCCAGCTCGTCGAGAAGCCGGCGTTGGCGGCCGTCGACACGCGTGAGCAGCGCCGCCGCGAGGTCGAGCCGCGCGAGCTCCGTCTCTCGTGTGATCCCGTCGAGGTGAGGCCCCAGCCACTCGTCCAGGGACGCCATCAACGCTGCATCGGACACGTCGGGCCACGAAGTGGAATCGAGAGCGTGCAGGAACGCGAGCCGCTCCCTAAGTCGCCTCGCGTGCTCCGACCACTTGAGGCTCGCGACACCGCGGCTCGCGATCTGCTCGATCCAGATCGCACGCGCCGCGGCGAGATCCACGAGCCGGGTGGGACGCGACGAGAGCACCAGCGCCGCGTAGCGCTCGACCTCGCGCGCCGCCACCCCACCGACGCCCTCGTCCCAAGTCACCTCCGTGGCGGCGCGAACGCGCTCCCCCGCGACGGCGCGGAGCTCCTCCTCGGTGAGCGGCGCAGCCAAGCGAATCCGCGCCTCGGCGCCGCGATCGTCGAGATCGGCCACCACCAGATACTCCTGGCGGGCGAGCGGCTGCCCGCCATCGAGGATCGCGCCGCGCCCCTGTGCCAGCAGGAATCGGCCGGGCTGGTTGGCCCGGCTCTGAGCGATCCGATCGGGATAGGCCTGCGCCAGCACCCAGGCAGCGGCGTTCGCGTCGGGGCGCTCGTGGCGGGGGACGTCGAGCCGCCGTCTCCACTCGTCGGCCTCGGTGCGGGCACGACGAATCGCGCCGCGATCGACCGCGAGCCCCCCGCCGTCGCCGTGCAGCGCCTCGAGACGCAGCCTGAGATCGACGTCGGCGGCGGCACCGCCGCGGGCGACGTCGCGATCGCCGAGAAGCGCGATCAGATCCGCGGCGGTGGCTCCCTGGCCGGCGCGCAGCGCCATCAGCGCCATGTGCGCGAGCCGCGGATGCAGCCCCAGCGCCGCCATCGCGCGTCCGTGCGACGTCGGGTTGCCGGCGTCGTCGATGGCACCGAGCTCGGCGAGCAGCGTCCGCGCAGCCGTGAGATGCGCTGCCGGAGGCACGTCGACCCAGCCCATCCGCTCCGGCTCGCGCACGCCCGCGACGGCCAGGTCGAGCACCAGGGGCGTGAGATCGGCACTCGCGATCTCGGGCGCGGCGAATGGCACGAGGGTCGTTTCGTCGGCCTCGGACCAGAGGCGGTAACAGACACCCGGCTCGGTGCGCCCGGCGCGCCCGCGGCGCTGATCCGCCGCGGCGCGGCTCACGCGGGTGGTCTCGAGGCGACCCATGCCGGTACGCGGCGAGAACCGGGCCACGCGCGCCATCCCGGCATCGATCACCACCCGCACGCCCTCGATGGTGAGACTGGTTTCGGCGATCGAGGTCGCGAGCACGACCTTGCGCTCGCCCGGCGGTGCGGGGGCGATGGCTGCGTCCTGCGCGGCACCTTCCAGCATTCCGTGCAGGGCGTGCACGCGCAGTTTCGGCTGCGGCGGCGGCTCGAGTCGCTCCGCGACGTGCCGGATCTCGCGTGCCCCGGGTAGGAAGACCAATACGTCCCCTGGCTCGTCGCGAAGCGCCTCGCGGACAGCGGCCGCCACCGCATCGGCGAGTCGTCCGTCCCGCGCCACCGGCCGATACCGCGTCTGCACGGGAAACACGCGCCCGGGACAGTCGATCACCGGTGCCCCACCCAGCGTCGCGGCCACGGCCGCGCCATCGAGCGTGGCGGACATCACCAGCAACGCAAGCTCCGGGCGCAACGCTGCCCGGGTCTCGAGCGCCAACGCCAGCCCCAGATCGCCGTGGACGCTGCGTTCGTGAAATTCGTCGAAGATCACCACGCCGACACCGTCGAGGCTCGGGTCGTCGAGGAGCATCCGGGTGAGCACTCCCTCGGTCACCACCTCGATCCGCGTGCGGGTGCTCACTCGCGTGTCGAACCGAACCCGATGCCCCACCAGCCCGCCCACTTCGTCGCGGAGGAGCCACGCCATGCGCCGCGCCGCTGCGCGCGCGGCCAACCGGCGCGGCTCGAGCATCACGATCTTGGTGCCAGCGAGCCACGGCTCGTCGAGAAGCGCGAGCGGAACGAGCGTGGTCTTCCCCGCTCCCGGCTCGGCGCGCAGTACCGCCGCGCGTCGACCCGCGAGAGCTGCGCGCAACGCGGGCAGCACCGATCGTACGGGCAGATCGATGTCGCGAAGCCGATGCGACTCGCTCGGGATCGTCACGCGCACGGTCTATCGCAAAACGACCGACGCCCCGGACGGGAACCGTCCGGGGCGTCGCGCGAGGAAGGAGACGCGGATCAGGAAGCAGGCGTGGTGGAGAAGTCGAACCCGTACTCGGGGCTCGGCGTCGTGCCGTTGCCGTACTTGATCAGATCCACGCGACTCTGACCGTCGGAGGCGATCTGCACCTTCATGAAATGATGGAAGACACCGTAGTTGGGTGGGTTGTCCTCGACCGTTCCGATCTCGGCACCTGCGCCCCCGGTCACCACGTAATGAACACCATTGGCGAACGAGTGCTCGAAGTCGTGGATGTGGCCGAAGAACGCGATCCGCACTTGGTAGGCCTCGAGGAGGTTGATGAGCTCGGCGGTGCCCGGGAACGAAGCGATGCCGTTCAGGATGCCGGCGCGGTTCGGCGTGTACACGTCGTCACCGGGGATCACGGCACCAGCGGTCACCGACGTCTCGACAGCGCCCGAGGGCAGCGTGGGCGGCACGTGCATGAACGTGTACTTGTCGGGGTGCGTGGGATCGTCGAGGAGGCTTTCGAGCCACGCGAGCTGCGCCGTCGTGAGGCCGTAGGCGCTGGGGTTCGAGTTGTCGAGGTAAATGAAGCGGCTCGACCCGTAATCGAAGTAGAAGTCTTCCGGTCCGAACGCGGTCTGAAAGAGGCTCGAGCCTTCGGGTGCGTATTGTTCGTGGTTCCCGATCCCGTTGATGAACGAATAACTCACGTCCACCAGCGAGTCGATGTAATTGTTGTATTCGAGCTCGAGACCTGTGAGGACCAAGTCGCCTACGTTGATTCCGAAGACCGGCGGCTGCGCGAGCTGGGCCGTCTGCGTCAGCAGCTGCTTGAAGACCTCGACGCCCGGGGTGCGTGAATCGCCCATCACCACGAACTGGTACGGATACGCGAGCGGCGTCGCCTGCGCAGCGGAGATCTCGTCCGCGTTGGGGCGGGTTTTCACGGTGCAGCCAGCGGCCGCGCAAACGGCGAGGCCAGCGGCGAGCGCAGCGCGGATGGGGCGGGAAAGCTGTGCGAGCATCGGGTATTCCTCTTTGATCGGTGGGTACGACGAGACTCGAATCGGATCCGGCCTGCGTGGCGTTTCCGCACGGACGCGATCCTGTAACGATGGTGTCATGTTCGACTTCCGCGGGTCAAACGTCGCGCGCTGGCGTCGCGCCGCCAGGCGGCGCCTGCAACGCGCGTGGATCGCCGTGGCATTGCTGACGACCATGGTGATGACCTCCGCGGCCGCCGCCCCCCCGAGCGCGCCGTCCGTCTCCGAAGCCGCACGGCTCTTGGCCGAGGCGCGCGCCCTCGACCGCACCGGTGCCAGCGCGGACGCGCTCAGCCGCTTCGAGGAGGTGACGGGCCGCTTTCCCACGGCGCCCGAGAGTGCCGAGGCGCATTACCAGGCCGCGCGGCTGCGCCAGCGTCGCCTCGGCGACCTGACGGGCGCGCTCACGCACTACCGCGCGCTCGCTCGAGACTTCCCCGAGTCACGATGGAGCGCTGGTGTACCGGCGCGAGTGAGCCTCCTCGAATCGGCGCTCGCCGACGGCGTCGAAGCGCTCCGCCGCTACGAGGGGATCATGCAGCGCCACACCCGCGCCGAGGCCGACGAGCTGGATACGGCCCACGCGCTCGACGCGTGGGCGCGCGAGTATCCCGAGTTCACGCTGGTGCCACGAGCGCTCCTGTTCGTGGCACGGGCGAGACGCCACCGCGGCGATTCCGAGGGCGCCGTCGCGCGCTACCGCGAGATCCGGGAGCGCTTCGCCGAGCGTGCGGAGGCCTTCGAAGCGGGCAAGGCGCTCGGCGAGATGCGCTTCGAGCAATCCGACTTCCACGGCGCGAAAGCGGCGTGGGCGTCGCTCTTCCCGGTGCAGAGCGCGGATCAAGCCGTGACGCTGCAGGGACTCATCGCCCGCGCCGATGGGCACATGCGTCGCCAGGTCGTGGCCGCGCTTTGTGCTGTCTATCTGGTGCTTTTCGGGGTCATGGCATTTCGCCTCGGCGGCTCATGGCACACGCTGAGGACGGCTCTACGTTCCGCGGGACGGGAGCTCGCGGTGCTGCTGCCACCGCTCGGGTTGCTGGTATGGCTCGCGTATCCCAACACCATCGTCACGTATTTCCTGGCGAGCTTCGCCGCCGCGGTGGTTCCCGTGGTGGTGCTGCACGTGGTCTGCGTCGAGGGCGGACGTCTGGGGCGGCGCGCCGCCGTTCCGTACGGTCTCGCGGTGAGCGGCGCAGTGGGCGCTCTCACCTACGTGCTTCTCTACGCGTGGGACCTCGCGTTCGTGCTGGAACGACCGCTGCGCTGGGTGAGCGCGTGAGCCGCGGGGGCGCGACGACGGGCAGGTCGATCTCGCCTGCGCGTGCGTCACAAGCGAGTTACGGTAGCGACGGGAGGTCGTTCATGCGACGAATCGTGCTGACGCTCATCGCGACCTGGCTCGCGGTTCCGTCCGCTTTCGCGGCGCAGGCTCCAGCCGCGACGGCGGCTCCATCCGCGACGCAGCATCTGTTCTTTGCGGGTTCGATCGGGATCGTGGCGCACCGCGGAGGTGCCGCGCTCTTTCCGGAGAACACGATGGTGGCGTTCCGGGCGGTGGCGCTGCGCTGGCCCGATGCGGTGATCGAGACCGATGTCCGTCTCACGTCCGACGGCGTCCCGGTGCTGATCCACGATCCGACCGTGGATCGCACCACCGACGGGACCGGCGCGGTGGCGGCGCAGCCATTGGCCGCGCTGCAGAAGCTCGATGCCGCGTATCGATTCACCACCGACGGCGGGCGCACGTTCCCGAACCGTGGCCAAGGCGCCCGCGTCCCCACGCTACAAGAAGCGCTCACGTCGATGCCTAGCACGCGCTTTCAGCTCGAGATCAAAGAGGGGGTGGAGGCGGTGGGTCCCGTCGTGCGCGTGATCCAAGCGGCGCAGGCCGCTTCGCGGGTGCTGGTGGCGTCCCGAAGCGGCGACGTGCTCGAGCAAGTGCGCGCCCAATTGCCGAATGTGCCGACGAACTTCGATGAGGCGAGCGCCCGCGAGCTGGTGGCCCTCATTCGGAGTGACAAGAAGGACCCGCGCCCGGCCGGCAATCTCGTGACGGGCGAGCCCGGTCAGCTCACGGCCGCGGGAGTCGGTGTGCCCGAGATCGCTGCCCTCAAGGGCGGCGGCATCCCGGTGCAAGCCTTCACGGTGGACGATCCGGCTGAGATGCAGCGACTTCTCGACCAGGGTGTGGCGAGCCTGGTCACCAATCGCCCGGACCTCGCGGCCCAAGCACTGGGTGCGAAGGTGGCCGGCGCTGGCTCGGCCGCCGGCGCGGCCGACTCGACCGCGCCATCACCGGCGTCGCCACCCCCGATCCGCACGCTGGTGATCCTCGGCGATTCGATTGGCGATCCGCCCCCGGGCCAGACGACCTACGTCGCCGAGCTGACCAAACGCCTCGCCGGCGGGCGGCCGGGATCGCTGCGCGTGGTGCGAGGCGCCCGTGCCGGCGCACGCTCCCGTGATCTCGCCGCGCAGGCGCGCATGCTCCCCGCCGACCTGCCGGGGCCGGTGGGAATCGTCATCACCATTGCCGGCAACGATCTTCGGGAAGCGGCCGCGGTGGCGATCGGCGGAGCCGATCTCGAGGTGCGGCAGGGAGTGCGACGCAACGTCGCGGATGCCATCGACGATCTCGTGCGGCCAGGGCGATTTGGTAGCGGCACGGAAGCGCGTGTGTACCTGGCGACGATCTACGATTCGAGCGACGGACGCGGCGGCTTCGTCGAGCGCAACTGTCCGATCGCGATCGGCGCGGTGCCCACCGACCCGATCTTCGAGCGCTGGAATGCGGACCTCGCGGATCTCGCACGGGCACGAGGTGCGAAGATCGTCGACATCCACGGTGCCTTTCGCGGCCATGGGATCGCGTCGAACGAATCTTGGTACGTGCGCGACTGCATCCATCCGAACGACGCGGGTCACATCGCCATCGCCAGAGCCTTCGACGATGCCATCCGCGGCGTGACGCCCGCCCCTGCGCCCACCGTTACAGCTCCCGTCACACCCCCACCTGCCGTGGTGAGCACGGCGCCCGGTGTCACCCCTGCCCCCCCCCCCGGTGCGAACGCCGCTCCTGCCAACCCCACACCTCCGCCCCTGAGCGCGCCGGCATACGCCGGCGCGATACGCGACGGGTACTTCGAGATCCGCCTCAAGAGCGGCGCGACCTTCCGCGTGCGGCGATATACGGAAAGACCGGACGCCGTCGAGATTTCGCGATCGGGAATTCCCATCACGATTCGCCGTTCCGAGATCCTGTCGATTCAACCGATCGACGGTTAGCAGGCTGTGGAGAAAGGCCCGCGCCAGAGGCGCGCCGACGAGCGTAGCGAGTCGACTTGGGGGTGGGGCCCTTTGAGCACCGCGCTGTTCGTGGGGCGGGGGTCTGGAACAGACCCCCGAGGAAGCATCGACAGGCTCGAAAAACTCGCACCGGCGAGTTTTTCAGCAGCCTGTCAGGGGACTACCGGACGAGGAGCACATCGAAGGAACACAGCACACCTCGCGCCGTGGATAGCCCGCGGGGATCGAAACGATCCCGCCCGTTTCCGTTCGGGGGGTGGAACGGATCGCCGCGAAGCAGCCAGCCATCTCTTCTGCGCGGCCGTTCGACCCGCGCGTGTTCCGTCTCGCCGCGAGCGGGCGGCGAGACGGGAGCGCAGCGAGTGGTTTGGGAGCCCGCCGCGGCTGGGGTGGCACGGGCGGGGTCGAGACACGCCCCGTGCGGCCAAGCGGTTTGCACCGCAGGCTGACGGTAGGTCGCGTTCCCCCTTCGTCGCGCGGAGGGGGTCGACGACGGAGGAACTCAGCCCAGGATCACGCGCACACGGTGGGTCGCGTGATCGTCCACCAGCGCGATCTCGGCGTTCGAGCTCGCCGTGAGCCGGCCGTCGATCTCGACGAACGCCACCCCGCGGCTCACGCGCAGCGGATTCTCGACGGCGATGTCGTAGCGGGCCGAGCCGCGCCGAAACGCGATCTCGAAGCCCGGCCAATCCTTGGGAATGCACGGATCGATCGAGAGTGTCGCGCCGTGCAGCCGGAAGCCCAGGATCGACTCGAGCCCCACCCGTTGCAGCCAGCCCGCGGAGCCGGTGTACCAGGTCCAGCCACCGCGCCCGACGTGGGGACGAACCGAGTAGACGTCCGCGCAGGCCACGTACGGCTCCACCTTGTAACGCCGAATCGCCGCGCGTGAGCTCGCGTGGTGGATGGGATTGAGAAGCGCGAACGCCTCCGTCGCGGCGTCGCCGTCACCCAGCTCAGCGAACGCCATCGCCACCCAAGCCGCCGCGTGCGTGTATTGGCCACCGTTCTCGCGGATCCCCGGTGGGTACGCCTTCACGTAGCCAGGATCGAGCGCGGTGCGATCGAAGGGTGGGGTGAAGAGCTGGATCAACCCGTCGTCGCGCCGCACCAAGCGTTCCGTCACGGCGGCCATCGCGCGAGCGCGGCGGCTCGGCTCCCCCGCCCCCGAGATCACGGCCCAGGATTGGGCGATCGAATCGATCTGGCAGGCGTCGCCGGATGCCGAGCCGAGCGGCGTGCCGTCGTCGAAATAGCCACGCCGATACCATTCCCCATCCCACGACTCGCGCTCGACGGATGTGGCGAGGTCCACGGCGTGGGCACGCCAGACGCGGGCGCGCTCGATCTCGCCGCGCGCTTCGGCGAGCGGCGCGAAGCTCGTCAACGCGGCGTGGAGGAACCAACCGAGCCACACGCTCTCTCCTGCACCACCCTCGCCGACGCGGTTCATCCCGTCGTTCCAGTCACCGGTACCGATGAGCGGAAGCCCGTGCGCTCCCACGGCGAGGCTTCGGTCGAGGGCGCGCGCGCCATGCTCGTAGAGGGACGCGCGCGTCTCGGAGACCGTCGGCTCGAAGAAGTGGTCGTGCTGGCCGGCTGCGAGCGGCGGCCCCTCGAGAAACGGCACCGGCTCGTCGAGCACGCCGGCATCACCCGTTCGCTCGACGTACGCAGCCAGCAGGTAGGGGAGCCAGAGCAAGTCGTCCGAGATCCGCGTGCGCACTCCCCTGCCGGTCAGCGGCAGCCACCAATGCTGCACGTCCCCTTCGACGAACTGTCGCGCGGCGGCCCGCAACACGTGCTCGCGCGCCAGCCCGGGCGCCACCGCGGTGAGCGACAGCACGTCCTGGAGCTGATCGCGAAAGCCGTACGCACCACTCGCCTGGTAGTAGCCAGAGCGAGCCCACACGCGACACGCGAGCGTCTGGTAGTTGAGCCAACCGTTCAGCAGAACGTCCATCGAGCGATCGGGCGTGCGAACTCGAACGGCGCCCAAGAGGTGGTCCCAGTGCTCGACCACGTCGTGAAGCGCGGCATCGAGATCGGCGCTGCGATAGCGCTCGATCAGCGCCCGTGCCCGCTCGCGCGACTCCGCTTCGCCGAGGAAGAACACCACCTCCGCTCTTGCCCCAGGCGCCAGCTCGACGTGGGCCTGAAGCGCCGCGCACGGGTCGAGCCCCGCGCCGACTCGGCCCGAGAGCCGCTGACCGCGACGCAAGCTCGCCGGATCGTCGAGCGTGCCGTGGCGTCCCAAAAACTCGACTCGATCCCCGGTCCAGGACGTCTGCTTGCCCGCCAGATCCGCGAACGCCACGCGACCTTCGAGGCCCGTGCGCCAGGGGTTCCGCGCGAACAGCGCGCCGGTCTCGGCATCGATCTCCGTGATCGTGAACGGCGCCGACGCCGCCCGCGACACACCCAGGACCCACTCGACGTACGCGGTGACGGAGATCCGACGTGGGCGATCCGAGCGGTTCTGGATCGTGAGACGTGAGACCTTCAGCGGATCGTCGAGCGGCACGTAGACGTCCAGCGCGAGGCTCAAGCCGCCGCCGACGTGCTCGAAGCGGCTGAAGCCCCAGCCATGACGACAGACGTAATGGCCGTCCTCGCTGCGAATCGGCCGCGCCGTCGGTGTCCACAGGTCGCCGGTGTCGTCGTCGCCGACGTAGAGCACCTCCCCGGGGCGATCCACCACCGGATCGTTCGCCCACGCCGTGAGCTGATTCGCGCGACTGTCCTGCGACCAGGTGTAGCCGCCCCCGTCCACGGACACCTGGCAGCCGAACGAGGGATTCGAGATCACGTTGATCCACGGCGCCGGCGTCTCCTGGCCCGCGTCCAGCACCGTCACGTACTGCCGGCCCCCGCCGGCGAAGCCACCCAGCCCGTTCCAGAACTCGAGTCGCGGCTTGGCTGCGGCTGGCTCCGCGGCGCGCGGAACCGGCCGGCGTCGGCGCTTGGCCACCGGCGCGATCTCGGGCATCCCCAGCGGCTCGAGCTGTTCGGAGAGGCTCCCGCGCCGGCTCAGCAGCACCGCACGCGCCGCGGCGCCCAGCAGCCGCCGCGCTTCCGCCGAGATCAGCTCGGCGCGCAGGATGAAGACGCTTCCGCGCGCGCCATCGCCTTCCGGAGCGACGCTCGAGTGACCGGCGCGCGCGGCGGTCTCCAGCGCGCCCTGAAGATCTTGCGTGTAGGAGGGAGCGCGCTCGTTGAGGATGACCAGATCCACCGCGAGCTGCTTCATGCGCCAGTACTGGTGCGCGAGCAGGACCTCGCGCACGAGACGCATGTCCTCGGGGTCGTCGATCCGCACCAGGACGATGGGCAGATCTCCGGAGATGCCGTAGGGCCACAGCGCCGAAGGACCGAGCTCGTTGCGAGCCAAGGCCTCGGGTGTCGGCCGGAGGCTGGGATCGGAATAGAGCACGTGGTTGGCGAGGCGCTGGAAGAGGTGCGCCTCGTCCGGCCCCACGCCCAGATGGTGAAGCTGCACTTGAGCCTGGGTCCAGGTGAGCGTGGAGGCGCGCTCGAACGCGGCCGGATCTTGATGCTTGTCGGCGAGGTCCAAGGCTTCGGCGCGCGACGTCGCGACCAGCGTCCAGTACGCGACCCGCACCGTGGCTCCTGCGGGCACGCGCACCCGTCGGCGCAGGCTGAAGATCGGATCGAGGACGGTGCCCGTGGCACCCGAGAGCGGTTGGCCGTCCAACACCGCGATGGGTGTGCGGCACGTGCGTCCCCGCCCCAGGAACCGCGCGCGATCGGTCTCGAGCTGGATCGCGCCGAGCATTTCGCCCTCCACCACCACCAAGTGCACGGCCCACACCGCGCGCTCGCTCGGCGAGCGCGGACGGCGTGTGGCGAGCAGCACGCCGGTGTCGGCGATGAACTCGGTCTGCACGAAGAGCTTGGAAAACGCGGGATGCGCGTCATCCGCCGCCGCCGGGGCCAGCACCAGCTCGGCGTACGACGTGACGTCGATCTCGCGAGCACGGCTCCCCGAGTTGGTGATCGACACGCGGCGAACCTCGCCGTCGCTCTCGGGTGACACCGCAACGTCGAGGGTCGTGCTCAGCGTGCCGTCGCGGCGGCGGATCTCCGCGCCGTTCTCCACGAAGGCCACTTCGTAGGCATCCGGCTCGCGCCCCATCGGCTGGTAGCCGGCCGACCACGTTTCGCCGCTCGAGACGTCGCGCAAGAACACGTACGAACCCCACGCGTCCTCGGCGACGTCCTCGCGCCAGCGCGTGATGGCGAGATCGAGCCAGCGGCTGTAGCCGGAGCCCGCGGCGGTGAGCATGACCGCGTAGCGACCGTTCGAGAGCAGATGGGTGCGCGGGATCGGATGGTGCGGCGAGCGGAACCGCCGGCTGGTGGTCGGCAGGAGGCCGCGCGTGCTGCCGGCCGCCTCGACCTCCTCGGCACGCGGACGCGTCACGGCGACCTCGCGGGGCGTCCGTTCCTGGAGCAAGAGCTCGGTGGCTTGGACGATCGGCTCCGCGTGGAATCGCGCTCGCATCGCGCCACCGCGCAACGTGTTGGCGATGGCCACCACGGTCATCCCCTGGTGATGCGCCATGTAGGCGCGCACGATCGCCACGGTGTCGCCGTCGGGAAGGCGGCGGCGCGTGTAGTCGAGCGACTCGTAGAAGCCGTAGCGTCCCCGCCCACCGGCGGCCTCGAGACGTGCGAAGTTCGCAGTGGCGGCCGCGGGGCTCAGCATCGACGCGAGCGCCGTGGCGTAGGGCGCGACCACCGCGTCGTCGCTCAGCCCACGCTTGAGGCCCAGACCCGGGACGCCGAAGTTCGAGTACTGATACGTGAGCTCGAGGTCGCGCGCGTTGTACGCCGCTTCCGAGACTCCCCACGGCACGCGCAGCTCGGCGCCGTATTTCATGTGGCGCCGCACCACGAGGTGGCAGGTCTGCTGGAGCAGGCTGCGCTCGGGGGCGCGCATCACCAGCGACGGCATGAGGTACTCGAACATCGAGCCCGACCACGAGGCGAGCGCCGCTCCCCCGTCCACTGCGGTGAGCCTACGGCCCAGGCGGAACCAGTGGCGCGCCGGGATGTCGCCCTTGGCGATCGCGACGAAGCTCGCGAGGCGCGCCTCCGACGCGAGGAGGTCGTAGTAGCTCGGGTCGAGGGTGCCGTCGCCCAAGCGATAGCCGATCGACAGGAGCTCGCGCTCGTCGTCGAACAGGAACCCGAATTCCATCGCCCGCCACAGCCGCTCGATGCGCTCGGCGAGCGCCGCGAGCCTGTCCGCCAACGCTCGTGCGCCGCTCGCCGAGCGGCCGATGGCCGCGGCCAGGGCGTCGCCCTGCGCGGATCGCGCCTCGGGTGCGCGATCGAGAATCGCCAGCGCCTCGGCGCAGCGCGCCGGCAGCTCGTCGGGGCGCGCGGCGCCATCGAGGAGCGTTGCCCAGGGGGAGCGATCGTCCTCGGCGAGCAGCGACGCCCACGGCGTCAGGACATCGAGGTCACGCGCTTGGCTCTGGATCGTCGCCACCAGCGCCTCCACCCACGCCAGCACCTCGGCTCCCGCGGTGCCGCTCGCCTCCTCACTCGACGCGCGCGCGATGTCGAGCACCGTCTCCGCGTGTGTAGCGAGCCCGCCGAGCCAGGCCCGTGTCGCGACCGGCGAGCACGGAGGAGACGCGAGCTCCTGCTCGAGCGCCCGCAGCGCGTCGTCGAGATGCGCGCGGGGCACCGTCGCGCTGCGCCGCTCGGCAGCCACCGCGCGCTGGCTCTCGCGGATCAGCCCCACGGCGTCGGCGATCCCGGCGGCCCACTCGGGGTGCACCAGCGGTTGGCTCGCCAGCTCGCGGCACCCGTTGGCGAGCGCGATCAGATGGCCGGCGAGGTTCCCACTGTCCACCGACGAGACGTAGAGCGGCTCGAGCGGCCGCAGGTCGCGGGTGTCGTACCAGTTGAAGAAGTGACCGCGGAAGCGCTCCATCGTCTCCATCGTGGCGATGGTCCGCTCCCAGCGCTCCACGGTGTCGAGCGCGCCCATCCATCCGAGGTCGCGCGCCGCCAGCTGCGAGAGCAGGTAGAGCCCGACGTTGGTCGGCGAGGTTCGATGCGCCACGACCGGCGCCGGATCTTCCTGGAAGTTGTCGGGCGGCAGCATGTGGTCTTCGGGGCGCACGAAGGCCTCGAAGTAGCCCCAGGTGCGACGCGCGATGCGCCGCAGCCGTTGGGCATCGTCCGCCGTGAGGCCGGCGTCGGTGGCGGACGCCAGCGGCAAGCTCGTCCAGCGCGCGAGCGCCGGCGCCGCCCCCCACAGCGCCACGAACGGCAGCGCGACGGCCCATGCGCCGCCACCGGCGACGACCCCCACGCCTGCGGCGCACGCGATCACCACGCCGCCCGCCATCCGGCGATAGAAGCCGCGAACGTCGAGCGGCCGCTGGAACTTGGACTGCGCCGCGGTGACCCATTGGAGGAGACGCCGTCGCCCCACCCACACCCGGTAGAGCGTGCGCAGGATCGCGTCGCTCATCATCCACGCGTCGAACGCGAGGAACGAGATCGAGAGCGCGACTTGCGCCGAGGCCAGGCCCACTTCGCCACGCAGCGCGCGGAGGTGGGCGCGCGTGGAGGTGGCCGCGGACCGCGGGACGATGGCGTCGGCGACGGGAAGCACGGCAGGAGTCGCGAGCGCCGCGAGGACGAACGTGGTCCACTCCAAGGCGAGCGGCATCGGCAAGAGCCAGCCCGCCAGTAGCGCGAGCAGCGCCATCGGCGGCAGCAGCGAGCGGCGCAGGTTGTCGAACATCTTCCAGCGTCCGATCCAAGGAATGCCTCGACGCCCCGGCTCGCCGCTCGAATCCCGTCCCCGTCCGAAGATCCACGGCAAGAGCTGCCAGTCGCCGCGCGCCCAGCGGTGCTGGCGCGCCGCCGCCACGTCGAAACGCGCTGGAAACTCGTCGAACACCTCGATGTCGGACGCGAGCCCCGCACGCGCGAAGATGCCTTCGAGGAGGTCGTGGCTGAGCACCGAGCTGTCCGGGACGCGGTTCTCCATCGCCGCTTCGAACGCGTCGATCTCGTAGATCCCTTTGCCCGTGTACGAGCCCTCGCCGAAGAGATCCTGGTAGACGTCCGAGACGGCGAACGAGTACGGATCGATCCCCGCGGGTCCCGAGAATGCGAGCTGATAGCGCGAGGCGTCGTGGTCCATGGGCAGCCCGGGGTTGACCCGTGGCTGCAAGACCGCGTGTCCCGCGACCACCCGCCCGCAGGCGCGGTCGAAACGCGGCCGATTCAGGGGATGAGCCATCTTCCCCACGAGCCGGCGCGCTGTGCCGCGCGGCAGGCGCGTATCCGAATCGAGCGTGAGGACGTAGCGCACGCGGCTCGGCGGCACGGGGGCACGGCCATCCACCGCGACGAAGGTCGTGTCGGTGGCGCCACGCAACCAGCGGTTGAGCTCGCGCAGCTTGCCGCGCTTGCGCTCCCAGCCGAGCCAGGCGCCCTCGCCTTCGTTCCACACCCGGCGGCGATGGAGCAGCAGGAACCGATCCCCGTCGTCCGCTGGGCCGTGGCGTGAGTTCAAGCGCGCGATCCCTGCGGCAGCCGCCGCGAGCAGCGCTTGGTCGTCCGGGGCGGTCTCGGTGGGAAAATCCTTCCAGTCGGAGAGGAGCGCGTAGCGCAGATCTCCCTCGGTGTTGGCGAGGTGGCAGACCTCGAGATGCTCGATCTGCTCCTCGACGCTCGCGAGCGACGTCAGCAGCGTGGGGACCACCACCAGCGTGCGAAGCTCGGGCGGCACGCCATCCCGAAGCTCGAGACCCGGCATGACGCGCGGTCCGAACACCCGGTTCACGTGGCGATGCAGCAGCGCCACGCTCGCGTGCGACGCCGGGATCAGTGCCAGCGCCGCGAAGCACAGGATCAGCACCGGCGCGAGCCCTGCGTCGAGCAGCGGCCACAGCGCGACGGCGCACACCAGCGCCATGACGACAGCGAGGGCGCCGACGTAACCCGGGAGCCCCAGGGCCTGATAGACCCGCGGCAGCAAGACACGCCACGAGGGACGAAAACCGATCGTGCGCTCGAGCGCCCGTCGCCCCGATGCAATCAGGTAGTAGCCGGGATCCTGCTCGCGCTCCGTCGGGTGGCGCGGATCACCTTCGCCATCGCCGGCGGCGGCCTGGCACGCACGCATCGCTTGTCCGGCCACCTCGAGCTCGGTTGCTTCGGAGCCGCGCGCCAGCTCCTCGATCGCGTGGCGGTAGCGGTCGCGGGTGGCGAAGTCCAAGGCGGCGAAGTCGCTGCCCGAGCCAAGCGCCTCGTCGACCAGGCTCAGGCTCTCGAAGATCTTCTTCCAATCCAGGTCCGACATCAGCCGCATGCTGGTGATCACGTTGCGGACCGTGACGTTGCTCGCGCCGAGCTTGCGATGCTCCTCGCGAACCAGATCGTCGGCGGTCGTGCCCTGCGCCGCGAGGCGCTCGTCGAGCCAGCCGAGCGCCGGCGTGGCCGTCGGATCCTGATCCCTGAGCCGCTGGATGAGCTGCACCGCGAACGCGCTGTCGAGCGGCGCCGCGGTGATCCGCGCCAACACGCGCGAGGCGCGCTGGGCGTCCGACGAGCCGAAGCTCAGCAGCTGCTCGCTCAGCGCGTCCGCCTCCTGCCGCGCCACGCGACCGCGCACGAGCTGATCGGCTGCGCGACGCAGGTTCTCGACCAGCACGATCCGCAGCGTGATCGCCAGCGCCCACAGCTCACCGATGGTGAGCGGCTGCACCTGCTGATAGGCGCGAACGAAGCGGCCGAGCGAGACCGGATCGAAGCGGCTGTCGGTGTGAGCGATGTACGCCCAGGCCACGCCGAAGACCCGCGGATGACCGCGCAACGGTCCGTCCGCGAGCTTGGGGAGCTGGCGGTAGTAGCCGGGCGGCAAGTCGGCGCGGACCTCGCGGATCTGCTCTTCGACCACGTGGAAGTTGTCGACCAACCACTCGGCGGCGGGGGTGATGGATCGCCCTTCCCCGCTCGCCGCGAGAATGGTGCGGTACGCGCGCCTGAGCGCTTCGGCGTTCGCCGTGAGCCGGCGATGGAGCCTCACGCCGCGGACCGGCCGCGGGGTCACACGCTGCGCGACGGCGAGTGTCGCGGCGTGCTGCTCGAGACGCTCGACGCTGAAGAGCTCGCTGCGGATGAGATCGAGCTCGGCGGCCGGGGCGAAGCCGAAGCGCCTCGTGAGCGCGCGACCGAGCGCGGCGATCACGCCGGCCCTCTCGCGCATGCGGGGGGCCTCTGCGCCGCTTTGCTCCGTCTTCGCTGCGCCGCCGGCTCGAGCGCGCTCCGAGTCTCCGGCGTCGTCATCCGAGGGCCCCCTTCCCGCCGCCATTCGCCAGCCACGCATGAAGGTCCGTCGGCGTCATCAGCCGCCACGCGTCGGGCGAGCCGCTCTGCCTGGCGAGCGTCCGCACGACCCCGTCGTGCATGCAGATGACCATCGGCAACGCAACACCAAGCAGCAAATTCAGTTCCAACGCGCTCGCCCGGCGCTGTGCGGTGTAGGACTCTCGCCGCCGCGCCGCGTCGAACGCTCGTTTCGAGAGAACGCGAACGAAGAGATCGAGCTTGGAGACGGCATCCTCGGAGAGATCCATGAGAAGGAAGCCCGCGGTGAGCTTGCGGACGTCCTCGCTCGTGAGCTTCCCTGCGGCGCCGGTCAAGCTGCGAATGGTCGCGCCGATCGACCGCGACCAGGCGCGCCAGCGGTCGCCTGGGTCGTCGAGCCCCGGCGCGACTTGCGTTCGATCGAAGCGGAAGTCGTAGCGCTGGCGACGCCCGTCGCCGAGCTCGTACACGCACGGCCGCTCGAGATCGCCAGGAGCCACCGCGGTCT